>CAZHLV010000023.1:0-50842 GCA_964533415.1 uncultured Hyphomicrobiales bacterium
CCGGAAAGATCGGGCTGTAATTGATGCAATTCTCGGCAATCGAAAAACGGCTCATAGATGGCTGGCAACGCGGTTTTCCGCTGGTCGAGCGCCCTTATGCCGCCATTGCCGAAGAACTCGGCACAAGTGAAGCACATATCATCAGCATGCTGACCGCCTTGAAAGAACGTGGCATTCTCTCACGCGCCGGGGCCGTGGTGCGCCCCAACACTGCCGGGGCCAGCACATTGGTGGCGATGAAAGTGGCCCCCGAGCGGCTGGATGAAGTCGCCGCAACGGTGAGCGCGGAAGCCAGCGTGAACCACAATTATGAGCGCGAGCATGAGCTCAACCTGTGGTTCGTGGTCACGGAAAAAAACAAGGAACAACTCAAATCAACACTTCAAAGACTGGAAAAGAAAACCGGCTGCCGGGCCATCGACCTGCCCTTGCAGCGAGCCTACCATATTGACCTGGGATTTGCCTTATGGGCTTCGTTGAACACATAGACCGCAAGCTGCTGGGAGCAATCCAGGACGGACTGCCGCTCACGCCGCGCCCCTATGCGGATGTAGGCAAATCCCTGGGCATGTCCGAGGCAGAAGTCATCAAACGCCTGCGGCTCATGCAGGATTACGGCATCATCAGCCGTTTCGGGCTGGTCCTGCGTCATCATGAACTGGGTTTCAAGGCCAATGCCATGGTGGTCTGGGATGTCCCGGATGACCAGGTTGACGCCATAGCCGAACGCATCAAAACCCATGGATTTGTAACCCTGTGCTATTCGCGCCGCCGTTTCCCCAAGATCTGGCCCTATAACCTGTATTGCATGATCCATGGCCGGGACCGGGAGAAGGTCTTGCAACAGATCGAGGAAGTCAAGCAGGCCGCAGGGCTGAATGATTTCCCCGGAAAGGTATTGTTCTCCAAACGCCGCTTCAAGCAATATGGCGCCCGCTTTGCCCATAAGCCCCCCTGCGCAAAATGAATATCCCCGCGCCTCCAAAACTCGATGAAACCGACAAGCGCATCATCAATGCGCTGCAAGGCGGCTTTACCATCGAAGAACGCCCCTTTCTCAAGGCCGCCTCACAGCTTGGCCTTGAAGAGAACGAGCTGATTTTGCGCCTTTCAAAGCTCATAGAAAACAAGGCCCTGAGCCGCTTTGGACCGCTTTATAACGCCGAGGCCATGGGCGGCGCGGTGACGCTGGCCGCCTTGCGCGTCCCCGAAGAGCGCTTTGAGAAAGTCGCGGAACTGGTCAATGCCCACCGCGAAGTTGCGCATAATTACGAGCGCGAGCACGAGCTGAACATGTGGTTCGTGATCTCGACCGAGACCCCGGAACAGGTACAGGAGGTCATTCACAAAATCGAGGCGCAAACCGGGCTTGAGGTTTATAACATGCCCAAGGAAGAGGAATTTTTCATTGGCCTGAAGGTCGAGCTTTAATCATGCTGGATACGAGCGATCGCAAAATCATCGAGGCCACGCAAGAGGGCCTTCCCCTCACGCCGGCCCCCTATGCCCGGATTGCCGCCCAACTGGGGCTGAGTGAAAATGAAGTCATGGCGCGCATGAAAGCCATGCTTGAGCGCGGCGTTATCCGCCGCATGGGCGCGGTGCCCAATCATTACACGCTGGGCTGGAAAGCCAACGGCATGTCCTGCTGGGATGTTCCCGATGCGCAAATCCGCCAGATGGGCAAGAAAATCGGCGCGCTTGATTTTGTCTCCCATTGTTATCGCCGCCCGCGGCACCTTCCCTTGTGGTCCTACAACCTGTTTGCCATGGTCCACGGCGCAAACCGCGCGGAGGTCGAAGACAAGGTGGAGAAGATCGCGAAAATCCTTGCCCCCCATGACCGGGGCCACGAGATCCTGTATTCTACCCGCATCCTGAAGAAAACCGGTCTGCGCCTTGGCGCGGCAAAAAGGGGTTAAGAGATGTTCCGCCTGAGCCATTTCATGCAAGAGATCGCCAATCCCAAGCCCCTTGGGCAAAAGCGCTCACCCCCCGGGCCGGTGGTGATCTGGAACCTGATCCGGCGCTGCAACCTGAAATGCAAACACTGCTATTCGATTTCCGCCGACAACGATTTCCCCGGCGAATTGAGCACGCGGGAAATCTTCACCGTGATGGACGACCTGAAAGCCTTCAGGGTTCCGGTGCTGATCCTTTCCGGCGGCGAGCCATTATTGCGCCCGGATATTTTCGATATCTCCCGGCGCGCCAAATCCATGGGCTTTTATACCGCGCTGTCCTCGAACGGCGTTTTGATCGGCGAGCACAATATCGGGGAAATCGCCGATATAGGCTATGACTATCTCGGGGTGAGCCTCGATGGCATCGGCGCCACCAATGACGCCTTTCGCGGCCAGGACGGGGCTTTTGACAAGGCCCTGAACGGCCTGCGCCTGGCGCGCGCCCACGATATCAAGGTGGGGCTGCGTTTCACCGTCACCATGGACAACCAGCACGAGCTTGAACCCATGCTGGAGCTGATGGAAAACGAGGATATCGACAAGTTCTATCTCTCCCATCTGGTCTATGCCGGGCGCGGCAACAAGAATCGCGGCGATGATGCCCGGCTCAACCTGACCCGCAAGGTCATGGACCTGCTGTTCGAGCGCGCATGGGAAGACGTGCAGAATGGCGGCAAACGCGAATTTGTCACCGGAAACAATGATGCCGATGGCGTTTACCTGCTGTACTGGGTGCGCAAGCATTTTCCCGAGCGCGAAGAGCATATGCGCATGGTCCTTGCCCGCTGGGGCGGCAACGCCACCGGGGTCAATGTCGCCAATATCGGCAATACCGGCGATGTCCACCCCGACACCATGTGGTGGCATTACCCGCTCGGCAATGTAAAACAGCGCCCGTTCTCGCAAATCTGGATGGACACCTCCGACCCGGTCATGGCGGGGCTGAAGAAGTCCCCGCGCAAGATCAAGGGCCGCTGCGGCAAATGCGCCTATTTCGATATCTGCGGCGGCAACACGCGAGTGCGCGCCATGCGCCTTACCGGTGATCCTTGGGATGAAGATCCGGCCTGCTATCTTTCCGACGCCGAAATCGGCCTGGACGAGGCGCAAGACCGCCTGGAGATCAAACCCTTTCGCGGCGCACGGCACGAAGCGGTTAGCAAGATTGCGACGGAGTAAAAAATGATGAGTTGGAATGGCATGATTTGGCGGAGAGCATCCCTGGTTTCCTTGTTGCTTTTTCTCCTGGCTCCTCTCCCGGCGCTCGCCAAACCCGATACCGCCACCCTTTTCAAAACCCATTGCGCCGAGTGCCATGGCGCGGACCGTCTGGGCGGGGTTGGCCCGGCGCTGCTGCCGCAAAACCTGCACCGCCTGCGCAGGAAAAAGGCCATAAAGGCCATAACCAACGGGCTCGAAGCGGCCCAGATGCCCGCTTTTGGCGAAGTGTTGAGCGCGCAGGAGATCAGCTCGCTGGTCGACATGATTTTCACCCCCCTGCCCCACATGCCCAAATGGGGAAAGCAAGAGATCATGGCCAGCCGCATTCTCACCCCGGCCAGGATCAAAACCGGCAAACCCCTTTGGGATGCCGATCCGATGAATGTTTTCGTGGTGGTTGAAACCGGCGATCACCATGTCACCATCCTGAACGGCGATACCTTCAGGCCCATGCACCGCTTCAAGAGCCGCTATGCGCTCCACGGCGGGCCAAAATTCACATCGGACGGGCGTTATGTCTTTTTTGGCTCCCGTGACGGCTGGGTAAGCAAGTTCGACCTTTATACCCTGGGCATCACCGCCGAAGTACGGGCCGGAATCAATATCCGCAATATTGCGGTTTCCAGCGACAACCGCTTTTTGATGGTCGCCAATTACCTGCCCCATACGCTTGTCCTGCTCAATACCAGCGATTTGAGCGTTGCCCGGGTGATACCCGTAGGAGACGGGAAAAACTCCTCCCGCGTCAGCGCCGTGTACAACGCCCCGCCGCGCAAGAGCTTCATCGCCGCCCTGAAGGATATCCGGGAAGTCTGGGAAATCTCCTACGCGGCGGGAAAGCCCGCCAATTTCCCCATCCGCCGCATAAAACTGGGCGATTATCTCGATGATTTTTTCTTCTCGCAAGCCTATGACAAGCTGATCGGCACCGCCAGAAACGCCAAAAACGGTCAGGTGATCGACCTTGATCTGGGCAAGAAAATCGCCGATGTCCCGATAAGCGGCATGCCACATCTGGGTTCGGGCATAACCTTCACCTACAAGGGCCGCCGGGTCATGGCGACCCAGCATATCCGCGAGCCAAAGATTACCGTCATCGACATGCAAGACTGGTCAATCATCAAGACCATCCCCACCAGGGGACCGGGTTTCTTCCTGCGCAGCCACGAGAACACACCCTATATCTGGGGCGGGGTGTTCTTTGGCCCCAACCGGGACATGATGCACATCATCGACAAGAAAACACTTGAGATTATCAAAACCCTGCGCCCGGTCCCCGGCAAAACGCTTGCTCATGTCGAATTTACCAAGACCGGCTCTCATGCCCTTGTGAGCCTGTGGGAAAAAGACGGCGCCCTGCTCATCTTTGACGCAAAAACCTTCAGGGAGGTCGCACGCTTGCCCATGTCGAAACCCTCGGGGAAATACAATGTCCACAATAAAATCACCTATTCCGAAGGAACCAGCCATTAAACCGCTCACCGGCTAACAAACATTGGCATGGTTAATTAAATACAAAAATATACCTGTAAATCAGAACTATTAATTATTCGATATTTAATAGAATTACCGTAGTCTCTTCAGAAAGGTAGCCTAGGTCAACCTGCGTTCAAGTGGAATCGCTTGAATGCAGATAAGTTGATCGACATCAAGTAGATAGAGCAACGATAGTGCGTTTGCTTGAACGCGCGTTGCTCTAATGAGATATGATAATGATTTTAAATATCGAAACTCATAAACAAATTCAGGATATATTTACAAACTTATCCCCTGAAATTGCCCGGGAATTCATTTGCCTTATTGAATCTTCCAAAAATCACGATGAACCCGACCCGGCGCTGCAAGTTATAGAGCCCTTTATACGCAAGATTCTGCATGAAGCCGAGGGCGATATACGCAGAAAAGCCACAGCCTTGCGGGCTTTCTGCACCCCGTTTGAAACCCTTCTCATGAACCAGAGTCAGCAAAGCATCCAGCCGGGGCGCATTAGCCGCCAATCCATCTCCCCGGTATGGAACTGGTTGAAAACGGAATTACTCCCCGAAACCATACCGGATTTAACCCGTAAAATTGAAACTGCCGCGGAGCTTCACAATAAATCGGATTTGAAGGACTTGTATAACCAGCTCTATCTTGATTCATCTTCGGCCATGCACATGGCCATAAGGGCGGCAAATGATGATAACAGGTTAAAGAAAAAATACAGCTATATCCTTGGCTCCCGCCGTCTTCTTCATGATCTGGATGAAATGAAAACAACCCTTGAAGCGGCAAAATCAATTCAGGATATGCGGCGCAGGCTCCCCATAAAAATCAATGACCTGAATGATGACCAGATCCCTTTCCTGGACGATGTGTACCGCGCGCTCCTCAACACCTTTCCCAACCACCCCCATCTGGCCGCCAGCGTAATCATGGCGCATCTTTCAAACCCCCCGCAGATCATGCGCATTGCCATCAATGCCCTGGGCACAAACGAGCTGCATATCATTGCGCGAACCCCGTTTGGGATCGCTACTGACATGCTTCTTCATGATCTTGAAATCCTCGGGAAACAAGTCGTTTCCGGGCTGGAAAACGCCCTCCCGGCAGAGCGCATCCTGAGTGATCTCAACCGCTTCTATACCCTTCTGGATGGCTTTATCATGGAATTGAAATTTGCCCCCAAGGGCGAATGGGGCCGCCGCATCACCCGGTTGCGGATCAGGGTTGCCGAAGCTCTTGAAAGAGAAATCGAGCAAACCCCGCATCTCCTCATGGAATTTGCCAATCAACTTCCTGAAAACACGCAAGACAGGTTTTCAAGCTGGCTTCATTCGGGCAAATACCCGGCCAATTCTCAAGGCAATATAAAGCCCGGCTTTAGAGAAAAAGCCAATCGTTGCCTGCAAATTCTTGAAGGATGCCGCAACAAGCTCGATCACTTGCCCATGAATCTGACCATCCAGAGAATTGACATGCAAAATCGTAATTTCACAAGCTGCATCTCTCAACTCGCACAGCCGGAGATTGAGCAGGCTTCATGATAAAGCAAGTCAGGATTTTGAAGACAAGAGCTTGAACAGCGCCAGCTTGCTGGCCGGGACCTTGACCCTGAACTCGATTTTGGCGTCTTCGATTTCCCGCCGCTCCACGACATCGCAATTTACATGCAGCCAGTTGATATCCCGCCCCCGGCAAGCATCCAGAACAATTTCATGCTCGCTGCTTTCCTTGTCCAGAAAAGCACTGATAACCTGAAAAAGATATTCAAGCCCCTCCCCCGTGAGAGCTGAAATCGCAACCACGTTGTTTCGCGTGCGGGCAAGCTCAAAAACCTCAGCTTGTTCAGCCTCCCCCAGCAAATCAATCTTGTTCCAGATCTCAATCATCCGCTCATCAAGCTTTTCGACCCCCAACTCGCGCAAGATCTGTTCCACGTCAAAAGCCTGTGCCTTGCTTTCAGGATGGGAAAAATCGCGAACATGCAAAATGAGATCAGCCTCCAGAACCTCCTCCAAAGTGGCTCTGAAGGCTGCAATGAGCTGGGTGGGAAGGGAAGAAATAAATCCAACCGTATCGGATAAAATGACCTTCCGGCCATTGGGCAAAACAACGCTTCGCATGGTCGGATCAAGAGTGGCAAAGAGCATGTCTTTGGCCATCACATCCGAAGCCGCCATCTTGTTGAAAAGGGTCGATTTGCCCGCATTCGTATACCCCACCAGGGCAACTATGGGATAAGGAACTTTCTTGCGGCTTTTGCGGTGCAGGTTGCGGGTGCGCTTGACCCCGTCAAGTTCCTTTTCCAGGCGGGTTATCCGCGCCCCGATCATGCGTCGGTCGGCCTCAATCTGGGTCTCGCCCGGCCCGCCAACAAAACCCAGACCGCCGCGCTGGCGTTCCAGATGCGTCCACGAACGGACAAGGCGGCTTTTTTGATAGCTCAACGCCGCCAGTTCCACCTGCAATCGCCCTTCCCGGGTCTGGGCGCGCTCGCCAAATATTTCCAGTATCAGCCCGGTGCGGTCAAGCACCTTGACATCCCACGCCTTTTCAAGATTGCGTTGCTGCACCGGCGTAAGCTCATGGTTGATAATAGCAAGCTCGACATCGACGGCGGCAATTTCGCCTCTTATCTGCTTGACCTTGCCAGTCCCGAACAAGGTTGCCGGGCGCGGCGATTGAACCTTTATAACCTGAGAAGCGACAACATCCAGATCCAGCGCATGGGCCAGCCCCAAGGCTTCATCAAGGCATGATGCGGTAGAGCGCATGATATCCTTGCGCGGCGCCTTGTTCTTGCCTCTTGCACTTGCCCATTGCGGCAGGTCCACATGGATAACAAAGGCGCGCGTGCGGGGTTTTTCCGTCAGGTTATAAAACTCCGCCCCTTCACCTCCCCGCAAATCCAAACTCAATAATCCTCCCCTGGCACGAGAAGCGGATCAGTCATCATACTCATCGGAAGGATCTTCTTCCCCGTAGAGCTTGACCGGATGGTTCGGCATGATCGTGGATATGGCGTGTTTATAAACCAGTTGTGAATGCGCATCACGGCGAAGCAACACGCAGAAATTGTCAAACCAGGTTACAACCCCCTGCAATTTCACACCATTGACGAGAAATATTGTCAGCGGCGTTTTATTTTTTCTAACCTTATTCAGAAATGTATCTTGCAAATTCTGCATCCGATCATTGGCCATGAGTCTTCCCTGTTCTTCTTCTTCTGCTTCATAGCAGGCCTGTTTTGCCCCTTCAAAACCTCAGGCGTCAGGCCCGGCACTTGAACATATTAGACCTGTATCAAGCTTTTATCGCAAGGTGTTTTGGATGCGACGTATTGTGTCACCCCCAAAAGAATTACACCTTCGAATAGAAAAAACAGTTCAATTAAAAAAATTGAACAGAAACAAATATTTACAACGTGTGGTCACAAGGCAAAGCATCAAACCCGCAAAAAGTGTGTGAATTACCGCCGCCAGAAAGCCAGGTTGACCATCCCGATAATTGCCAGGAATTCGATTCGTCCGAGAATCATGGCGGCAATCAAGGCAGGTCGTGCGCCAACTGGCAGTTCCGCATAGCTTGAGCCGGGCAGGAACTCGAAAGCAGGCCCCGTATTGCTCAAGCTTGCCGCTGTTGCCAGCAAGGCCTGCTCAAAACCAACACCAGAGAAAGAAACAAACAAGCCCAGCACGGCCAGAACCAGCAACAAAACAGAAAACAACATCCAGACCATCAAAAACCGCCGGGCTTCGCTGGCTACCCGCTCCATCTGCACCAGCGTGATCCCGTGCGGGTGAATCAATTGCGCCAACTCCCGGCCGGAAAGCTTAAGAAGCAGCGCCACGCGCATCAGCTTGAGTCCACCGGCGGTTGAAAACGATGCGCCGCCCACGAGACAAAGCGCCAGGACAGCCACATAGGGCAGATAAGAAGGGGAATTTGAATGCCAGGGCAAATACCCGGTCGTGGTGAGCAAGGAAGAGATGGCAAACAGGTTTTCAAGCAAGCTTGCAAAAAGCTCCGGCCTGTCCTCATTTCCCGCCAGAACAACAGCCATGAAGCTGAACAGCAAACTGCCGCCAAAACACAGCACCAGCAAATAAATGGTTTCCCGGTTTTCCCGGTGCCGCGAGAATGCAAGCTTGGAAAACACGGCCTTGTGGGCATAAAAACTGGTTGCCCCGATCATCATGAACACCCATATGATGCCATAGGCATAAGGCGCCTGGTATCTCTCCAAAGTTCCGGAAACCGGCATGAACCCGCCCGTTGACAAGGTTGACATGGACAGGCACAAGGCATCGAATTGCGGCACGCCGGAGACAATCAACGCCACGAAACAGCTCAGGGTGAACGCACTGTAGAGGGGAACGTAATCTTGCAAGGATTGCCTGATGCGCAAGGCCCGGCGGCCAGATTCGGGGAACAGCAACCGGGTATCCTGCATTCCGCCGCGCCGGGAAGGGTCAATCATCAGGCCAATGGTGACCAATGTGGCAATTCCGCCAATCCATTGCAGCAAGGCCCGCCAGAAAACAAGCGCCCGCGGCGTCTCGTCAAGATTGACGTATAATGTGGCGCCGGTGGTGGTAAAGCCAGAAACGGCTTCAAAATATGCCCCGCTGAGCGAGTTCATGGTTCCACTGCCGAAAAAGGGAATGGCGCTGAACAAGGGTAAAACCGTCCAGATCAGTGAAATCAGGGTCATGTCACGAACCCGCCCATGCACATGGGCCGTCCCCCGGGTCGCCAGAATAAGCGCCCCGCCAATGAACACCGTCAGACAGGCCGACAGGACAAATACGACAGCCTGATGCAATTCCTCGAAGGCGACCGCGATGGCGACAGGTACAACCATGACGCCCGCTAATACGATCAACAGCCAGCCGATCACGATAAGGACAGGGATCGTTCGCATATGCACATCCGCACGTTACAAATGTTTAGATCAACCTGCGTTCAAGTGGAATCTCTTGAATGCAGATAAGTTGATCGACATCAAGCAGGTAGAGCAACGATAGTGCGTTTGCTTGAACGCGCGTTGCTCTAGAAAAACTCCAGCGAAACCCGGAACATCTGTTCAACCAGATGCACATGCTCATTCAGGGCGAAAATGATAATCCGGTCATTGCGCTGGATCCGGGTGTCACCCTTGGGAATAACCACTTCCCCATCCCGCAAGATCGCACCAATCCGCACCCCGCCGGGCAGGTCGGCTTCGCGCAGCGGAACATCCACAAGAGTCGAGGTCTGCAAGGCCTCAGCCTCGATAACCTCGGCGCCCCCACTGGCCACTGAATAAACGCCGCGAATCCGCCCGCGCCGGACATGCTGCAAGATCGTGGAAACCGTTGTGGCCCGCGGATTGATATGAAAATCAATCCCCAGCGGATCGAGTATGCCCTCGTAAATCTTGTCACTGAGCAAGGAGAGCACCTTGGGACACCCGGCCTTCTTGGCAACAACCGAGGAGAGCAGGTTGACCTTGTCGTCATTGGTCAGGGCAATCAGCGTATCGACCTCGGCAATACCCGCCTCGCGCAGCAATTCCTCATCGAGCGCGCTGCCATGCAACACAACGGCTTTTTCAAGGCTGTCAGCAGCTTTCATAGCCCGTTGACGATCAAATTCAATGATCTTGATATTGGCGCGTTCCTGGCGTTCTTCGATCTTTTGCGCCACGTAACAACCGATATTCCCACCGCCGGCGATTATAATCCGCTGCGCCATTTTTTCTTCGTGGCCAAAGGCCGAAAGCGTGCGGTCGATATGCTCTTTTGCGGTGATAATGAAGACATCATCCCCAATCAGCAACTGGTCCTTGGAGCCGGGAACAAACAACTTGCCCTCTCGCAAGACCCCGACGATATTGGCCAGCAAATCGGGGAACAATTCCGTGAGCTGGTTCAACGGCGTATCCACGAGCGGGCAGTCCTCTTCGCAACTGACACCAATAACGGCAATTTTTTCATCCGCGAAAAAGGCAATTTCAAACGCCCCGGGATGCGCAAGCGAGCGCAACACCGCCTCGCCCACTTCAATTTCAGGCGAGATAATCACATCAATGGGAAGGTTTTCCCGTGAAAACAGGTCCCGCCATACCGGTTCAAGATAGTTCTGCGCCCGGATTCGGGCAATTTTGGTCGGAATATTAAAAAGCGAATGGGCAACCTGGCAGGCCACCATGTTGATTTCATCTGAAAGTGTCGCCGCAATAATCATATCGGAATCTTCAGCCCCCGCCTTGCGCAAGGTATCGGGATAGGACCCATGGCCGACAACGCCGCGAACATCGAGCTTGTCCGAGACGATCTTGACCAGCTCAGGCGATGTATCCACCAGCGTGACATCGTTTTGCTCGGCTGCAAGGCGCTCGGCAATACCAAACCCCACCTGCCCCGCGCCGCATATCAGAACTTTCATGCCCCTCGTCTCCTCTTTGATCCGCGCACCGGTTTTCAGGCGCTCTCGGCCTTGCCGCTGGTATTCAGCCCCAGGCTTTTCAGTTTACGGTGTAACGCTGAACGCTCCATGCCAATAAACGATGCCGTGCGTGATATATTCCCGCCAAACCGGCTGATTTGCGCCATGAGGTATTCCTTTTCAAACACTTCCCTGGCCTCGCGAAGCGGCATGGCCATGAGATGCTCACCCTCGGAGCGGTAAACGCTGGGAATACTCGTCATGCTGACTTCTTCGGGCAACATGTCCGCGGTGATAACTGCATCGGGCTGATCGGATGTCATAATCATCAAGCGTTCCACATTATTGCGTAACTGCCGTACATTTCCCGGCCAGTCATTACCCTGCAAAACCGCCATGGCCTCATCATCAATTTCCCGAATGGGCAAACCGGAGGATTCAGAAAACCGCTCCATGAAATAGCGCATCAGGTCAGGCACATCCTCACGGCGCTCATTCAGCGGCGGAACATTCAGCAGAACCACACCCAAGCGATGGTAGAGGTCTTCGCGGAAGGTTCCCTGCTCTATGGCCTTGGCCAGATCCCGGTTGGTTGAAGAGACGATCCGCACATCCACCTTGACCTGGGTATTCCCGCCAACCCGTTCAAATCTCTGCTCCACCAGGACCCGCATGATCTTTCCCTGGGTTTCCAGCGGCATATCGGCGATCTCGTCTATGAACAAAACCCCGCCATGAGCCTGCTCCAACGCCCCGACCTTGCGTTCACCGCCAGCAGGCCCCTCTTCCATGCCAAAAAGCTCGATCTCCATGCGTTCAGGCGTTATGGTCGCCGCGTTGATCGCCACGAAAGGCGCCTTGGCGCGCGGAGAAAGCATGTGCAGAATACGCGCCGCCAACTCCTTGCCAGATCCCGGCGCCCCGGAGATCAGCACCCGGCTGTTAGTGGCGGCGATTTTCTTGATGGATGAGCGCAACTTGTTGAGCGCCGCGGAATTGCCGATCATCTCGAATTCCTGCCCGCCAAGCCGCCTCAATTCCTTGTTTTCACGTTTCAGGCGCGAAGTCTCAAGCGCCCTGTTGGCGATCAGCAGCAACCGGTCAGCATTAAACGGCTTTTCGATAAAATCGTAAGCGCCGCGTTGAATGGCGGAAACCGCGGTTTCAATATTGCCATGCCCGCTGATAATCGCCACGGGAAGGTCTGGATGATCCTTCTTGATGACATCAAGCAATTCCAGACCGTCAAGGCGGCTGCCCATCAGCCAGATATCCAGAATTACCAGGGAAGGCCGCCGCGCCGCCAGTTCCGCCAGCGCCGAATCGCTATCCCCGGCGGTTCGGGTCTCGTAGCCTTCATCCTCAAGGATACCGGCAACCAGCTCACGAATGTCAGCTTCATCATCAACAATCAGAATCTCTGAGGGCATTGTCTTCTCAAGCTCACCTTAGTCTTTTTTGTCGTTTAACATGGGCAGTTCCAGCCGCACCAGAGCGCCCGTCCCGCCAGAGGCAACGCCAGGGGCATCCATCAATACCAGACGCCCCTTATGCTCTTCCATGATCTTGCTCACGATCGCAAGGCCCAGACCAGTCCCCTTCTCCCGGGTCGTCATGTACGGTTCTGTCAAACGATTACGATTTTCTGATGGCAGCCCAACGCCGTTATCGCAAATATCTATCTGGATCAGGCCATCTTTTGCAACCAACGAAACCTCGATCCGCCCCTTGTAGTCGGGGTCCCCGGCAAGAACCGGCTCAATGGCCTCGCCGGCATTCTTGATGATATTGGTCACGCATTGCCCGATCAGCCGCCGGTCAATCGCCGCTTTGACAGGAAATTCAGGCAGTTTCACATCGAATTCGATCTCCGGCAGGCCAACTTTTTGTAAAAAGCTCATTTCCTTGACTACTTCGCGCACATCATCAAGCGCCAGCACCGCCTTGGGCATACGGGCAAAAGAAGAAAACTCATCAACCATGCAACGGATATCCCCCACCTGGCGGATGATGGTTTCCGTGCACTTGTCAAAAACCTCCTTGTCCTCAAGGATGACCTTGCCATATTTGCGCTTGATCCGCTCGGCGGAAAGCTGGATCGGGGTTAGCGGATTCTTGATTTCATGGGCGATACGGCGCGCCACATCGGCCCAGGCGGAGGTTCTTTGCGCTGCTACAAGCTGGGTAATATCATCCAGTGTCACCACGAAACCGCGCTTGCCCTCACCTTGTTGTTCAGTGGTAATCCGAACATGGAAGTTCCGGGTCGAGTTTCCCGCTTCAACATCGACATGCTCGGCAACCGTACGCTGCCGCAGCATGGCCTTTTCGATCAGGGGAGCAAATTCAGGAACAATATCGGAGAGTTTTTTCCCAATCAGTTCCGCGTTTTCCTTGTCAAGCAGCTTTGAAGCCGAGGTATTGGCCAGCCGGATGGCCCCGGCCTCGTCAAGCCCGATCACACCCGGCGTCACCCCGGCCAGAACCGCCTCGGTAAAGCGCCGCCGCGCATCCATTGCCCGGTTGGTGCGCAGCAATTCATCATGCTGTTTCTTGAGCTGTGCGGTCATGATGTTAAAAGCCCGCCCGAGCAGATCAATATCACCTTCCTTTTTGCCCACCGGCACCTGGACATCCAGATCCCCAGCCGAGACCCGTTTGGCCCCGGCAATCAACCGCCCTATGGGCGTAACCATGTGATTGGCCACCCCCAGCCCGAACCAGATGGCCGAGAGCAAAAAGATCAGCGTGGTCCCCACATACATCAACCCGAAGGTGACCTGAACCCCGAAACGCCGCCCCTCAAGGCTGTCATATTCAGCCTTTTTAACCAAGGTTTCACGAAGATGCCGAATCACATCCGGGTCCACGAATCTATAGACATAGAGATAAGCGTTATCAAACTTCTTTAACTTGATTAAAGCCCGGACAATCGGTGATTTCTCGCTTGGATGAAAAATGACCACCTGGCCTTTCTTGGCCTTGTTGATATCCACTTCCGGCGGCTTGATATATTGAATTCCGCTCTGGTTCGCCACCGCATGGAGGATATCCCCACCCTTGTCATCAATGATAAAAACCCCCGGCAAGGCCCGCAACGCCGCCTGGTTGGTAAATATCCGGGTAAAATCCGGTGAGCGCTCAAGAAATAGCGGATGCGCCTGATTCAGATCATTCGCCATGGCCGCCACATCGCCGCGAATAACCATGGAATGCTCGCGTAAATAGGCCTCGGCAATATTCTGGGCATTGTCAATGATCGCCCGGGTCCGCTCGGAAAACCACGCATCAAGCCCGCGGTCCAGCGTTACCGAAGCAAATACCGCCACCAGCAGGGCCGGCAAGGTTGCCACGATGGCAAACAGCGAGACCAGCCGCACGTGAAGCCGCGCCCCGGCAATGCCCTGTTGGCGTGCGCGCCATAGCTGAAAAACCTGCCAACCGATCATTCCCAGCATGATGAGAACGACCACAAGGTTTACAGCAAAAAGCGAGCGCACCACATTTTGCGTTGGACTGATGGGTGTGACCCCGGTCAGGATAAGATAGGTCGCAAGCCCGCTGATAAGAGCCAGAACAACTATGCTCATCCCCCAGGAATAGGGAATACTGGCCAACGCCGGAATATCCACCAGTTCTTTCCGGGTAGCAACCGGATCAGACTCTTTGCGGGAAGGAGGGAGAGCTGGTTCAGATGAAAGCTGATCTGCCGTGGAACTCATACCTGTCTGAACCTGATTATTATCCCTGGAAGCCGTCATTCTGCGGTATTGCGCAAATCAGTTCAACCACAATGTGCCAAATATGTAACACCCCTGCCAACCCATTGAATCAACAAGCTAACTTCTTGAACGAAATGCACGAATAACACGAATATCAAGATCATTGATCTTCTTTCGCAAGGTGTTTCGATTCAAACCCAGAACATCCGCCGCCCGGATCTGGTTTCCCCCCGTAGCGGCAAGGGTGGCGGTAATCAGCGGCTTTTCAACCTCGCGTAAAATACGCCCATACAGACCGTTTGGCGGAATCCCATTTTCAAACAGCGCAAACTCGCGGGCCAGGTATTGCTCAACCAACTCGCCCAGATTGTCACCCGGTTGCAATTCCAGCCGGGTAGCCGGGCTATCCGGCGGGGTTTCGGCAAGTTCGGCCGCCACCAGATCCGCCGTGATCGTATCCTGGGCATAAAGCGCCATCAGGCGGCGGACCAGGTTTTCAAGCTCCCGGACATTTCCCGGCCAGCCATGGCGCTGCATCCGCTCAATCGCCAACTGGTCGATTTCCTTGGCCGGCAGGTCCTCTTCCACCGCCTGCTTGAGAAAACTGCGCACCAGGTCGGGAATATCCTCAAGCCGCTCGCGCAACGGCGGAATACGGATCGGGACCACGTTCAAGCGATAGAACAAATCCTCGCGAAACAAACCCTGGCGAATCTGGTTTTGCAAATTCTGGTTGGTTGCCGCCACGATCCGCACATCCGTCCGTATCGTTCGCGAACCGCCCACGGTGGTATATTCGCCTTCTTGCAGCACCCGCAGCAGCCGGGTTTGTGCATCCATGGGCATATCGCCGATTTCATCAAGAAAGAGCGTTCCGCCTTGCGCCTGCTCAAACCGCCCCGAATTGCGCGCCGTGGCCCCGGTAAAGGCGCCCTTTTCATGCCCAAAAAGTTCCGCCTCGATCAACTCGCGCGGAATCGCCGCCATGTTCACCGCTACGAACGGACCCTTGCGGCGCTTTCCAAAGTTATGTAACGCCCGCGCAACAAGCTCCTTGCCGGTGCCCGACTCGCCAAGAACCATTACCGTCAAATCCGTCTGCATCAACCGCGCCATGGCCCGGTAGACATCCTGCATGGCTGCCGAGCGCCCGATCAATGGCAGGTTCTCACTTTCCGCCTCGTCAACCGGCGCTGCCGCCTTTTCCTGCCGCACCTCAAGGGCCCGTTCAACAACATTCAGCAACTCGTTGAGATCAAAAGGCTTTGGAAGATATTCATATGCCCCCTGCTCGGTTGCCGTTACCGCCGTCATGAAGGTATTCTTGGCCGACATCACAATGACCGGCAATTCCGGCCTAGCCTTTTTAAACCTTGGCAGAAGGTTGAAAATATTTTCATCGGGCATCACCACATCGGTAACCACCACATCCCCCTCGCCCTGACCAATCCAGCGCCACAGCGTCAGGGCATTTCCGGTCACGCGCACATCATACCCGGCCCGGGTAAAGGCCTGGGAGAGCACGGTGCGAATGGAGCTGTCATCATCCGCCACAAGGATGCTCGCCGGGGCATTGACTTCGGTAACACTCATGATTTTTGCTCGTCATAAATTGGCAACAAAACCCGGAACACGGTTTTACCGGGCTGGGATTTACACTCGATCACACCGCCATGAAGATCAACAATCCGCGCCACCAGCGCCAGCCCCAATCCCGCGCCCGAGGTCTTGGTCGTCACGAACGGGTCAAACAGGTTGAGCATCAGCTCGGGCGGCACCCCCGGCCCCGTATCCGTCACGCAAAACTCAAGAGGCAGGTTAATTTGCTCGCGCGCCCCCGGCACCGACAGGCGCATCCCCGGCCTGAACGCCGAAGTGAGCGCAATCTTGCCCGGTTTTCCCGACTGGGTGATCGATTCAGCAGCATTCTTGACCAGATTGAGAAACACCTGCACCAGTTGATCCCGGTTCCCCGAAACACTGGGCAAGGAGGGATCATAATCTTCCGTTATTTCAATTTCCGAAGCAAACCCGCTGCTGGCAAGCTTGAACACATGATGCAAAACCTGATGCACATTAACCGGCAAACGCTCAATATCACTGGAATCGCCAAAGGCGTCCATCCGGTCGATGAGCCGGACAATCCGATCCGCTTCATCGCGGATAAGCCGGGTCAGCGTGCGATCTTCTTCTCCCAGGGACATCTCCAGAAGCTGCGCCGCACCGCGAATCCCCGAGAGTGGATTCTTGATTTCATGCGCCAGAATACTGGCCATCCCGGTCATGGAGCGGGCCGCGTTGCGATGGGTCAACTGGCGCTCGATGGTCTCGGCCATATGGCGATGCTGCAACATGATTAAAAGCGAATCGGAATTCCGCCCGATGGGCTTGATATGCACATCGATCAAAACCCCGGTTCTGATATGCAGCAAGTCCAGGTTAAGCGCATATTCATTCACCGAGATCATTTTTTTTCGCGCCCGCCTGACCAGCGCAATCAGCGGGCTATCGGAAGGAATAAACCGCTCAAGCGCTTGCCGCCGGAGTTTTGACGATCCGATCTGGAAAAAATCTTCCGCCGCCGCATTCGTGCAGGTGATCCGGTTTTCTCCATCCACCACAAGCAACGGAACGGGAAGCGATTCCATCACCTGCTCCGCTCCCGGTCCTTCCCGCGCCGTGGATTCACGGATTTCACGCCGCTTCATGCCGCCCGCCTCTGCTCCAGTTCACGGTAAAACAAGCAAACAAGATCAACAACTTCAACAGGATCCTTGCTGCGGCAGACAAGGCTGCGCCATGCAGTGGTTTCCACCGCAAAGGCTTCTCCGGCCGCCTCAAGGTAAGCCGCCAGATGCTTGCGCGCGCACCGGATACCAACAGCTTGGCCATAGTGGTCCAGAATGTCATGGTAATGGCGCTGCACAATTTGGCATTGTTGTGCAAGAGGCGGATCATCCACATGAGCTTCACCAGCCAGCGCCCGGCCCACCTGCATGGGCAACCACGGCCGCCCCAGCACCCCGCGCCCCAGCATGACCGCGTCCGCGCCCGATTGCGCCAACGCCTCATGAGCATCTTCAACACTTGAAATATCACCATTAACCGCAAGTGGAAGCGAGGTAACTTCACGAACCTTGCGTAAACAGGCCCAGTCCGCACGGCCCTTGTAAAATTGCTGGCGGGTGCGGGCATGAACACAGATCATGGAAACACCGGCCCCTTCGGCATCCCGGGCGATTTCAGGCGCATTCCTGGTATTTTCATCCCAGCCCAGGCGCATCTTGACCGTTACCGGGATATCAACAGCCCCGATCACCGCCTCTATCATTTTGAGCGCCTTGAGCGGCTCGCGCATCAAGGCCGCCCCGGCCAGGCCGCCGGTAACCCGCTTGGCCGGACAGCCCAGATTGATATCAAGAATATCCGCGCCGCTATCTTCAGCAATCCGCGCAGCCTGAACCATCAACCCGGTATCGCGCCCGGCAATCTGGACAGCAAAAGGAATATCCGCGCTGGTCCGCACCAGGCGGCGCATTGCATCTTCGCTGTTGCATGCCAGCTCCCGGCAGGCCACCATCTCCGAATAGCTCAAGCCAAGACCAAAATACTCAACCAGACGCCGGAACGGCGCATCGGTGATTCCGGACATGGGCGCCAGCAAAACATTGCAGGACAAGCCTATCGGCCCGATTGTGAAGCCCGTTGGTAACGGAGTCTTTGTCTTGCCGGTCATGCCCATTATTAGTCACTGCAACGCCATTGCCTGAATTTTAAAGCGCGGTTCGCAAAAGTGGATACCGGTTTTGCGATAAAAAACACGCGCAAACAAAGAGTTAAAGCATGGTGCGTGAATATTGTCGAACGCAACATGCTTCAGGCACTTTACAGGGCAAGTCATTACTCGGCAAGCCTCAACGTCAACGTGTTGCCAATATGGAAAACCCCGTATTTTCAGCAGGTTCCAAAAGGATATTGATTCTCGCTTGCTGAACAAGGGCCGCATCAGGCCCCTTGCGGCACAAACGCAACATCTCGTTTACCGGCCTATCGGCGCCGCAAAACTCGGCCTCGACCGAGCCATCCTGCCGGTTGCGCACCCAACCGGAAAGACCAAGCGCCAAGGCCTTCTGCCGCGTCCAGTAGCGAAAACAAACGCCCTGTACCCGACCGGTAACAACCACATGAACCCTCTTCATCAGGCAACCCGCGCTTACTCGATTCCCAGCTCTTTTTCCCGTTTCTTGAGCCGCGCCTCTTCCTCGGCAATAAAATCACGGGTCATGGGAAAGGTATGGATATTCTTGGAAAACAACATGTGAAACACCATCATCCTTCCATGCATGAAGCTCATTGCCGTCGCGGTGAGATAAAACTCCCACATCCGGCAAAACCGCTCATCGGCGATCTCGACCGCCTCATCCCAGTGCTCAAGAAAGCGTTTGCGCCACTCAAGCAAGGTATAATGATAGTGTTTGCGCCAGATCTCGCAATCGGCGGTCCACAGATGCTGCCGCTCCATGGGGGGTACGACTTCCGAAAGCGAGGGGACATAGCCACCGGGGAAAATATATTTGCGGATAAACGGATTCGTCGCCCCGGGCGGGTTCATGCGGCCAATCGAATGCACCAGCGCCGCCCCGTCATTCTTGAGCAAGGCCCGAAGCTTGGTGAAATATTCCTCCAGATGCTGCGCCCCCACATGCTCAAGCATACCCACCGAAACAATACGGTCGAATTGCCGATCCATTTCGCGGTAATCGCAATATTCAAACCTGACGCGGCCTTCAAGCCCCAGCGCCCTGGCCCGCGATCTTGCCACCCTGATCTGTTCAGCCGACAGGGAAATTCCGGTAACCTCGACATCGAACATCTGCGCCAGATAAAGCGCCATCCCGCCCCAGCCGCAACCGATATCAAGTATTTTCATGCCATCTGAAATTTGCAACTTGGCGGCAATGATCCGCTTTTTATTAAGCTGCGCCACCTCCAGCGTATCTTCAGGAGACTTGAAATAAGCACAGCTATACTGCATGTCCTTGTCAAGAAACAGCCGGTAGATCTGCTCGGAAACATCATAGTGATGCGCGGCATTTTTACGCGAACGCTTGACCGGGTTATACTGGTATATCCGCTTGAACTTGCGGCGTGATTTCTTAAGCAGCTTTTGCAGGGGATGAGAGCGCAGGCCAGAACGGTTCAGCAGGAAAAACTCAAGGAATTTAAGCGAATCCGTCCCGTCCTCAAATGTCAAGGTCCCATCCATATAGGCCTCCCCGGCGCGCACATCGGGACTGAGAAACAAGCTGGTATAGAGGGATTTATCGTGAATTCGGACAGTAATGACCGGTTCCTTGACCGCGCCGGAAAACTCATGCAGCTTCCCTTCCGCATCGTAGATCCGCATGGTCCCCTTGGTGACAAATCGCTTGAGCAAGCTGGAAAGCAGTTTCATCTTTATCTGACCTAATTCATCTTTTGCCCCCAAGCTGGCTTATTACCCCTGACAGGATAACAATCAAGCACCAATATAAGCAAGCCCCCCAGGCAGGCAAACACGGCAAATTGCAAATTGCCTCAATTTTGTTGAAATTCTCGCATAATGTGCTCCTTATCCGATGATTTTTCCGCTGTGTTGCATCCGTGCACTCGTGAAACGGCAAGAAAAACAATATTGTGAAATCTTGTCAGAACAATTTGTCGTTGGAGCAGTTCACGTATGAACGATAATACATTCGATAAAAGCAAATTACCCAGCCGTCATGTCACCGAGGGACCTGAACGGGCGCCGCACAGGTCCTATTATTATGCCATGGGGCTGACGGAAGAAGAGATTCATCGCCCCTTCGTCGGTGTCGCCACCTGCTGGAATGAAGCTGCTCCGTGCAATATCGCCCTGATGCGCCAGGCCCAATCGGTCAAGATCGGCGTCAAGGAAGCCCTTGGCACACCGCGCGAGTTTTGCACCATCACCGTGACCGATGGCATCGCCATGGGGCACCAGGGCATGAAGTCCTCCCTCACCAGCCGCGATGTCATCACCGATTCCATTGAACTGACCATGCGCGGTCATTGCTATGATGCGCTTGTCGGGCTGGCGGGCTGCGACAAATCCCTGCCCGGCATGATGATGGCCATGGTGCGCCTGAATGTCCCCAGCGTCTTCATGTATGGCGGCTCTATTTTGCCGGGAAGGTACAAGGGCAAGGATGTCACCGTGGTTGATGTCTTTGAAGGCGTTGGCCAGTATTCCGCCGGCAACATGTCGCTGACCGAGCTGAACGAGCTTGAATGTGTCGCCTGCCCCGGCGCGGGTGCTTGCGGCGGCCAGTTCACCGCCAACACCATGGCCTGCGTCTCAGAAGCCATCGGCCTTGCCCTGCCTTATTCAGCCGGTCCCCCCGCCCCTTATGAAAGCCGCGATGCTTACGCCGCCGACAGCGGCCGGGCAGTCATGGAATTACTGAAATCCGGCATCCGGCCACGCGATATCGTTACCCGCAAATCCCTTGAAAACGCCGCCACGATCGTGGCCGCGACCGGCGGCTCGACGAATGCAGGCTTGCATCTGCCCGCCATCGCCAACGAGGCGGGGATTGATTTTGACCTGATGGAAGTGGCCGAGATTTTCCGCAAAACTCCCTATATCGCCGATCTGAAACCGGGCGGGAAATACGTTGCCAAGGATGTCCACGAGGCTGGCGGCGTACCGGTTATCCTCAAGGCCCTGTTCGATGCAGGCTACCTGCACGGCGATTGCATCACCGTGACCGGCAAAACCCTGGCGGAAAATCTTGAAGAGGTGGATACCCTCCCCGATCACCGGGTCGTTTACCCGGTTTCCGAGGCCCTCTCGCCCACCGGCGGCGTTGTCGGCCTGACCGGCTCGCTGGCTCCCGACGGCGCCATCGTCAAGGTTGCGGGCATGAAAAACCTGCAATTCAGCGGCCCGGCGCGGTGTTTTGACTGCGAGGAAGACGCCTTTGCCGCCGTCAGCGACCGCAAGATCAAGGAAGGCGAGGTGATCGTCATCCGCTATGAAGGCCCGCGCGGTGGCCCCGGCATGCGCGAAATGCTCTCTACCACGGCGGCGCTTTACGGCCAGGGGATGGGCGACAAGGTTGCGCTCATCACCGATGGACGTTTTTCTGGCGGCACCCGTGGTTTTTGCATTGGCCATGTCGGCCCCGAGGCCCAGCTTGGCGGCCCCATCGCCTTTATTGAGGACGGCGACATCATTTCAATTGATGCCGATAAAGGCACCCTTGACCTGGAAGTCTCCGAAGAGGTTCTGGCTGAACGCAAAACCAGGTGGACTCCGCCCAAAAGCCAGTATCAAAGCGGTGCCTTGTGGAAATATGCGCAACTGGTTGGCCCGGCCCGTTACGGCGCCGTGACCCAGCCGGGAGCCAAAAAGGAAGTATCCGCCTATGTGGATATCTAGACCTATGTGGATATCTAGATCAGGTTTGCACATCGTTTCAGGGTTGCTTCTTCTGGGAGCCGTATCCGGATTTGCGCCAGCGCCTGTGCATGCTACCGAGGCTTCGCTGTCTTTTGCTGGGCCATCCTCATCAATTCGCGAGCCAGACATTCAGGACAAAAGCGAAAGCGGCAACACCGTGGAGGAGTCTGAAGCCGGGTCTGGTAAAAATATACTGTCCCGAGGTGCAGCACTCCTGCGTTCTTTTTTGAAAAAACCGGCCAGTAACGAGTTTCAGGAGATCTCCCGCAGGGCCAAGCAGGGCGATCTTTATGCCAAGTGGAAACTCGGCCGCATGTATGAAGCCGGTGAAGTGGTCAAGAAAAACAACGCCAGGGCCTACCGGCTGTTCAGGGAAGTTGCCCGCAAGCACAAGGTCTCCGATCGTTATTCCTCCCGCAAACGCATTACCATCGAGGCGCTCGTGGATATTGCCTGCCTGCTTCGGGTCGGGGTTCCCGAAGCCGGGATCAAGAAAAACCCGGTCCGGGCGCATCAGCTCTTGCAATATGTAGCCTCCATGTTTGGCCATGCCCGCGCCCAGTACCTGTTGGGCCAGATGAATATCAGCGGCGAGGGAACCAAGCCGCGCATCAAGCAAGGCATGCGCTGGCTGTCTCTGGCAGCCCGCAAGCAAAATGCCGCTGCACAGGCCGCTTTGGGGCAGTACTACCTGGGCAAGCCCAAAACCGGCAAGCCAGACCGGGTCAAGGGCCTGATGTGGCTATCTCTCGCCCGCGAGAATGAAAAAAACCAGAAAACCCGCAAGCAGATCTCGCAGTTATACGAATCCACCCTGACAGAAACCAGTTCCTCCGAGCGTGAACGCGCCGGACATCTGGCCGCCATCTGGAAACAACGCCATAGAGGCAAAGGCATTGGCGAATAAGCGCCAAGACCTTCTTCCAAAGGATAAAAGGCTGATTTGCACCCAAGGCGTCAAAACTGGATCAATATGCGTTCAAGTAGAATCGCTTGAACGCAGATAAGTTGATCGACATCAAGCAGATAGAGCAACGATAGTGCGTTTGCTTGAACGCGCGAGGCACTAGAGTTTTTGTCGGAAATATGCGATATATTCGCCCGATCATCTTTTTGAATGCGATCTGTGCTATTATATCAGGGCTAGATCAACCTGCGTTCAAGCGGAATCACTTGAATGCAGATAAGCTGATCGACATCAAGTTGATCGACATCGAGGAGATAGAGCAACGATAGTGCGTTCACTTGAACGCAGGTTGCTCTACAGCACCTCCGGAAAAGCACAAACCGGTTTTCCGGTAAGAAGTGCGATAGAAACAAGGAGTTAGAGCCCGGTTTTGTTTCAATAAAAACCGGAAAATGCTTTAATGTTTGAGCTAATCAGGAGACCGGGCTTTGCCGCTCTGGTGAGAATTCCATGAAGAATGCAAGGCGTACCATGATTTCACGAAAGGCTTTCCTGGGAGCTTTGGGGCTTGCCGGTCTCTTGTCTCTGGGAGGAGCAATCGATACGGCACGAGCCGAGCAGATCGACTTTTCCAGGCTCAATACAAACCTGACCGATAATTTCGTCCTCCCTCACTATGCTTTCTTTGCCAGCTCGGCAGATCGTCTGGCCAGCGAAACCGAGGAATTTTGCAAATCTCCAACTCGCGGAGATTTGCGCCTGCTGCAAGACGGCTTTAATCAGGGTATGGATACCTTCACGGAAATAAGCCATATCAATTTTGGCCGCATTGCCGTTCACAACCGTTACAAACGGCTTTTTTTCTGGCCAGACCCGGATCACAAGGTTGAAAATGCCCTGAAAGCCTATTTTGAAAATCCCGGCAGCGAGGCCGCAAAAAAGAACATTTCCCAGATGCCGCCCGAAATGCAGGGTTATGTAACGCTGGGCCACCTGATCTTTGGCAAGAGCGCCGAAGCCATCATGAAAAATGATGCCGATGGAAAAGCCCGGTGCGCCCTTGCCGTCAGGATTACCCGCAATATCGCCGATATGGCCCAGCAGATTTTTGCCGAATGGCGCGAAGGGCCAACCGCCTATGCCAAGATTATCGAAACGGCGGGGGCGCCGGGCAACAAGGTCTATCAAAGCGCCAACAAGGCCACCCTTGACTATCTTGATTCCATTGCCGGAATGCTGGCTGAAATCACCAATGAAAAGCTCCCCCTGCTTCTTAACGCTCCAAAGGAAAAGGACGAAATCAAGCGTGCCGAATGCTGGTGTTCGGGCCGTTCGATAAAGAATATACAGATCAATCTGCGCGCCCTGTTCGAGATGTACAAGGGGATCGAGGATTTCGGCTTTGACGATGTCCTCCTGCGCCAGGGGCAAGGCTGGCTGTTCAACGACATCGAGGCCTCTTTCAAGAATGCCATCAGTTTGGCCAATTCAATCCAGGCCGATAATGACCAGATTTTGAAAGATGAAAATGTTCACAAAAACCTGGCCGATTTGCAAGGCAAGGTCAAGAAACTGCAACTGAACACCCAAAAACTCCACTCCCTGTTCGAAAAAGAGCTGAAAGCCGTGGTCAAATAGGCCGCTTTTCAGTCCGTGGAGTTTGACGGGCAAAGGCAAAAGGACGGATTACATTACCCTTGCGGTGGATCGGAAAACAGCCCGGGAGATTGCCCGGCAGCATCCTCCTCGTCCTCCTCTTCGCCCTTGGCTGGCAAGCTGTATTCCCTGGGCAGTTCAGAACTGAGCAACCCGGCGGCTTTAAGCTCGCTCATCCCCGGCAAATCACCCGTGGTTTCCAGGCCAAAATGCTCTAAAAACGCATCGGTCGTGCCAAAGGTCACTGGCCGGCCCGGCGAACGTCTTCGTCCCATGAGGCGAATCCAGCCCATATCCAGCAACATATCCAAGGTACCCTTGCTGGCGCTTACCCCGCGAACATCTTCAATCTCGGCCCGGGTAACCGGTTGGTGATAGGCAATGATCGCCAGGGTTTCAAGGGCAGCCCTTGAGAGGCGTTTTTCCTCTTCGCGTTCATGACGCAGCAAAAACCCAAGATCGGACGCCGTGCGAAACGCCCATTTTTCTGCTACCTGAACCAGGTTCACCCCCCGGCTGGCATAAAAGTTTCGCAGTTCCTCCAGGAGCATGTCAATTTCGGCCCCGGCAGGCAGATGTATTTCCATGTCTTCTGGCGAGAGTGGCGCAGCAGAAGCAAACAGCAAGGCTTCAATGATACGCAATTGCCCGGCCCTGTCAGCACGCGGCAAGGCCGTAACATTCTGCGGCCAGTCCGGGCCGCCACTGCCATCAAACTCCTTGCTCATCCCCTGCCCCCTCCTTGTTACGGGTTTTGCCCCTTGCCGCAACGCCGCCTTGCCCATCTCTTGCCCGCACATAGAGCGATGAAAACGCCTGTGCCTGCCGGATTTCCGCATCTCCTTCACGCACCAGTTCCAGTGCCGCGGTAAACCCGCTGGCCAAAGATGTCCGGCGCACATCCGTATCCCCGCCAAACTCATCGAGAAACATTTCAAGACTGAACCAGTCGGGTGTAAAACCAAGCAGCCGCGCCAGCCTGCGCTTTGCCCCCTTGATTGACATCACCGGCCGCCGCCGGATATGGATCGTATGCACCCGGTTACGCTCGCGTTCTTCGGCATAGGCCTTTAACAGGTCATAAAGACTATCGACATAGGTACTCTTCGTTTTGACAATCACCGGCTCAGGCGCACCTCTGGCAAAAAAATTCCGCCCCAGGCGATCACGCGCCATCAGCCTTTGCCCGGCATCGCGCATGGCCTCAAGCCTCTGCAAGCGAAACGCCAGGCGCGCCGCCATCTCCTCGCCGCTCATCTCCTCTTCGTCTTCAGGATCGGGCAACAAAAGGCGGCTTTTCAGATAAGCCAGCCACGCCGCCATCACCAGGTAATCCGCCGCGATACGAAGCTGTTTGCGGCGCAAGGTTTCTATAAAGGTCAAGTATTGCTCGGCCAGGGCCAGAATGGAAATCTGCGTGATATCAACCTTCTGGCTGCGCGACAACGCCAGAAGCAGGTCAAGCGGCCCCTCAAACCCGTCAAGGTCAACAAGAAACGATTCCCCTTCCGGGATGTCATATTCCGGGTGCAGGTTAATTACTCCTTGCACATGTTTCTCCGGCGGAAGGTTCATGGGGTTAGCTCACTTCATCAAGCAACGCCACATAGCGCGCATAATCATCATCAAAAGCATTACAGCCACAAGACGCCATGGCTTCAGCGTACATCCGTTGCGCAGATTCGCCAAACGCCGGCACGTTTTGAGCCACTTCAAGCATTTCCTCCATATCACCATTGCAATGCAGCGCAAGATCACACCCAGCCGCCATGGCGGCGCGTGTACGCGCGCCAATCGATCCTTTCAGGGCTTTCATGGATAAATCATCGCTCATCAGCAAATTGGCAAACCCGATCTTGCCCCGTATAACATCGCGGATCACGCGCCGCGAAACCGTTGCCGGGTGATCCTTGTCATAAGCGGTATAGATAACATGCGCTGTCATTGCAAAAAGGCTTGTATTGAGCGCCCGGAAAGGAAGGAAATCATTTTCCTCCAGCTCTTTTGCCAAGGCCGTAACCACAGGCAGATCCTCATGGCTGTCGCATCCGGCCCGGCCATGTCCCGGGATATGCTTGATGACCGGCAAGCATCCGCCTTGCATCAGCCCCTCGCTCAATGCCCTGCCAAGGGCAATAATCGCCTCTACATCCCTTGAGAATGCCCGCTCCCCGATAATTTCATGCGCTCCGGGAACCGGCACATCAAGAAGCGGCACGCAATCCACATTTACCCCCAAGGGGCGCAATTGCGCGCCCAGCAAACGGCCAAAAATACGCGCCAGTTCCTGCCCCTTGCCATGATCTTGCTGGTAAAGCTGGCCGATTTTCACAGCCGGAGCATATTCGCGCCAGACCGGCGGTTTCAGGCGCATTACCCGCCCGCCCTCCTGGTCGATCAGAACCGGCGCATCCCCGCGCCCAACACACTCGCGAAATTCATCCGTCAGATTGCGAATTTGTTCTGGAGTTGCGCAATTGCGCGCAAACAAGATAAGGCCGAATGGCTGCGCATCCCTGAAAAACGCCTTTTCGGCGGCTCCCAGAACCTGCCCCTCGCAACCGGTGATAAAAGCCCGCGGCATCATCAAGCCAGACGCCGGTCAACGGCGGCGGATAAGACAATCGTTCTTGCCTGCCGTTTTAAGGGATTCACAAAATCGCGCCGCATCCGCCTTGCTGGCCAGTGGGCCAATGCGCAAACGGTAATAGATCCCCCGGTCGCCCAGATCGGCCCGTTGAATCGAGGGCTTGTAATTCCCGATGACCTGAGGGTATCGCCGTTTTAATCCGGCAAACTCGGCCAAGGCATCCGCCTGCCGGCGATGCGAGGCAATCTGGACAACAAACCGCCCACGCCCCAACGCCGGAAGGGTCCGTTTTTGAGGGGTAACCGGGGTTGTCTTGACCGGCTGCACCACGGCAGACGGCAGGGGCGTCGATAAACGAGCAGGTTTTCGCCTGGGAACCGGCGGCAAGGCAGCAACCCGCATAGATCCATCCGCATCTTTACCCCCGGCGGAGGAAGGATCAGGCTTGCGTGAGGAATTCAGGGCAGAACCAGCCACGACTCGTTCCGCTGTTCCGGTAGCAGGCCCGGTATCAGTCGTGGAAACCTCGTCACTGCGCCGGGTCAGGCGTTTCTCGGTTTCAAGCAACCGCTCGGTAAGGGGTCTTCCATCTTCTGTATCGGGAAGCTCGCCAATCTGAACCGGTGGCCTGGGAAGCTCGCGCGGCAAAACCGGCGGCACCGTTTTTTTTGCCTCCACAGGCGGAACGATCGGCGCCGGCTGCGAGGCAACTTTTGTTTCCGCAACGCGTTTTTCAACATCCTGCCCCGGATTACTTGCCGCCGGGGCCGCACTTCCCGAAAAGACCCCGTCAGGCGTAATCGTAAAGACATCCACTTCATGGGTAGGAAGCGGAGCAGTATTGTCAGTATTATTTGCAATTGCCGAATTCTCTGGTGCCCCCGCCTCAACCGCTGCTGTTTCAGGCTTTTCCAGCAAATCCTTGGGGTTTTCAGGTGCAGCTCTCTCCACAACCGGCTTCTTCGGCAAATCCATGATCTCCTCGGCAGAGGGCATGAGCCGTTCGGTCAGCTTTACCGGCTTTTCATCAAGACGATCATAGACACGCTTGTTCTGATTTGGAATTTTAATGCCACCTGGTTTCTTGGGCGCGGTTTTTATGGGCTTGGTGCTGGCCTTGATAATTGGCGGCGCTGTCCGGTTTCCCTCGCGCACCCCCTGTTTATAGGCAAAGACAAGACCGCCCCCGGCAAAGGCCAGGATCAGCAGGGAGCCTATGACCAAAAATGGCGTTTTACGCCGTGGAGGCTCATCAAGCGTATCAAATTCCGTGTTGAACATGGGATGGATATGCTCATCGCCCGAATCCAGTTCGGCGAAAACAGGCTCCAATTTCTCATATTTGCTCATATTCACCCCTCACAACCTCAAAAACAGGCGTGCCCGCGCCCCGTTTATGAATATAGATAGAATCCGGGGCAATATCTACCGCATTTCCTCGGCGGCCTCGACCCCCAGAATGTCAAGACCCGACGCCAGAACGCTGGCCACAGAACCAATTAACGCTAGCCGCGCCATGGTTAATTTTATGTCATCAATCCTGATAAACCGCAAATCAGGCGATTCTTTGCCCCGGTTCCACAACCCGTGAAAATCACTGGCCAGATCATACAGGAAAAAAGCGATTCTGTGCGGCTCGTGATAGCGCGCCGCCTGTTCCACCAGGCGCGGCCATTGCGCCATGCGCTTGATGAGCGCCAGTTCCGCCCTATCCACCAGCCCTTCCAGATCAGCCTCCTGCATCGCCGCTTCACCAGGCATGTCCGCATCAAGCTCCTCGCTTGCCTTACGAAGTACCGAGCTGATGCGCGCATGGGCATATTGCACATAAAACACCGGGTTATCACGCGACTGCTCGGTAACCCTGGCAAAGTCAAAATCAAGCGGCGCGTCATTCTTGCGGTACAGCATCATGAAGCGCACCGGATCGCGTCCCACTTCTTCCACGACATCACGCAGGGTAACAAATTCACCCGAGCGCTTCGACATCTTCACCGGCTCGCCGCCGCGCAGCAGGCGCACGAGCTGGCACAGCTTGACATCAAGCTCGCCCTTCCCGCCGGTTACCGCCTTTACCGCCGATTGCATGCGTTTGACATAGCCGCCATGATCGGCCCCCCAGACATCGATCATCTGCGCAAAACCCCGCGCATATTTATCGGCGTGATAGGCAATGTCAGAGGCAAAATAGGTGTACCCGCCATCGGATTTGAGCAAGGGTCGGTCCGTATCATCGCCAAAATCAGATGCCCGGAACAAGGTTTGCTCGCGGTCCTCCCAATCTTCCGGCAACTTGCCTTTTGGCGGCTCCAGACGCCCCTCATAGATCAGACCATTACCGCGCAATTCTTCAAGAAGCGCGGCAATCTTGTCCGTTTCCCCCGAGATCAGGGAGCGCTCGGAGAAAAACACGTCATGGCGCACATTCAGCGCATGCAGATCAGCGCGGATCATCTCCATCATGGCGTCAATGGCGACATCGCGCACCACAGGCAGCCATTCGGCCTCGTCCTTGTCCTTGAGCGCATCGCCAAAGCGGCTTTTCAGCATCTCGCCAACCGGCCTGAGGTAATCGCCCGGATAAAGCCCCGCCGGAATTTCGCCGATATCCTCGCCCAGCGCCTCGCGGTAACGCAAAAAGGCCGAACGCGCCAGGACATCCACCTGCGCGCCCGCATCATTGATGTAGTATTCCCGGCAAACCTCATGCCCCGCATATTCCAGCAGGTTGGCTAGCGCATCGCCAAACACCGCGCCGCGGCAATGGCCCACATGCATCGGGCCGGTGGGATTGGCCGAGACATATTCCACATTCACCTTGACGCCCTCGCCCATGTTGCTGCGGCCAAAGCTACGCTTATCGGCGATAACGGTTTTCAGGATCCCGTGCCAGAACGCATTGGCTAGACGGATATTGATAAAACCAGGACCGGCAATCTCGACCGTTTCAATATCGCCATGCGGCTCAAGCCGCCCTGCAATTTTCTGCGCCAGGTCCCGCGGATTCATTTTCGCAGCCCTGGCCAGCACCATGGCCGCATTTGTCGAAATATCGCCATGAGCCGGATCACGCGGCGGCTCAACCGCAATTCGGGAAAAATCAGCGCCCGGCAACAGCTCCGCAAGCTCTGCCGTTAAAATATCAGAAAAATAGGCAAAAAGATTCATACCTGATCCTGTCACCGGCAAGCGGCAACAACTCCGTGAAAGCCTGAAAAAACCAAGCTGAACGCCTAGCCGATATCGGGCGCGGCGTCAAACAGCGTTTTATGAGTGCGAATGGCAAAATTATCCGTCATCCCGGCAATGAAGTCGCAAACCTGCAAGGCCAGTTCCCGGTTCAACCCGCTGCCGGTTCCCAACCGCCATTCATGGGGTAAATCCCGCGGGCGATACATATAATGTTCGAAAAGCTCCTTTATGATACGCTCGGCCTTGTCCATGGCGGTCATTACCTTTTCGTGACGATACATGTTGGTGAGCAAAAAACCATTGAGATCCCGTATTGCCGCCCCGACCGGCTTTGAAAAGGCGATTACAGGCTGCCCGCATCGGCGGATATCATCGGCCGAGCTTGCCCCGCATTGCACAAGCCTTGTCCGCGACTCGCCAAGCAGGTCATTGACCATGAAGGTAATCAAACGCCGAATGGTTTCATGCACGAGCCGCACCGGCTCAAGCTCTTTCCAGCGCCCCCTCACCTCCTGCATGGCATCCCCGGCGAGGGGCAGGCTCTCGATCTGTTCAAGCGAAAGCAGTCCGGCGCGTATCCCGTCATCAATGTCATGGGCATTATAGGCAATATCATCCGCCAGCGCCGCCACCTGCGATTCTGCTGATCCATGAAGGTGAATCAGAAGATCAATTTTTTTATCCAGGAGCTTGATTAAAGGATGGATTTTCCCTTTCTTCAATGGCCCGTTATGCTTGACCAGCCCCTCCAGCGTCTCCCATGTAAGGTTGAGACCGTCAAAATCCCCGTAGCGCCGCTCCAGCGATGTTACCAGCTTCAGGCTCTGCACATTGTGGTCAAACCCGCCATATTCCTTCATGCAACTGCAAAGTGCCCGCTCCCCCGCATGGCCAAAGGGCGGATGCCCCAGATCATGCGCCAGCGCCAGCGCTTCGGTAAGATCCTCGTCAAGCCCCAGCGCCCGCGCTGCCGAGCGGGCAATCTGCGCCACTTCCAGCGAGTGGGTCAGCCTCGTGCGGTAATGGTCCCCTTCCGGGGCGGCGAAAACCTGGGTCTTGTGCTTCAGGCGGCGAAATGCCGTGGAATGAATAATCCGGTCCCGGTCACGCTGGAAAACCGAGCGTGAGGCCGAGGCTTCTTCGGCATATACCCGGCCCCGGCTGTGTTCCGGGCAAGAGGCAAAAACCGCCATCTGATCGTGCATAACAGCTCCGCCGGGTTTGACAATTCAAAAGCGCACCTTAAATATCATCCAATCCATGAAGACTTGCAACAGGTTCAAAGAATTATGAGAGTCAACGTCACCTTAAGCGACAGCGCGGCTGAACGCATCAGTGAAATTCTCAAGGGAGAGAGTGGGGAAATGATGCTCCGGGTCGGCGTTTCCGGTGGCGGCTGCTCGGGATTTCAATACAGTTTTGAGCTAGATTCAACCCGCAATGACGATGACCTGGTGCTTGAGAAAAACGGCGCCCGGGTGCTTATCGATGAAACCTCGCTAGGCTTTCTCGACGGCGCGGTGATCGATTATGTCGATGATCTCATCGGCGCAGCCTTCCAGATCAACAATCCAAATGCTTCATCGTCATGCGGCTGCGGCATGTCGTTCTCAATATAAACATATATCTGCCCGAATCACGTCCAAATTGTCTCTAATAATCAGTACGGTATTAATGCCGCTCTGTTTACACTGGAGAGAATTATGATGTCCCCTTTCCCCAAGTACAGCCTTGCTTGCGCCTCCGCCGCTCTCGTCATGAGCGCGTTTTCCTTGTCGGCCTTTGCCGAGAATCTCAAATCCACCTCTTCCATTCAGGCGGTTACCGTTTTCCCCCAGGGGGCTCAAATCACCCGTATGGCCACGATAAATCTCGAAAAAGGCGTCCATACACTGGTCTTCAATGACCTCACCCGGCATATTGTCCCCAACTCCATCCGTATCGAGGGAGCCTTTGACGGCCCGGTCGAGATCGGCTCCATTGATACGCGAAGAATTTTCATCAACACATCCGCGATAAACCACAACGAGCGCCAGCGCATCAAGGACGAGATCGAGCGGCTCGAAGATGAAATTGCCCAACTGGACAACATTATCAGATCGGCAAACACGCAAGCCTCCTTGTTGCAAAATCTTGCCGCCCTTCCCGCTCAGACCCCGCAAGCAGCCCCGGCAACTGCGGCCCAATCCCCGGACTGGCAGCAGATTCTCAACCTGATCGGCAATATGGAGCCAGTGCTTGAACGCATTCAAAAGGCGCAAATCCGCCAGCGCAAACTGCGCCGGGATATCAAGAAGCTCAAGAAACAGCTTTCCATGCACCAGCCCCGCCCCGACGCCCGCACCCAGGTCAAGGTGCATATCAAGGCCGGACAGGACGCCAAGGGCACGTTGAACATCCGCTATCAGGTGAAGAGCGGCAACTGGACCCCGTTTTACGACATGCGCCTGGACACCGGGAGCAAAAGCAAGGCCCCTGCCCTGCAACTCGTGCGCCGCGCCGCCATTTCGCAAAACTCCGGCGAGGACTGGAACAACGTCACCCTCACCTTGTCCACATCGCGCCCGCAAGCCAGCACATCGGCCCCCAGGCTCAGGCCATTGCAGATCATGTACAGGCCCGAGCCTGTTCTGGGCCGCGCCGTCCCCATGGCAAAAAGAATGAAACGCCTGGCCCGCCGCATGGATGACATGATGCTCGAAGCAGCCCCTGCCCCCATGGCGATAGAAAAGGCCAAGGTCAAAAAGACCCGCGAACGCGAAGCCCGCATCCAGTCCTATGGGTTTCAGGCGCTTTACGAGATTGCCGGCAAGGTTACCGTCACCTCTGGCGGAGCGGGGAAAAAGGTGCGCATTGCTTCAGGCGCCCCTGATGTCAAGCTCAAGATCCGCGCCGTACCGCGCAAGGATGCAACTGCATACCTTTATGCCGACATGAAATGGAACGGCAAGACGGCCCTGCTGCCGGGCCGTATCTCGCTTTACCGGAACGGCGCCTATACCGGCGCAGGCTCGATACCGCTCATCAATCCAGGAGAGGATCACGAGCTTGGATTTGGCGCCGACGACAAGGTCAAGGTCAAACGGGTGCAACTGGCCCGGGAAAAAAGCGTAAGCGGCCTTATCTCGCGCAGCCGGGTTGATGTGCAAGATTACAAGATCACCGTGAAAAACCTTCATGAACGCGCCATGCCGGTTACCGTGCTTGACCAGGTCCCCTATTCTGAAAACGAGGAGATCAAGGTCACGCGCTTGCCCGAGACCACCAAGCCAAGCCGGACAAATGACAAGGACCGCCGCGGGATTTTGGCCTGGGATTTTGAACTCAAACCCGGCGATGAGCACGTAATCCGCCTGAAATACAAGCTGGAATGGCCCAAGGGCAAGAAAACCGTCATCCGCCCCCGTTAATATTGGGCAAAAGAGGCATGGCGTCTCGCGAGAGAATGTTTATAACCTGAAAGGAGGGATCCGGGAAACAGCGAGGCAACATGGACGCAACAATTGAATGGAAGGGTAATTTCTGCTTTGAAGCCAAGGCCGGAAGTGGTCATACCATCTTGATGGATGGCCCTCCCGAGCATGGCGGCGAAAACAAGGGCGCGCGCCCCATGGAGCTTATGCTGCTTGGCATGGGCGGCTGCACGGCTTTCGATGTTGTCCAGATTCTGCAAAAGGGACGCGCAGGTTTGAAAACCTGCGCCATCTCGCTTTCCGCACAGCGCGCTGAAGACGACCCGAAAGTCTTCACCAGCATCCACGTGCATTTTGTTTTTGAGGGGGAAAACGTCAAGGAAGCCCTGATTAAACGCGCCATCGAACTCTCGGCGGAAAAATACTGCTCAGCCTCGATCATGCTTGGCAAAACAGCCAAGATCACCCATAGCTACGAGATCAAGGGATAGAGTCTGTCATGTCTGATCGGCATCAGCCCCGATCCAGTTAAAACAGCCATGCGATACCTTATTCGACCGCAACAAGACCTGCCGCAACGTCCCGTCCCTCGCTGAGCAGAATGTTATACGTCCGGCAGGCAGCGCCCGTGTTCATGCACTCCAGCGTGATCCCATGCGCCTTGAATAACTCGTGAACCTGCGGCTGCGGAAAGATCAACCGGCTCCCGCTCCCCAGAATAAACAGGTCAATCCTGTCAGGGCTGGAAAAAACCTCTGCAAAGCAATGTGAATCCCCGGCCCGGAACGCTTTAACATTCCAAGCCCGGATTCCTCCGGGCAAGAGAAGAAGCGATCCTGAATGGGAGCCTCCCGTAAAGCGAAAGCCCCCATTGCCATAAGATTCGATATGCGGCTGCCCGGAATAGCGCGCTTCGACAAATTCCATGAGGAAAACTAGCCTGCCGAACCTTCGATCTTCTTGTCGGTTTTCGGCCCCGCCGTGCTCCAGTCCCGCTTGACCCCGAGATACATGAGAACAGGAGAGGCGATAAAGACAGATGAATACGTCCCCACGATCACGCCCCAGATCATGGCAAAGGTAAAGCCCCGGATCACTTCACCACCAAATATATATAGCGCCAAAAGCGCCAGAAGCGTGGTTACAGATGTCATGATGGTGCGCGAGAGCGTATCATTGATGGATTTGTCGAGCAGTTCCTCAAGCGGCATTTTCTTGTACTTGCGCAAGTTCTCGCGCACCCGGTCATAAACGACCACCGTGTCATTGAGCGAATAGCCCACGATGGTCAGGATAGCGGCAATGATAGAAAGGTTGAACTCAAGCTGAAAGGCGGAAAACACGCCGATGGTGAGCATCACGTCATGCACCAGCGCCGCCACGGCCCCCAGCCCGAACTGCCACTCGAAACGGAACCAGATATAAACCAGAACCGCCAGGATCGCGATGACAACAGCCAGAATCCCGTCATAGATCAACTCGCCCGAGACCTTCGGGCCAACAACTTCAACGCGCCGGTACTCGACCCCGTCACCGAGGATTTTCTTGATCTTCTTGATGACATGCTGCTGGACCGCATCACCGCCCTTTTGCGTTTCAACCCGGATCAATACCTCTTCAGGTGACCCAAATTGCTGGATCTGGACATCGCCCAGCTTGAGCTTGCCCAATGTGCTGCGCAAGGCGGAAACATCGGCCGGACCACTTTTATTCTTGATTTCAATCAGCGTACCGCCCTTGAAATCAATGCCGTAATTCAGTCCCGCCGAAAAGAACAAGACAATGGAAAGCAACACGCCAAGACCAGAGATGGTATAAGCCAGCTTGCGAAAACTCAAAAACCGGATCCTGGTGTTTTGCGGAACGAGATGAAGATGCTTCATAGATGGGTTTCCTAAAGCTGGATTTCCTTGGGACGCCTTGAGCGCACCCAGAAGGACACGAAAAGCCGTGTGAGCGTAAAGGCCGTAAAGACGGAAGTCAGAATACCGATCGCCAGGGTGACGGCAAACCCGCGAACCGGCCCCGAACCCATCTGGAACAATATCACCGCCGCGATAAAGGTGGTGATATTGGCATCCAGAATCGTTCCCAAGGCGCGCGAATACCCCGCTTCGATAGCCGCCATGGGCGTCTTGCCCAGCGATGATTCCTCCCGGATACGCTCGAAAATCAGCACATTGGCGTCAACCGCCATGCCGATCGTCAACACGATACCGGCAATCCCCGGCAAGGTCAGCGTTGCCTGCAAGAGCGACAATATGCCCAGAATAAGCGCCAGGTTGACCGCCAGCGCCAGATTGGCGAAAACCCCGAACAGACCATAGGAAATCAGGATATAGACCACAACGGCCAGCATGCCGATTACCGCGGCAATCTCACCCGCGGCCACCGAATCGGCCCCAAGTCCGGGACCAACCGTACGCTCTTCCAGGAAGCTGAGCGGCGCCGGCAAGGCCCCGGCGCGCAGCAAGATGGAAAGATCATTGGCCTGTTCCACCGTAAACCCGCCGCTGATCTGCCCGGTCCCGCCCAGGATTGCTTCGCGGATCACCGGCGCTGAAATCACCTTGTGATCGAGAATAATGGCAAATGGCCGCCCGACATTCGCTTGCGTCACCTTGCCAAACCGCTTGGCGCCGGCAGAATCAAAGCGGAAGGTTACGATCGGCTCATTGGTGCGCTGGTCAAAACCGGGCTGGGAATCCACCAGGGATTCACCGGCCACCATGATCCGCTTGCGAATGACATAGGGAACGGGCTTGGGATCATCGGAATACATGATCTCCGAACCCGGCGGCGGCCGCGTCGCCAGAGCCTGCTCGGGCGAAGTTGACAGATCCACCAGGCGGAAGGTCAGCTTGGCCGTCTTGCCAATGATGGCTTTCAGGCGTTCAGGATTATCAAGCCCCGGCACCTGAACCAGAATCCGGTCCTTGCCCTGCCGCTGGATGGTGGGTTCCGTGGTGCCCAGCTCGTCAATGCGCCGCCGCAGAACTTCAATCGACTGCTCGACCGAGGACTTGATTAACTGGTCAATGGCCTGCTGGGTCAGGCTGACGGTAATCACCCGTCCCTCACCTGTCTCTACCGTGATATCATCCCCGCCTGGCAACCCCGAAAACAGCGAGGTCTGCACCGGCGCAGCCAGTTTCTTGATGCGTTTGAGCGCATCATCAAATTGCTCCGGCTTGCGGATGCGCAAATTGAGCACCCCCTTGTTGATCCGCAAGCCCGTATAGCCGATACGCCCTTCGCGAAGGGTTTGGCGCGCATCGTCTTTCAAGGTTTCCAGCCGTTCATTAATCACCGCTTTGGTATCCACCTCGACCAGCAGATGTGAGCCGCCCTGAAGATCAAGACCAAGATTGATCTGCTTGTGCGGCAGCCATGAGGGCAGTTTCTGGAGCGTGGACTCGCTGAACAGATTGGGCATGGCCAGCAACACCCCCAGCAGCGACACCGCCATGACAAGGGCGATCTTCCATTTGGCAAAATAGATCATAGATAATCCGATACGTTCAGGACAAAATGGTGAGTTACTTGTTGTCGTTAGCCGGCTCGCCCTTTGAGCGAACATCCTGAATCATGTTCCGGATAACGGTAATCTTGACATCCTTGGCAATCTCGACAACCACTTCGGTATCGCTGGCCACCTTGGTCACCTTGCCAACAAGCCCGCCATTGGTCACAACCGTATCCCCGCGGCGAAGCGAAGAAACCATATCCTTGTGCTCCTTGACTTTTTTCTGTTGCGGGCGGATCACCAGAAAATACAAAATCACAAAAATCAGCAGAAACGGCAAAAGCGATATCAACGTATTGTTTGCGCCGCCGCCCGCAGCCTGTGCAAAAGCCGGTGTGATGAACATGAAAGAAACTCCCGTGAAAAGCCTTGATGTTCAAGGCCGGATTTGTGAATTCGCGAGCGATGAAAAAAACAAAACGAATTTTGCCGATCCCATGCTATTTTTCAGGAATATAGCGATCACTTCCCACTTTGCAAACCACTGCTTGATGTGGAATAGCTGTCTTTGGTGAATTTATTTCTTAAAAAAGCCCCGATATGACTGAAAAACCCAATTCCACCCCCCAAAGCGCCCAAAGCCTTGAACGAATTGCCGCAGCCCTTGAGCGATTGGCGCCGCCTGAAACCCTGGAAATCGACTTGCAAAACGCCAATGCCTTTGTCTGGCAGAGCGATCCGCAATACCTGGTCCCGGTAAGCAAGGTCAACCGGGTGGAAATGCACCTGCTCAAGGCCATTGACCGCAACTTGAAGATTCTGCTTGAAAACACGCTCCACTTTGCCCGCGGGTTCTCCGCCAATAACGCCCTTCTCTGGGGGGCACGGGGGATGGGCAAAAGCTCCCTCATCAAGGCGGTTCATCATCATGTCTGCAAACACGAAGGCTTGAACACGAAACTGATCGAAATCCACCGCGAGGATATCAACACTTTGCCGGCCTTGATGGTACATCTTCGTGACCACCCCCAGGAACGTTTCATCATCTTTTGCGATGATCTTTCCTTTGATGAGGCTGACACCTCTTATAAATCCCTCAAGGCCGTGCTCGAAGGCGGAATTGAAGGTCGGCCTGCCAATGTCATATTCTACGCAACCTCGAACCGGCGCCATCTCATGCCGCGCAACATGGTGGAAAACGAGCGCTCCACCGCCATCAATCCTTCTGAAGCCGTTGAAGAAAAAGTCTCCCTCTCCGATCGCTTTGGCCTGTGGATCGGTTTCCACAACTGCTCCCAGAAAGACTATCTCGATATGGTTCACGCCTATGCCGCGCATTACAACCTGAAAATCGATGCGGGCCAGCTCAGGGCCGAGGCGATTGAATGGTCAGCCACGAGAGGCGCCCGGTCGGGCCGCGTGGCTTGGCAATATATTCTCAACCTTGCCGGGCGGCAGAATATCACTATCGATTAAGTAGCTGATATTTGCGGCTCCGGCATCCTTTCCTCCCTCATCACGGTTAAAACAGCGCAATCAGAAAGCCCTACGCCGAACCTGACATGTATTTTCGCGGATCAACCGCCTGCGCACCCTTGCGGACCTCAAAATGCAACTGCGGACGGCTCACCGAACCAGTCTGCCCGGCCTTGGCGATGATATCCCCGCGGCGCACCTTCTGCCCATGTTTCACCAAAATCCTGGAATTATGCGCATAAGCCGTGACCCAGTCCCCCGAATGCCGGATGAGAATAAGGTTGCCATAACCTTTAAGCTCGTTCCCCGCATAGGCAACAACACCGTTTTCTGCCGCTTTCACCGAGGCTCCCATGGGAACCGAGAAATTGATTCCATCATTACGCTCCCCGTTTGATTTACGGCCAAATTCTGAAATGATCCGCCCCTTGACCGGCCAGCGGAATTTCCCATAGCTCCTTTGGGGTGGAGCCTGCAACTTGGTAATCTTGACCGGTTTCTTGTAAACCGCTTTGCGCACCGGGGCTGCCTTTGCCACTTTCAGGCTCCGGCTTGTTGTCTTCGCTTTCGGCTTGGCCGTCCGCGTATTTTTAAGCGAAGGGGCATGCCGGGGCAACGGCACACTCCGTCTTGCCAAAGACCCCGCACTTGCCAGTTTCCGGTTTGTCCCGGGAATTTTCAATCTCTGGCCAACCCGGATATTCATGTCCGAACCGATATTGTTCCGCTCTGCCAGATCAGCCGGTTTCAAGCCATATTTTCTTGAAATACCATAAAGCGTCTCACCGCTCTGAACCGTATGGTATGCTGCCCGCGTGGTTTGCCCGCGCTTGGTGGAAAACGCCGGATTACGCGGCGCTGAAGAGCGGCCATTCTTGGCAATGGACGTAACTTTGCGTACAGCACTTGCCGGTTTGCTATCGGGTTTGTTCCACGAAGTTACCGGCACACCTGGCGCCGGGATCATCAGATATTGCCCCACTTTCACCGAATAGGGTTTTTGAAGACCATTGGTCGCGGCAATTTCATCAATGGAAACATTATGCCGGCGAGAGATACTATAGAGCGTATCGCCCTGCTCCACGGTAATATGCTTGGCCATCCCGTAAGACTTGGCCGGCGGCGCAGGCAATGGCTCGGTTTTCACCCGCTCCAGAGGCGCCGCAATTGTCCGCGAATCATCCGGAATAGAGGCCGTGGCTTGACTCGTCTTGGGGAAAAACTCCTCGCCAAGACCCGCAAATCGAGTTACATCCGTACTACACCCGGCGGTTGAAATCGCAAAAAGACCAATCGTAACAACCTGCCCCAATCCTGCCTTGTGAATTTCAAAAAAACGCTTTTTACCGGCCATACTCACTCTCCATGCTATCGAGAGTCCAGTAAAGCGCTTTAACGTTAAAAGCCCGTTGCGAAAACTGGTTAATGCAAGATTTACATCTCTTGCGCAACACCAGCGACAAGAGGCACAAAACGCACGGGAATCAGCGGTTTTTGTGTATATCCGTCATCTGTTTTTTCCAGCAAGACCAGCATCTGGGTTTGGTTATCGGTTTTTAACGGAAAAATCATTTTGCCGCCCGTCCTCAACTGTTTGGCAAGCTCCTGCGGCGTCTCGCCCGCCGCCGCCGTCACGATAATCCGATCAAACGGCGCCTGTGCCGGCCAGCCTTTCAGGCCATCGCCAACCATGCTGGTGATATTGGTAATCCGCAATTTGGAAAACCGTTTTTCGGCCTCGCGCAGCAACGTCCGGTAGCGCTCGATCGTGTACACCCGGCGGCAAAGATGCGAGAGCACTGCCGCCTGATAGCCCGATCCCGTTCCCACTTCCAGAACCTTGAGCCGATCATTCAATTCAAGTTTTTCCGTCATGTAAGCAACGATATAAGGCTGGGAAATGGTCTGGCCACATTCAATCGGCAAGGCCTGGTCCGCATAGGCCCGGCTGGCCAGGGCCGGATTGATGAACAAGGCCCGCGGAACCCGCTCAATCGCCGCCAGCACAGCCGTGTCCTTTATCCCCTGGTTGCGCAGGGCCATAATCAGCCGGATCAGGCGAGGATCAGTATCCAGCATCGCGCCCTTGGTCCTTTACGCTCCAAACCCGTCCAGCATATCGCCCAGTTTCTCCAGAACCGCATACTGGGTCATATCCAGATGCAATGGCGAAACCGAGTTGAACCCGTTCTCGATGGCCCATAAATCCGTACCCACTGCCGGGGAGTTTTCACCACGCTCATACATCATCCAGTAATACGGCTCACAGCGCGGATCCTCGCGCCGTTTCACACAAAGCAAATTCTGATCCCGTTTGCCCTGCGAGGTCATCTTGGTCCCCTTGATACGGGCAATCGGATGATCGGGAAAGTTGATGTTCAGGAACACGTCCTTCGGCCAGCCCTTTTCCAGCACCCGGCGAATGAGGCGCGGCGCAAAATGCTCGGCTACATCCCAGCGGATCTTGTTGCGCCCGTCAAACCCGTAAGCTTGCGAGAGCGCAATTGCCCGGATGCCCAGCGCGGTTCCCTCCATGGCCCCGGCAATAGTGCCTGAATAGGTCACGTCATCGGCGATATTATGCCCCCGGTTAACCCCGGACAGTACCAGGTCCGGCGCGCGGTCGGCAATCAGGTGGCGAACCGCGAGGATAACGCAATCGGTGGGCGTGCCGCGCACTGCGAATTTTTTCGCCCCCAGCTGCCGCACCCGCATGGGATCGCTCAGGGAAAGCGAGTGCGAGGCCCCGCTTTGCTCCGCCTCGGGCGCCGCCACCCAGACATCATCGGAAAGCGTATGGGCGATCTTTTCAAGACAGGCCAGCCCCGGCGCATAAATCCCGTCATCATTGGTCAGCAATATCCGCATGGACCGATCCTCGCTCATGCGCTGATAACCTCCATGCCGCCCATATAGGGGCGTAAAACTTCAGGCACCACGACCGAGCCATCTTCTTGCTGATAGTTCTCAAGAACAGCCACGAGGCAGCGCCCCACCGCAACCCCGGAGCCGTTCAGCGTATGCACGAAACGGGTGGTTTTCTCACCCGAAGGCCGGTAGCGCGCCTGCATCCGCCGCGCCTGGAAATCGCCGCAAACCGAACAGCTTGAAATTTCCCGATAGGTATCTTGCCCCGGCAACCAGACTTCCAGGTCATAGGTCTGGCGGGCGCTGAACCCCATGTCACCGGTGCACAGGATCACAACGCGATAGGCAAGCCCGAGTTTTTTCAAAACCTCTTCGGCGCATCCCGTCATGCGTTCAAGTTCGTCTCGCGAAGTCTCCGGCGTAGTCACGGAGACCATTTCGACCTTGGAGAACTGATGCTGGCGGATCATCCCGCGCGTATCGCGTCCGGCGGACCCCGCCTCCTTGCGAAAACACTGGGTGTAGGCCGTCATGCGCCGGGGCAAGTCCGCCTCGTCAAGGATCTGTTCGCGCACCAGGTTGGTCAGGGGCACCTCGGCGGTGGGAATCAGCCAGAATCCGTTATCGGTCCTGAACTGATCCTCGGCGAATTTGGGCAACTGGGCCGTGCCATACATCACCTCGTCCCGCACCAGCATCGGCGGCTGAACTTCCTCATAGCCATGCTCTTGCGTGTGCAGGTCAAGCATGAACTGCCCGAGCGCCCGCTCCAGGCGCGCCAGCTTGCCTTTCAGAACCACGAACCGCGCCCCGGAAAGCCGCGCCGCACTTTCAAAATCCATCAACCCCAAATTTTCGCCAATCTCGAAATGCTGCCTTGGCGCAAAGGCAAATTCGGGGATATTTCCAACCTTGCGGATTTCGACATTCTCCGTCTCGTCCGCCCCGTCAGGAACATCATCAAAAGGCTGGTTGGGAATAGCCGAAAGCGCCGCTTCAAGCTCCCCCGTCAGGCGGCGTTCTTCATCCTCGCCGCCCTGTACGAACGCCTTGATCTCCGCCACTTCGCGGATCAGCGCCTGCGCCGCCTCTTCATCACCGCCCGCCTTGGCCTTGCCGATAGCCTTTGAAGCCGCATTGCGGCGGTTCTGCGCATCCTGCAATTTCACGATATGCTCGCGCCGCGCCTGGTCAAGTTTCAGAATCCCCGCTGACATGGGCGCGACACCGCGCCGTGCCAGAGCTTTGTCAAATTCATCAGGATGGGAACGAATCCATTTAATGTCATACATGAGAAAACCGGGTTATCGCTGGATCAAATTATTGAGAATAATCGGACGATCACGCAGAATCGCCGGATATTCCCCCGTTATACGTTGCCTGCCCTGCGCCGTCCAGCAAGACACCCCGGACTTAACCCAATTTTCACGAGACCCGGGCTATACAAGAGCTTATTTTAGGAATTAAGGATACCCGACCGTGCCCCCTCGCAACATCGCCACTCATGAAAGCTATGAACGCGAAAACAAGGTCACCGGGTCTTCAGATCGCTCTTTTTGTTACACCTTCGCCGTGATCGGCCTGCTGTTTGCCGGGATATCCTTCTGGAAGGGCGGCAATTTATGGCCATGGCTTGGCGGCGGCGCGGCGATATTTGGCGCAGTTGGCCTGCTCGCCCCGCAGCTCTTTGCCCCGCTGAACCGGATATGGTTCAAGATCGGCATGTTGATGCACAAGGTCATGACCCCGCTGATTATGGGGCTTGTGTTTTTTGCCGCCATAACCCCGATCGCCATGATTATGCGCCTGCTTGGCAAACGCCCCCTTGATCTGAAATATGATCCGCAAGCCTCCAGCTACTGGGTTGAGCGCAAGCCCCCCGGCCCTGAGCCCGATTCCATGACCAATCAGTTCTAGTTGGAGGTCTCTTTTGAACATCCTTGGCATATCCGCCTTTTACCATGACAGCGCCGCCGCCCTGATTCGTAATGGACGGATTCTCGCCGCCGCGCAGGAAGAACGCTTCACCCGTAAAAAACATGATTCCGGTTTCCCCGGACACGCCATCGAGCATTGCCTTTCTGATGCTGGAATCGCCTTGACCGATGTTGACTATATTGTCTTTTACGACAAGCCGTTTTTGAAATTTGAGCGCCTTCTTGAAAATTACCTTGCCTATGCCCCAAAGGGATTCCCCTCATTTCTCAAGGCAATCCCGGTATGGCTGAAAGAGAAACTGTTCCAGAAAAAACTGCTGTCCGACGAGTTGCAAAAATTTGCGCCCGATACGGATTTTGAAAACAGGTTACTGTTTGCCGAACATCATCTCAGCCACGCCGCCAGCGCCTTTTACCCCTCGCCTTTTGAAGAGGCCGCGATCCTGACCATGGACGGCGTTGGCGAATGGGCCACCACGTCGCTGGCAATCGGCAAGGCAAACCAGCTTGATATCGTTCGCGAAATTCATTTTCCCCATTCCCTTGGCCTGCTCTATTCCGCCTTTACCTACTATACCGGTTTCCGGGTAAACTCAGGCGAATACAAGCTCATGGGGCTTGCCCCTTACGGTGAGCCAAAATACACCGGCCTGATCCGTGAGAACATCATCGATGTGAAGGATGACGGCAGCTTTCGGCTCAACATGGAGTATTTCGACTATTGCACCGGCTTGCGCATGACCAATGCCCGCTTTGACACACTGTTTGGCGGCCCGCCCCGCCAGCCCGAAGACAAGCTCACCCAGCGCGAGATGGACATTGCCGCATCCATTCAGGTTGTTCTTGAAGACACGGTCATCAGGCTGGCCCGCTCCATCGCCAGTGAAACCGGACAGAAAAACCTGTGCCTTGCCGGCGGCGTGGCGCTCAATTGTGTCGCCAACGGGAAAATCCTGCGCGATGGCGCCTTTGAGAATATCTGGATACAACCTGCCGCGGGTGATGCCGGCGGTGCGCTTGGGGCTGCTCTGGCCGCTGCCTACAGCTTCAAGGGCATGGCGCGCCACACCGCCCCTGGCAAAGACGCCATGCAAGGCTCATATCTTGGGCCTGAATATTCACAAGCCCAAATCGAGGAGCGCCTGAGCAAAGCCGGCGCGATTTTTGATGTTCTCGATGATGAGGCCCTGCTTGAAACCACCGTGGACGCGCTGGAAAACAACAGTGGTATCGGCTGGTTTCAAGGGCGCATGGAATTTGGCCCGCGCGCGCTGGGCAACCGCTCGATTCTGGGTGATCCGCGCTCGCCCACCATGCAAAAGACCCTAAATCTGAAAGTCAAGTACCGCGAATCCTTCCGCCCCTTCGCGCCCTCTATCCGCGAAGAAGATATCGCGGACTGGTTCGACCTCGACACCCCAAGCCCCTATATGCTCATCGTTGCCGAGGTTCAGGAAAAACGCCGGCGCAAGATGAGCGCCGAAGAAAGCGCCCTCTTCGGCATTGAAAAGCTCAATGTCGCCCGCTCCGAAATCCCGGCGGTAACCCATGTCGATTATTCGGCACGGGTCCAGTCTGTCAGCGCAACAACCAACCCGCGCTACCACGCCCTGCTCAGTGCCTTCAAGGCCCGCACCGGCTGCCCGGTCCTGGTGAACACCTCGTTCAATATCCGCGGCGAACCCATCGTATCCACCCCGGAAGATGCTTTTCATTGCTTTATGGGAACCGGAATCGAATTACTGGTCGTTGGCAATTGCGTGCTCCGCAAAAACGATCAGAACCCGGACCTGATCCAAAACTACCGCGACAGCTTCGCTCTGGACTGACCGGCCCAAACCGCATCACGGCTATTCCACCGTCACTGATTTTGCCAGGTTTCGCGGTTGATCGACATCCGTTCCCATATGAACGGCTGTATGATAGGCCAGCAACTGCACCGGCAATGTTGCCAAAATTGGATTGATAAACGGATCAGCATCTGGAATGGCTATACCCGCCCAGATATCCTTGGCATTTTGCTCAAGGCGCATTGCATTTGAAATCAGAATGATCTTGCCGCCCCGCGCCGCCACCTCCTGGAGGTTCGAGAGGGTTTTTTCGTAAAGCCGGTCATCAGGCGCAACCACGATTACCGGCATTTCCTCGTCAACAAGAGCAATCGGCCCATGCTTGAGCTCACCGGCAGCATAGCCTTCGGCGTGAATATAGGAAATTTCCTTGAGCTTCAAAGCACCCTCAAGGGCAATAGGAAAGCTGGTTCCTCGTCCCAGATAGAGGATATTGCCAGACTTGGTAAGCGATTTGGCAATCGCCTCAATTTGCTGATCCTGCTGCAAAAGCTCATGGATCAATCCCGGCAGGCTTTCAAGCGACCGTAACATGGCCTTCAACCGGGTCTCATCAAGAATGCCGCGCGCCCGGCCCGCATCCATGGCCAGGCAGGCCATTACCGCAAGCTGGCAGGTAAACGCCTTGGTCGAAGCCACGCCAACCTCAACGCCGGCCCGCGTGGGCAAAACGAAATCGGACTCCCGTGCGATGGTGGATTCAGGCACGTTGACCACCGCCGCGATCTTCAGCCCGCTTGCCCGGCAATAACGAAGCCCGGCCAGCGTATCGGCGGTTTCCCCCGATTGCGAGATAAACAGGGCCAGGGCATTTTCCGACAAGGGCGCCTTGCGGTACCGGAACTCGGAGGCCACATCAATATCGACATTGATCCGGGCCATTTCCTCAAGCCAGTACTTGCCCACCAGACCGGCAATATAGGCCGTCCCGCAGGCCGATATGGTAACCCGGTCCAGGGCGCACCAGTCCAGATCAAGATCGGGGATGGAAATCTTCCCATCCATCGGGTTGATATATTTGGCCAGCGTATGGCTGATTACCTCGGGTTGTTCAAAAATCTCCTTGGCCATGAAGTGGCGGTAATTGCCCTTGTCGGCATGGATCGCCGATTGCGAGGTCTGGATCACCGGGCGGGTGACTTCCTTGTGATCCTGGTCAAAAAACTGCACGCCGCTGCGGCGAACAACCACCCAGTCGCCATCTTCCAGGTAGCTCAGCGAATTGGTCAGCGGCGCCAGAGCAATAGCATCTGACCCCAGGTACATCTCGCCCTTGCCATATCCAACCGCCAGCGGCGGCCCGTTCCGGGCGCCAATCAAAAAGTCCTCTTCTCCTGAAAACAATATTCCCAATGCAAAAGCCCCGCGAACCTTGCCCAGCATTTCACGCACCGCCTCAACCGGTGACTTGCCCGCCTTCATGGCCATGGCAATCAACTGGGCCACGGTTTCCGTATCGGTTTCCGATTCAAACCGGCAGCCCTGCTCCTCAAGCTCCTCGCGCAATTCGCGAAAATTCTCAATAATGCCATTGTGAACGACCGCCACACTGTCACAAACATGTGGATGCGCATTGGTTACCGAAGGCGCCCCATGGGTTGCCCAGCGGGTATGCCCAATCCCCGCCGTCCCGGCCAAAGTTGTCTCGCGCAGGCAACTCTCCAGGTTAACCAGCTTCCCCCGCGCCCGCAGGCGCTTGATCTGCCCGTTTTCCAAAGTGGCGATGCCCGATGAATCATAGCCCCTGTATTCAAGCCTTTTGAGCGCCTCGTAAATGGTTCCGGCGACAGGCGTTTGCCCAAGAATACCGACAATTCCGCACATGCTACTTGCCCTTTTTCATATTTGCCCGGCGAAAGGCGCGGGCCCATCCGGTTTTTTCGATCTGCTTTCCACGGGCAACCACAAGTGAATCATCTTTTACATCCTTGGTAATAACGGACCCGGAACCCACATAGGCGCCATCACCAATCTGCACCGGGGCCACAAGCGCTGAGTTGGAGCCGATAAAAGCCCCCGCGCCAATTCGCGTCAGGCTCTTGTTGAACCCGTCATAATTACAGGTAATGGTCCCCGCGCCGATATTGGCCCTTGCGCCAATCTCGGCATCGCCTATATAGCTCAGATGATTGACTTTTGCCCCGTCAAGAACTCTCGATTTCTTGATTTCTACAAAATTGCCCACCTTGACGCCCGGCGCAAGATCAGCCCCCGGCCGCAATCGCGCATAAGGACCAATAATGCAACCTTCCGCGATCTGCGCCTGTTCGATATGAGAAAACCCCTTGATCTCGACATGATCTCCAATCCGCACACCGGGGCCAAAAACCACGCAAGGCTCAATCACCACATCGCGCCCGATCACCGTATCATGGCTTAAATAAACGGTTTCAGGGTCCACCAGCGTAGCCCCGCCCTCCATTGCCGCGCGGCGTAATCTGTCCTGCATGATACGCTCTGCCTGCGCCAGTTGCGCACGTGAATTAATGCCCAGAACATCATCTTCAGCCGCCGTGACAACGCCGCATTTCAACCCGCCTGATTTGGCAACTTCCACTGCATCGGTAAGGTAATACTCCCCCTTGGCGTTATCATTGCCAATCTGGTCAAGCAGGGCAGGTAAAACACCGCCCCTGAACGCCATCACCCCGGAATTGCACAAGGTAATGCGTTTTTCCTCATCAGAAGCATCAGCATGTTCACGAATGGCGGCCAGCTTGCCATTATTTTCAAGAATCAGGCGGCCATAACCGGAAGGATCGCCCGCCTCAAAGCCAAGCACCACGATATCCGAGCGGCCAAGCCCGGCGCTCATTTGCGCAAGGGTCTGCGGGCGGATCAACGGCGTATCGCCATAAAGCACCAGGATATCGGCCTGTGAATTTTCAAGATCAGCGCGCGCCATGCCCACCGCATGGGCGGTACCCAGGCGGTCTTTCTGGACAACAAGCTGCACCTCCGGCGCCTGAACGCTGATTTCCTCGGCAAGAACGCCGCTTTCCGGCCCGACTACGGCGGTAATTTTCTGGATCCCGGCACGTTTGGCAATATCGATCACATGGGAAATCATGCTCCGCCCGGCGATCTTGTGCATCACCTTGGGAAGCATAGATTTCATCCGGGTTCCCATTCCGGCGGCAAGTATGATGGCATGTTTTTCAGAACTGGACATGAAATTTCTTTTGTCGTTTTCAAAAAAATAGCGATTGCAGGTTAATGACATAAGATCGCAAAGAAATGAAATCCTGATTAAGCAAGATCCGTATTTTATCGAAAATTTGACCCCATGGGACGACTCAGACATTGTCGCATCTGTATATGGAGATTTCGTTGTGAATATGGTTGTTACATTTTGAACATGCGCGAAGACTATTCTGATAAGTACAAGTTTGATCTTCTTGAAGAAGAATCTGAATCTGCGTCACGCCTTGCCCTGTGGATCTGGCCAGTTCTCGGAATGGTGGCGATCGCCGTTATCGTCATTACAACGCTTCGCTCTCCATGGCTTCTGAACAAGGTTGGCATCACTCCAGGCACCCCGGTTGAGATGGCGGCAAAACCTGTTGCGCCACAGACCGCCCCTCCAGCAAAGCCGGTAAAAAAAGAAGTTCCGGTAAAAGCGCCAGGCAAAACTGAACCCTCAAGCCCCGATCTCGCCAATCTGCGCGGCGAGGTAACAAGGATTGCAGACACTCTCAAGGCCATCAATTCAACTTTACAAAAACAAAACACGCGAATCCGTAAACTGGAAAGCATCGTGGGCACAGTGACAGGCTCGGTCCCCGCCGCCAAGAATTCCGCCCCCTCATCCATCCAGCCAAAAACGAAAAAAACAGGAACCGAAAACCAGGTAAATACAGCCCGAAAAGCCGACCTTCTCACCATTTCCACCGGTAAGGCAGAGCGCATTGGCAAAGGAGGCGCCATAATAGTGTCTTCAATCCCCGCTCATCAGGACACACAAGAAGCACGCGCCAAACCTGCCCCCCAAAAACCGGTCGCGCTGAATACCACGAACATCCCCCGCCCCACCCCGCTTCCGGTGAGAAAGCCCGCCAATTCAGCCAAGCACTCCGGACCCAAAGTACAATATGCCGTCAAGCTGGCCCGGGCCCGCACCAAGGCCCGTCTTGCGGTGGAGTGGGAAAGGCTTATTCGCGGCAAAGCCAGCGAATTATCGGTTCTTGAGCCACAAATCATGCCTGCAACCATGGAAAATGGCGAGAAGGTCCTTGACCTGGTTGCCGGTCCCTTCAACCATATGGCCGATGCCATTGAGCTTTGCGCCCGCCTGAAACTTGAAGGCATAAAGTGCAAGCAATCCAGATATGGTGGAAAGCCGCTATAGAAAATTCACCTAACCCGTGGCTGACCTATAGTCTCCTGCTGGTCATGCCCCTGCTCTTTGCCTCGAACATCATTATCGGACGGGCCGCAAGCGCTTTTCTTGAGCCGGCAACCATGGCCTTTTTCCGCTGGGTCATGGCGTTCTTGATCCTGCTTCCCTTTACCTGGAAGGGTCTGCGCGACAATCATGTGCTGTTGATACAGCAGTTCCCGCTCCTGTTCCTGCTCGGCATTTTAGGGATGGGGATTTGCGGCGCCATAGTCTATCTGGGACTTGGCAAGACGCAAGCGACAAACGCCGCGCTCATCTATGCCACATCGCCCTTGTTCATCGTCCTGATAGACCGGGTATTCTTTGGCCGCCCCATAGCCGCCCGGCAGGTACTCGGCATTGCCCTGGCCTTTTCCGGCATGACCCTCATTTTAATGAAAGGCTCTCTGGCCAACCTGTACGCCATGAAGTTCAATGATGGTGATATCCTGATCGGCATCGCCAGCATGAGCTGGGCGGCCTATTCCACCTTGCAAAAACGAAAAGCCCTGAGCGGCATTCCGATCCTGCCCCTGTTTTCCGCCATCATCGCAATGGGCGCCCTCATCCTTGCACCATTTTCCCTGTGGGAGATCACCCACGGTGCGGGTTTGCCGGTCAAGTTGCAAGCCTGGGCCAGTATTTTCGGCGTTGCCCTGTTGCCCTCGGTTCTGGCCTTTTCCATCTACAAATTCGGCATCAAGACCATTGGCCCGTCACAGACCGGCGTTTTTTTATACTTCATGCCGGTTTACGCCGCGCTTCTGGCGGTTGCGTTCCTCGGCGAACATTTGCAAACCTACCATATCTTCGGCTTTTTCCTGGT
>CAZHLV010000024.1:0-21900 GCA_964533415.1 uncultured Hyphomicrobiales bacterium
TTCGGCCTGGTTGAGCATGGAGACGACGAGATCGCGGCGCTCCTTGAAAATGGCGGCGCGTTCCTTGATGAAATCCTGCGGGCCGTTCAGCGCTTCCACGGAGGCCCACTGGCTGATGCTGGTGGGGTTTGAGGTGGATTGTGACTGGATCTTGCGCATGGCGCCGATCAGTTCTTCAGGTCCAGCGCAATAACCGATGCGCCAGCCGGTCATGGCATAGGCTTTCGAGACCCCGTTCATGGTCAAGGTGCGGTCATAAAGTTTCGGCTCCACCTGGGCCATGGTGACGAATTCGAAATCATCATAGACGAGATGCTCATACATATCGTCGGTGAGGATATGCACCTTGGGGTAATCCAGCAGGACATCGGTGAGGGCCTTGAGTTCCTCGCGGGTGTAGGCGGCGCCGGAAGGGTTTGAGGGCGAATTGAAGATCAGCCATTTGGTGCGTGAGGTGATCGCGGCTTCGAGCACTTCGGGGCGGAGCTTGAAGTTATCCTCTTCGGTGGCCTCGGCAAAGATCGGCGTGCCGCCGGCAAGCAGGACAATATCGGGGTAACTGACCCAATAGGGCGTGGGGATCACCACTTCATCGCCCGGATTGATGGTGGCCATCATGGCGTTGTAGATGATCGGCTTGCCGCCCGGGGCGACAAAGCATTGCGAGGGTTTGTACTCAAGGCCGTTCTCGCGTTTGAACTTGTCAGCGATGGCCTGTTTGAGTTCCGGGATGCCGTCAACGGCGGTATACTTGGTCTCGCCGCGATTGATGGCGTCAATGGCGGCGGCTTTGATGTTGTCCGGCGTGTCGAAATCAGGTTCTCCGGCGCCAAGACCAATGACGTCGCGGCCGGCGGCTTTCAGCTCGCGGGCCTTGCTGGATACGGCGATGGTGGCGGATGGCTTGATGCGGCCAAGCGCGTCGGCAATGAAACTCATTTTTCTCTCCAAAAGGGCTGGACTTCCGGTGCGCAACTGCATGCCCCCACAGTTGCGGCGCGATCATAAAGAATGACTCTGTGAGCTTCTCACTTAATTGCATTTTTGGTGAGTTTCAAGCCGGAGTATGGTGAATTGTCCGCGCGTTGGCTCTTTTTAATATGGGCTTCCCGCCATGATGGGACCAGGTTTTAAGCCTGTGCATTACGGGGGTACTGAAAAGCCCCGGTTACCTTGTTATCAGGGTGATGAACGTGTAGGTTTTTAAAGAGGTTATAACAAGGAGTGACCGGGGATGAGAGTCAGGGCGTTGAATATCCTGATGTGTTCGGTGATTATATCGGTGTTTGGCCGTGTTTTGCCGCTTGAGGCCCAGGAACGCGGCAAGGTCATCAGGCTGGAACGGGACGGACTCAAGCTGGAAATGCAGGCCTTGGGGCATGATGCGGTACAGGCGTTTTTCATTGGCCGCGGGTTTTCCGCCCAAAATGCCCGGATGATTGCCCATGAGGGGTGTTTTTTCCGTTCGGCTATCGGCAATGGACAAAAGACGGCGGGTGATAAGGAGATTACCATTGATTTGCGCCGCTGGCGCCTGACAGGCAAGGGCGGCAGGGGCGGGCTGCGCGTGCGGGAGGACTGGCAGAAAATCTGGGTTGAACGCGGGGTTGCCGAAGATGCCCGCACGGCGTTTTACTGGGCGCTGTTTCCCACGAGACAAAGCTATGGCCCGACGGATTACAACTGGGGCATGTTGAGTTTTGGCCTCACGCCGGGGACGGAGTTTGATTTGAAATTGCGCTGGCGATTTGGCGCAAAAGAGCAACTGGTGACTTTGAAAGGTTTGCAATGCGCAAGATAAGATATGTTCTGGCCGTGGCCTTCCTGAATCTTGCCGCCTCTGGCTTTGCCGGGCAGGTTTGGGCCTTCGGGTTGTTGCAGGAAATGGCGGGCAAACCGCCGGCGCCGGACTTTTCCCTGCCGGACCTTGACGGGGAGACTCATACGCTTTCTGCCTACAAGGGGAAAGTTGTCATTGTAAACTTTTGGGCAACATGGTGCCCGCCCTGCCGCAGGGAAGTGCCATCCATGCAGCGGGCATACAAGGCGCTTGAAGGTAGCGGTGTTGTCATGCTGGCTGTCCATGTGGGGGGGAACGAGGACAAGATCTGGACATTCTTGAATGATATGGACGTGACCTTTCCGGTCCTGGTGGATGCAGGCGGCAAAACCGGGCGCAAATGGCCGATGCGCGGTTTGCCGACAACCTTTGTTGTAAACCCGCAAGGGCGTATTGCCCTGCGCGCCATTGGCGGGCGGGAATGGGATGATCCGGCAATTCTGAAAACCATACGGGGGCTGGCGGACTGATCTTGTTTTCAATCCGCGCCTGAGTTCTGCCATCGGGGCGCTGGCAGGTGGTCTTTTTCAGTTTGTTACCGCATCCTTGTGTTATTGACCCGGGTCCTGTTCCGGTTCGCCAAGGCGGGTTTCGATCGGGATGATCCCGGCCCAGATCGGCAGATCCATGTCCTCCTTGTCATCAACCGGCCCGCCGCGGCGCTGCTTGGCGGAGACGTTCTCGATGGGGATGGCAAGAACCATGGTGGCTTTATCCTCGCTTTTATTGGTGGGGCGGGCCAGCTTGCTGCGGCCCTCTTCCAGCCGGTCAACCATGAGATCAAGCGCTTTTGCCTTGTCCTCGCCTTCAAGGATATGCGCGCTGGAGTGCAGGATTACCGAGCGGTAATTCATCGAATGGTTGAAAGCGGAACGGGCCATGACCAGCGCGTCAAGATGGGTCACGGCAAGGGAGAGAGGGATCCCGCAAGCCAGGCGGCGGAATATCCGCGCCTTGCGCGAGCCGTGGATGAGGATCTGATGCCCGTCACGGACATAATTGATCGGGATGATTGCCGGGGCGTCTTCATCCATGAAGGCGATATGGGCGATATAGCCTTCATCGAGAATGGCATGCACGGTTTTTTCGTCATAAGCGGCTCTTTGCGGGGCCTGCCGGATGCGGTTCTTGCCGGTCTTTGGATATGCGTTCATCGTGCTTTCGCCTTGTTTATGTGATACGTGTCAATCTCAATACGTGATTGGCGATAAAAAGAAAACCGTCTTGCCGCTCGTATTGTTTCTTGACCTGAAAAACACCAGGGTGATTGTTATGTACACGCTCTATTCCATGCAGAGTTCGGGAAATTGCTACAAGCTGCGGCTGATGATGGCGCAGCTGGGGCTGATTTTTCATGTCCACGATGTAGATGTTCTGGGCGGAGAAACGCGCACAGAAGAGTTCTTGAAAATCAATCCCAATGGCAAGGTGCCGGTGCTGGTTCTGGATGACGGGCGGGTGATTACCGAGTCCGGCGCGGCGCTGTTTTATCTTGCCGAGGGCTCGCCGTGGTTGCCCAAGGGACGCTATAAACGCTCGCAGGTGCTGCAATGGATGTTTTTCGAGCAATATTCCCACGAGCCTTACATCGCCGTGGCTCGCTTCTGGCTCTCGCTCTATCCGGGCGGGCGCGAGGAAAAGGCCGCGGAATTACCCGTATGGCTGGAGCGTGGTCACCAGGCTCTGGCGGTAATGGAGCAACATTTGACGAATCATGATTTCCTTGCCGCCAATCGTTATACCATCGCGGATATTGCCCTTTACGCCTATACTCACATGGCCCATGAGGGCGATTTTGATCTTGAATCCTATCCGGCGATCAGGGACTGGCTGGAGCGGGTCAGGGGGCAGCCGGGGTATGTGCCAATGGATTGGCGGCCGGAATAAATGGCATTTTCCAAAGTATAAAACTCTTTTCTTCCGCGGGGATGACTTCGGGGGGGGGATGATGCGGGAAAGCCCGAGCCGGGCAAAGAGCAACCAGTTGGCGGGACTCTTTCGCTTTTTCAGGAATGACGGTGAGTGTTGAAAACCGGCAGGTTTCAGCCTTCCTGTTCGGCCAGGTATTTTTCCACTTCCAGCGCCGCCATGCAGCCCATGCCGGCGGCGGTGACGGCCTGGCGGTAAACATCATCGGTGACATCTCCGGCTGCGAAGACGCCGGGGACGGAGGTTCGGGCGGTGCCGGGGGTGGTTATGATGGTGCCGTTTTCCTTCATGTCGAGTTGACCGGTGAAAAGCTCGCTTGCGGGGGAATGGCCGATGGCGATGAAGACACCATCAACCTTGATGTCTTCGGTCTTGCCGGTCTTGACGTTTTTCAGCCGTGCGCCGGTAACGCCCATGGGCTCTTCATCGCCCAGGACTTCATCAAGAACGCTGTCCCACTTGATCTCGATCTTTTCGTGTTCCATGGCGCGTTTGGAGAGGATTTTTTCGGCGCGCAGTTCATCGCGGCGGTGCACCAGCGTCACCCTGGAGGCAAAATTGGTGAGGAACAGGGCTTCTTCGACCGCCGTATTGCCGCCGCCGATCACCGCTACCGGTTTGCCGCGATAGAAGAACCCGTCGCAGGTGGCGCAGGCGGAGACGCCGAAACCCTGGAATTTGGTTTCCGATTCCAGACCCAGCCAGCGGGCCTGTGCGCCGGTGCAGATGATTAATGTGTCGGCGGTGTAAATCGTGCCGCTGTCGCCGGTGAGGCGGATGGGTTTGGTGGTCACTTCGGCTTTCATGATGGTGTCGCTGATGATCTTCGTGCCGACATGTTCGGCCTGAGCGCGCATCTGCTCCATCAGCCACGGCCCCTGGATGGTTTCGGCGAAGCCGGGGTAATTTTCCACGTCTGTCGTGATGGTGAGCTGGCCGCCCGGTTGCAGGCCTTCGATCAGTACCGGTTCCAGCATGGCGCGGGAGGCATAAATGGCAGCGGTGTAACCGGCGGGGCCGGAACCGAGAATGAGGGTTTTGGCGTGAATTGTGTCGGACATGAGAAAAGGCCCCGTGTAAGAGATATGAAAAAGGAGGGTCCGGATTTTCCGGAACCTCCTTAATATAGGTTATGGCAGGTTGAGCTTAAAGCTCTTTGGCGTGGTCCTTGAGATATTCGGCAACACCGTCGGGGGTGGCGGTCATGCCGTCATCGCCATTTTTCCAGCCAGCCGGGCAGACTTCGCCGTGCTCTTCGTGGAATTGCAGCGCGTCAACCATGCGAATGGCTTCATCGATGTTGCGGCCAAGGGGGAGGTCATTGACCACCTGATGGCGCACGATGCCGTCCTTGTCGATCAGGAAGGTGCCGCGGAACGCAACCGCGCCGCCAAACAAAATGCCGTAATCCGATGTGATGGACTTGCTCAGATCAGCCACCAGCGGGAACTGGACCTGACCAAGGCCACCTTCGTCAACCGGCGTGTTCTTCCACGCCAGATGGGAGAACTGGCTGTCAACGCTGACGCCCACGACCTTGGTGTTGCGGGCCTTGAACTGCTCCATGCGATGATCGAAGGCAAGGATTTCAGAAGGGCAAACAAAGGTGAAATCGAGGGGGTAGAAAAAGACCAGCCCATAGCTGCCCTTGAGATATTCCGACAGGGTGAAACCCTCGTCGATCGAGTTGTCGGCCATCACGGTGGCGGCGGTAAAATCGGGTGCTTTTTGTCCTACTAGAACGCTCATTTTGTTGTCTCTCCTGATTAGTTCGGGTTCGGCATAAACTTTCTGAATTGGCTCTCACGCATGGTGGGCCATTCCTGATATGAAGATGTGGTTCAAACCGCAGAGTTGCAATCTGTTGAAGAAGATTTTTAGCGCGGATGAATTTGCATCTACTGGTTTAGAGTGCGTCTAATATAAGGTCAAGCGTCTTTGTCGCGCAGATTGAGTTTTTTGGCGGGTGGAAGGAAAACCCTGAATCCTTTCATGAAGATGCTGGGGGTTGTTAAAATTTTGAATCTGGATGAAGTTTCAATCGATGCTCATGTCCGTTTCACTGCTGCGCGGGGCTTCGGGTTAAGAGAATGATTCAATGAGTTGAGATGTTGATTCTGGAAAAAAGTCAGGAATTGCGATGGTGACGAGGAGGCAGGTAAAGTTCTGATTCTGATTCAACGCATTGAATCTTTTGCAAATCATGCGTAATTATGAAATAATATTACCCAGCTTCCGGGAGTTGATTTCATGGAATTGCAAGGGGCTTGAAAATACAATGCGGGATCGGTTTGATGACGTTGATCTGAAAATTCTGAGCGAGTTGCAGAAGGACGGCAGAATCACCAATGTGGAGCTTGCTCACCGGGCCGGGATTTCCGCCCCGCCCTGTTTGCGCCGGGTTCGCGCCCTGGAAGAGGCAGGAGTGGTCAAGGGGTACCGGGCGCTTCTGGATGAAAAACAGCTTGGCTTTGAAGTGATGGCTTTCGCCATGGTAGGGCTGTCTTCACAGGCAGAGGCCGATCTGATGGCGTTTGAGGATCAGGTCCGGGCCTGGCCGCTGGTGCGTGAGTGCCATATGCTTTCCGGCGAGGTTGATTTCATGCTGAAATGCGTTGCGCCGGATCTGACCAGTTTTCAGGATTTCATCATTCAGGACCTGACGGCCGCGCCCAATGTGGACGCGGTGAAAACCGCGCTTATCATCCGCGAATCCAAGTCTGAACCGATAGCGCCGATATTCCCGGAATAAGGCTTTTTTGCCTGGGATCAGCTTCGGGATTCCCCGGCTTCGCGTGTGGTTTCGGCCCGTTCTTGCGGAACGCTCTCGGCTTCTTCTTGGGCTTTCAGCACGACGCTCATGATATCGGCGCTCAGATGACCTGAGTTTTGCGCGTTGTTTCGTTCTTCGGCATCGCTCGCGCTGGCCGCGTTCGCCGGGGGCGGCGGGGGAGGTTCTGATGGTGGCTGGTGGTTCTCGATATTGCCGCCCGGAGAGGCCTCGGGTTCTGAAGGCTTTAGCGGTTTTGCGATATGCGCTGTTTGTATTGAATTGCTGAGTTGCATGATTACCCCCTTTACGCTTTACACGGCAGAAAAACCTGCCCGGGGAAAGTGAACCACAGACAGGTTAAATTTGCGTGAGGGGGGTGAAGGGGGCAGGGCATCGCCGGGTAAATGCGAACGCTTTATATGAACTCAACCTTGATGATTTCGAGGTATTTTTCACCTGAAGGAATCCGCACCTCGACACTCTCGCCGACGGATTTGCCGATCAGGGCGCGGGCAATGGGGGAGGTGTGGGAAATCTTTCCGGCCTGGGCATCGGCTTCGACTTCGCCAACGATCTGGTAGACGGATTCAACTTCCGTTTCTTCATCCATGACGGTGACTGTGGCGCCAAACATGACCGTATCGCCCGAAAGCTCGGTGATCTCGATAATCTGGGCGCGGCTGACCTTGTGTTCAAGATCCTTGATCTTGGCTTCGTTCATGCCCTGGGCTTCCTTGGCGGCGTGATATTCGGCGTTTTCGGACAAATCCCCGTGCTTGCGGGCTTCGGCAATCGCCCTGACGATATTTTGCCGTTCAACCGATTTGCGGTTCGCGAGTTCTTCCTTGATCCTGGCCAGGCCTGCGGCGGTCATTGGCACTGAGTTCATCTTGTTTCCCTTCCCGGTCATCATAAATATTGCAATATCCCGCAATCAACACTCCCGCCGTTCCGGGTATGCTGTATTGCGTGACTGACCCCTCGAATTTTGTAGCCCTTGTCTTCTGCGCGGTGAATATCGCGTAAATGTGACGGGCTACGCTTTTTTCCCCACATAGTCCTGCAAGGGCCGAACATCAAGGGTATTGGCGCTTAAAGCGGTTATCGCCCTGACGGCGGCGTTTGCAGCGGCGTGGGTAGTGAAATAGGGAACCTTGTGCATCAGGGCGGCGCGGCGCAGTGAACGGCTGTCGGAAACCGCCTTGCCGCCTTCGGTTGTATTGATGACAAGCTGGATCGCACCATTCTGGATGGCGTCCACGATATGCGGGCGCCCTTCGAGCACCTTGTTGATCCGGGCGCATTCAAGCCCCTGTTCGCTCAAATATCTCTGGGTGCCGCTGGTGGCGACCAGATCAAAGCCCAGGTCAACCAATGCCCCGGCGGCGTGAAGGATGCGTTCCTTGTCGGCTTGCTTGACCGAGATAAACGCGGTCCCCGTCTTGGGCACATCCTCGCCGGCGGCTAGCTGGCTCTTGGCAAAGGCGATGGCAAAATCATGGTCCAGCCCCATGACTTCGCCGGTGGAACGCATCTCGGGGCCAAGCAGCGTATCGACGCCGGGGAAGCGGGCAAAGGGGAAAACCGCTTCCTTGATGGCGATGTGATTATCGCCTCCGGGGGACAGGTCAAAATCGTCCAGTTTTGCGCCGGCCATGACCCGGGCGGCCAGCTTGGCGATGGGGATGCCGGTGGCCTTGGCGACAAAAGGCACGGTGCGGCTGGCGCGCGGGTTGACTTCCAGGACATAAACAACATCATCTTTTACAGCGTATTGCACATTCATCAGGCCCTTGACGTTCAGCGCCAGCGCCATTTTTTCGGTCTGCTGGCGGATATCGGCAATGATCTTTCCGGGCAGGGAGTGAGGCGGCAGGGCGCAGGCGCTGTCGCCTGAATGGACCCCGGCTTCCTCGATATGCTCCATGATGCCGCAGACATAGACCCGGTTTCCATCGCAAAGCGCGTCCACGTCAACTTCCGTTGCATCGCGCAGATAGCTGTCGATCAGCACCGGGCTGTCGCCGGAGACGATCACCGCCTCGGTAATATAGCGCTCAAGCTGGGCGGTATCGCGAACGATTTCCATGGCCCGCCCGCCCAGTACGTAAGAGGGGCGGATAACCACCGGGTAGCCGATATGTTCGGCAATCTCTTTTGCTTGCTCGCCGGTTGTGGCGATGCCGTTATTGGGTTGCTTGAGGCCCAGATTGTCCAGCAGCGCCTTGAACCGGTCGCGGTCTTCAGCCAGATCAATGGCGTCGGGGGACGTGCCAAGAATGGGAATTCCGGCCTTTTCCAGGCGATTGGCCAGGTTGAGCGGGGTCTGGCCGCCAAACTGGACGATCACGCCCAGGAGTTCGCCGGATTCTTGTTCCTTGATAATCAGTTCTATGACATCTTCGCCGGTGAGCGGCTCGAAATAGAGCCGGTCTGAGGTGTCGTAATCGGTGGAGACGGTCTCGGGGTTGCAATTGACCATGATGCTTTCAAAACCGGCATCTTTCAGGGCAAAAGAGGCGTGGCAACAACAATAGTCAAATTCGATTCCCTGGCCAATGCGGTTGGGGCCGCCGCCCAGAATGATGATTTTTTTGCGTGCTGACGGGTGCGCTTCACAGGCCGGGGCGTTGCCGGCTGTTCGCTCATAGGCGGAATACATATAGGCGGTTGGGGCGGCAAATTCAGCGGCGCAGGTGTCTATGCGCTTGTAAACCGGGGCGATCCCGGCAGCGCGGCGCGCCCTGGTGACATCGTCTTCGGGCAAGCCGGTCAGTTCGGCGAGCCGGGCATCGGAGAATCCCGCGGATTTGAGCAAGCTCCATTGTTCTGGCGTTTCGGGCAGGCCAAGACGGGCGATCCGGGATTCCATATCTACAATCGAGCGGATCTGGTCGAGGAACCACGGGTCGATCTTGCAGGCCTTGAAGACGGCTTCATTTGTAAAGCCAAGGCGCATGGCCTGGGCCACTTGCAGCAAGCGTTCCGGGCTCGGGGTGCCCAGGGCTTCTCGAATGATGTTCTTGGCGTCCGTTTCGCCCATCTCGATGAGCATGTCATCATCAAGATGCGCGGCGCCTTTTTCCATGGTGCGCAGGGTTTGTTTCAGGCTGTCGGAGAAGTTGAACTCATACTCGTTGAGGCCCGTAAGCCCGGTCTCCAGCGAGCGAAGCGCTTTTTGCAGGCTTTCGGTAAAGGTGCGGCCAATGGCCATGGCCTCGCCAACCGATTTCATGGAGGTGGTCAGAACAGGCTCCGCGCCGGGGAATTTTTCAAAGGCGAAACGGGGGATCTTGGTAACCACGTAATCAATCGTCGGCTCAAAGGAAGCCGGGGTTGCGCCGCCGGTGATATCGTTATCAAGCTCGTCCAGCGTGTAGCCCACCGCCAGCTTGGCGGCGATCTTGGCGATGGGAAAACCGGTAGCCTTGGAAGCCAGTGCCGATGAACGCGAGACCCGCGGGTTCATCTCGATGACGATCAGCTTGCCGTTTTCCGGGTTGACGGCGAATTGCACGTTGGAGCCGCCGGTTTCAACGCCGATCTCGCGCAGCACCGCGATGGAGGCGTTGCGCATGATCTGGTATTCCTTGTCCGTCAGGGTCAGGGCCGGGGCCACGGTAATCGAATCGCCGGTATGGACCCCCATGGGGTCGATATTCTCGATAGAGCAGATGATGATGCAGTTATCCGCCTTGTCGCGGACAACTTCCATCTCGTATTCCTTCCAGCCCAGCACCGATTCTTCCACCAGTACTTCCGTGGTGGGCGAGGCATCCAGGCCTTGTTCGATGATGGCGTAATATTCAGACTTGTTGAACGCCACCCCGCCGCCGGTGCCGCCAAGGGTAAAGGAGGGGCGGATGATGGCGGGCAGACCAACGAGTTCGAGCGCCTCTTGCGCCTCGGCCATGTCATGGGCAAGCGCCGATGTTGGGGTTTCCAGCCCGATGCGGGACATGGCCTGACGGAAGAGGTCGCGATCTTCGGCCATGTCGATGGCCTCGGCCTTGGCCCCGATCAGTTCCACGCCATACTCATCAAGCACCCCGTCGCGGCGCAGGGATAGCGCGGTATTCAGGGCGGTTTGTCCGCCCATGGTGGGCAGCAGGGCGTCGGGGCGCTCCCTGGCGATAATTTTGGCAACGACTTCAGGGGTAATCGGCTCAATATAGGTGGCGTGGGCCAGATCCGGGTCGGTCATGATGGTAGCCGGATTGGAATTGACCAGAATGATCCGGTATCCCTCGTCTTTCAGCGCCTTGCAGGCCTGGGTGCCGGAATAGTCAAATTCGCAGGCTTGTCCGATGACAATGGGGCCGGCGCCAATAATCATGATGGATTTGATGTCGTCGCGTCTGGGCATGGTGTTTTTCAAAATCCTTGCAAATTTGCCGAGTCTTAAAGCGGAAATCACTTTTAGACCAGAGGATATTCGCAGAAATTCACGGGAGAATGCTCATGCCGGGGAAGTTTGGGCAAAACACGGGTGTTTTATGGGGATGTCACCTAGAGCAACGCGTGTTCAAGTGAACGCACTATCGTTGCTCTAGCTGCTTGATGTCGATCAACTTATCTGCGTTCAAGCGATTCCACTTGAAGGCAGGTTGATCTAGATGCGGCTGGTTTCCGGGAGAGGGGTGGGCGCCGGGTAAAAACTTGCGGCGCAGGCATGTGCTTGAAATGCGTCGCATAGAGCAAGATAGCCAGAATTGCAAAAGCGGCGCCGCCAATCAAATCCATCAGATAATGGCCACCATAAAGGGGGGTAGAAGCCGCCATCAGGGTGTTGATGATTACGAACGGCCAGAATAGCGGTGTTCGCCGCATCGCCCAAGTCAGAATCAGGGCCATGGTTGTATGAAAGGAGGTGAACTGGATCAGGCCAGTTAGATGATCCAGGGGAATGACCGTCATGCTCCCGTCGCGCAGGGCGTAAAGATGGGGCAGATAATACCGACCCGACATGGCGGGGATATTGGTCAGCAATTCTGAAGGGGGGTTGTTGTATTCAAAAGCCCCAATGGCAGGAAGGAACGTGCCGGTCATCAGGGTCCCGATTACCGTCAGTGAAAACACGAAAAGAAATTCCTTGAGTTTTTCGTAGTGTTTGAAGGCAAGCTGATAAACCAGTGTAAAGACGGTGATGAGAGGAAGGATGTTGTAGGCTTTCCTTAAAATTTCCAGAACGAGTGGCCGGGCGTTCAGCCAGCCGGTGAAGGCCACCCAGTCAAAACCGATCATCTTGTCAAGCTGGTCGAGGTAATCATCTACAAGGGGAAAAGCGGCGGCGGTGGTCAGGTAGTTCATTACCCGGGCCTGCTTGCCGAAGATGATGAAAAACGCGATGGTAAAGGACAGCATGGCCAATTGGCGGTTTTTCCCGGCGCTCAGAATCCCGATGCCCAGAGCGGCGAGGGCGGCGATCAGCAAGGGGGCAAAATTGCCAAGCCGGATTTCAAACCCTCCCACGATTACCCATACAGCTTCTGCCGCGATCATCAAAATCGTGAGCGCCCAAAGCAGGGGATGGGGGAAGAACCACGCGTTGACCTGTTTGCTCTCCATGAGAGAATTCACCCTGTATTTTTCCAGGTCAGTAAAGCAGGGGGAAATTGAGAATCTCTTAAATGCCGGCAATTACGCCGTGGGCCGCATTCCCAGCATGTGACAGATCGTATAGACGAAGTTGGCCCGGTTCATGGTGTAGAAATGGTAGTTTCTGATACCGTTATCGTGCAGGTCGGCAACCTGCTCGGCCATGATGGCGGCGGCAACAAGATGGCGGGCCTCGGAGTAGTCATCCAGGCCTTCAAAGTTTTTTGCCAGTTTCGGCGGGATAGAAGCGCCGCACTGGGCGGCAAAGCGGGCGGCGCTTGAGAAATTAATTACGGGTAAAATGCCAGGTACGATGGGGATGGTGATGCCGCGCTTGCGGGCTGCTTCAACATAATCAAAATAGACCCGGTTATCAAAAAAGAACTGGGTGATGGCCCGGGTGGCCCCGGCGTCAATCTTGGCCTTGAGCATGTCGAAATCGGTTTCGATATCGGGTGATTCGGGGTGCTTTTCAGGGTAGGCGGAAACGCTGATTTCAAAATCACCGATCTTGCGGATGCCGCCAACAAGATCAGCAGCGTTAATATATCCTTGCGGATGAGGAGCATACGGGGCGCCTACGCCATCGGTCGGGTCGCCGCGCAAGGCCACGATATGCTTGACGCCAATGTCGCGATAACTGCGGATGACGCCGTCAACTTCCTCGCGGCTGGCGGCGACACAGGTAAGATGCGCAGCGGGCCTGAGCGCGGTTTCACGCAATATCCGTTTTACCGTGGCATGGGTGCGCTCTCTTGTGCTGCCGCCTGCGCCATAGGTGACCGAGACAAAATCAGGGTTTAACGGGGCCAGCCGGTTAATGGATTCCCACAGGGCCTGTTCCATTTTTTCTGTTTTTGGCGGGAAAAACTCAAAGGAAACGTGTAGTTTTTTGTCTGTTTTTGTAGCGTTTTCACGCTCTTGTACCAGCATCAGTTGGATTCCTTTTGTTGTTTGACGCGAGCCAGAGCGAGACGGTCAGGTTTTCTTCCGGCGTTTTTCCGGACCGGTGCAGATCCTGTGTTTCGCAAAGCTCCAGTCCGGCTTCGTTCAGCCAGTGTTCCATTTGTTCAGTGGTGAATCCCAGCCGCCTGTGGGCGTGATTTTCGCGCAGGGCTTCAAGATCATGGGGGGCAAAGTCGACAATCAGCAAGCGCCCGCCAGGGGCAAGAACCCGGGAAGCCTCGTTAAGAATTGGCGCCGGATCATCAAAGAAATGCAGAACCTGGTGGATGGTGACAAGGTCCTGTGAAGCGGTTTCGCAGCCAAGATGGGCAAGATCTCCATGGCGGAGCTGGCAGTGAGAGAGACCGGCCTTGCCCAGATTGGCGCGGGCAATCGCCAGCATTTCATGGCTCAGGTCAAACCCGGCGCCGTGCTTTATGCGAGGGGCAAAGAGTTCCAGGATGCGCCCGGTTCCGGTGCCCAGATCAAGCATTGAGGAAAACGGGCCATCTCCCGCCATTTCCAGCATGGCGGTTTCAATCTTGCTTTCGGCGATATAGAGCTGGCGTATCCGGTCCCATTCCGAGGCGCTGGCGTCAAAATAGGCCTGCGCTTCAAGGGCCCGGGCATGACGCACCGCTTCAAGCCTTTGCAAGTCATTTTGCAGGGTTTTATCGGTCCTGGAGATGGTTTTGGTGATATGGGCGACAAAACTGCCGCTGTTACCAGTCTCGCTCAAGCGATAAAAAACCGAAGCGCCCTCGCGGTATCTTTCGATCAATCCGGCCTCGCTCAATAATTTCAGATGGCGGCTGACGCGTGGTTGGCTTTGCCCCAGGACGCGGGTGGTGTCCTTGACATTCATCTCCCCCTGCCGCAACAGATGCAAGATTCGCAGCCGGGTTCGCTCGCCAGCGGCGCGCAACCTGAGCAAGAGGGAATCCATGGAATGTTGTCCGGGAGGCATATCGGTTCGATTCGTTGGCGATCTACATTCTTTTATATAAAGAAATCTTTATTAACAAGCAAGAGCCGGGTGTTTTTGAAGGGATATTTAACCGTTCTGGGCCGAGTGAAGTGAGTTTTTCTCTGGAGCAGGTTAAAAGTGCGACATTCGTGCAACAGGTTATCTTAAAACAATCGGCAACAAGATTCAGCTTTTGCCTTAATCATGCCGTGTTAATAAAACTAGGATAGCAGCATGAGAGTTTTTAGTGTTGCCGAACGAGCAGGGGCATAGGGTGTTCAGACAAGGTGGATCTATTGTGATTTCACAAATGACAAAAATAATTCTTTCGATCAGGAAAGAGGTTTTTGCTGTCAGGTTGGGCCTGCGTGGTTTTGCTCTGGTTTCCCTGGGGTTTGTGCTATCGGCATGCTCTGGTATGCCCGGGCCTGACGGTGGGGCGCCTGTCCTTCATGCCGCCCATCCAGCACTTTCCGTGGTGCGTCCGATCCTGGCGGCAAAGGTGGTCCCGGCGGCAAAGGTGGCTTCCAGTAAAAGGAAGGTTCCTGGAAAAAATGTCCGGATCCGGTTTTCCGATTTGAACTTGCGCAAGGCGCAACCCATGGATGCGGGCTGGTCATCAACCAATCCCAAGGATGAAGGTGATGCTGCTTCGGGTGATTTGGATGAGCCAACGGGAAGCGCCGAGGTTGCCGAGGTTAATGATCCCATTGAGCCGGTGAACCGGCTTGTTTTTGCCGTCAATGATGCCGTTGATGTGATTGTTCTCAAGCCCGTGGCGACAACATACAAGTTCTGGGCGCCAGAAGCCTTGCGCAACGCGGTGCGCAATTTCCTGCGCAATCTGGCAACTCCCGTGACCTTGCTCAATGATGTCTTGCAGGGTAATGGCTCGCGCGCCGGGGAAACACTGGCCCGGTTTGCCCTGAATACAACCATCGGGTTTGGCGGTCTTGGAGATCCGGCCACGGAGATGGGCTTGCAGTATCATTTTGAAGATTTCGGCCAGACGCTGGCCGTTCACGGGGTTGGTGAGGGGCCTTATCTGGTGCTTCCCCTGCTTGGCCCCAGCACGTTACGCCATACCGTGGGGCGCGGTGTGGATTTTGCCACGGATCCGTTGACTTATGTCTTGTGGAAAAAACCGATTTACTATTCGGGTGGACGAAAAGGTGCGGAGATTCTGGATAATCGTACAGAATTGCTGAAAACAATCGACGATCTAAAAGAAACCTCGGTTGATTATTATGCAACTATCCGTAGTACATATCGTCAAAATCGCTTGAGTGAAATCAATAACGGGGAAGTGGATATTGAGGATCTTCCGGATATTTCGGATCTTGAATAAGAGATAACCTTCAGTCTTTCCTCTTGAAAATGAATAGTGAGAAGTGTCTAATGCCCCATATCAAAAGCGTCTCCTCGAAAGCATTTTTTCCCGCCGTGGTTTTCCTGATTGCCTTGATGGTTGCGCCTTTGCAGGCGAAAGCGGGAAGTTGCGCCCAAGCCAAGAGCTATATCTCCAGAGTTGCCGGTAGTGTAACCAAAACGCTCGCCAATACCGCGCAGGGGAGTGCCGCACGGGAACGCCGGTTCCGCCAGATTTTTCGCTCCAATATGAATATCTCCAAGCTTGGCAAATTTGCTCTTGGCCGCTATGCCAGCAAGCTTCCTGCGTCGAAAAAATCCACTTACCTGAAACTGGTGGAAAACCTGGTTATCAAGGTGTTCTTTGGGCGCATGAAGGATTATCGCGGCGAAACCTTCAAGATTTATGATACACGCAAGGGGTGCCGTCCCAAGGGGTCCCGCGGGTCCGAGTTTATTGTCAGCGGCGAGATCAAAACCGCGTCGGGGCGCCGTGTGGCCCGAATTAGCTGGTGGGTTGTTGGTTCGCGGATATTCGATATTTCGGTTGAAGGGGTCTGGCTTGCACAACAGCAACGCTCGGCTTTCGGGGCGGTGCTGCGGAAAAACAAGGGTAACTTTGATGCCCTGTTCAAAAACCTGCGAAGCCGGATATCCCGGGGGCGATAGGCGCGTGAGTTGTGCTTGATCCGAGCTGTTTTTTTTCATAATCTCGCAAAATTGGTCTCTTCAGTGATTGAGCACCTTGTTGATTATGATGCAAACGATCTTGCATATGAGGGGTGTTTCGTCATGCCGTTAAACATTTAAAGGAGCTCTTGTGACCAGAGTTTTACCCCGATATCTTCTTGCTTTTGGCACTTTTATACTTGTTATCTCTGCTCTTGGAACTGCGGTAAGGGCCGAGGTTGCCGGATGCAAGGCGGCGCGCGGATTTGTTACGGTTGTTTCGGGCAGGGTTGCCGATATCATGTCAAGGCCAAGTGGTCACCGGAGTCGATTCCTGCGTCTTTTCAAACGCCGGGCTGATCTGAAGGGTATGGCTGATTTTGCTCTTGGAAGGTATGTTCGCTCCATGCCTCGCAGAATGAAGGCGGAATATTACCGGTTGGCAGAAAAAATGGTGGCGAGCCTGTTCAGCGCCAAGATGGGCCGCACGAGGGGGCGACGCTATAAAATCTGGAATTGCAAGCCCAAGGGGTCAGGGTATATCGTGAATGGCGCTGTTGTCGAGAAGAACGGAAATATTGTCATTGACGTGCATTGGCTTTTGATGCCCCGCGGGGGCCGCTTGAAGCTGCTTGATATATCGGTGGCTCATTTATGGCTCACCCAGCAGCAACGCTCTTCCTTCCGTTCGGTTCTGAGCAAGAATGGCGGTGATTTTTCAGCTCTCCTGAAATATATGCGTGCGCAGTCCTCGTAATATTGAGCTGTTTTACAGCCATGCGGCGTGGAGTTCTCCAAGATTATTGGCCAGCCGTTTGGGTGCATTACCATCCAGCCTTGCGAGAATTTTCCTGGCTGTGGCCTTCAGGCCGGGCTGGTAAATGGTCAAGGGTTCATGATCGCTTGTGATAATCTCCAGGTTGGTGCGTAACCGGGCGGGGAAGGTAAAGCCAAGGCGTGAAACCGGGATGTACCGGGTATCACAGTGCAGCTTTTCGATTTTCTCCCAAGCTATATTTGAGCTTCCGAATGCGCTGCGAACGCCCAGTCCTGATTTGTCAATGGTGATGCTTTGGGAAACTGAGGTGGTGACGACCAGCGCCAGGAGCAGATTGGCGGGCACGAACATGAAAGCAATGACATCGGCAACAAGCGGGTCTGCCATTCTTCCCTTCAAGCCGAAGAGTATTCCGGAATAGCCATCAAGGATAAAATATACCGCCATGGCGGAGGCCAAGATGCAGATCATATCCATGGTCGGTCCTGCCCAAGGCGGATTAATGCGAATGCTCTCATAGGGGATGTTGTAGGCGCGGTACAAAAGAAACATGGAGATCACGCCGCCCGCAATGCATACGGGGATGACCGGGAACGGCAAGATCTCCATGATCTGGCCATTGCCCAGAATGACCCACAACATGCCACCGATGGCCGTGCCGGCTAGCAGATAACCCGTCCCTCGAAAAAACAGCAGCTTCATTATGTTTTATTCCCGATCATCCCCTTATTCTGCTTAAGATAATCTCAACGCAGGCGGATGCGGGAATCATCGATACAACAGACGCATCCATCTCCTACCCGTATGGCGTCGATCATGCCATGGACGCCAACAGATACGGTCATGGGGGCAGATTCGCTGGAGCCGCGCGAAGAGACCGCTCCAACTCGTCTTAGTACCCTCCATTTCCCGGCCTGACGCACCTCGATTTTCACCAGGCTACGGCAATTCACGCCCTTGCCCGTGTCGAAGGTTACGTCGGCCATACCGACCTGGCGTTTGGCGAATGTGTATGTATGCGCGCCCTTGAAGCAGCAGCAGCCCTTTTCCATATTCTGGCCCCGGCGGCATGAGAGTTCCGGGCTTCCGGGTGGCGGCGGGGGCGGTTTTGGCCCGCACCGGGCAAGGGCATTGCGGCGGATTGCGGTTTCGCTGGCATGGGCCGGAGCCTTTGTCTGCATGCACCAGTTGTAATGGGTGGCGTAATTCTGGTGCCAGCGGATTCCGGTGAAACCGCATTTGCGTTTCAGGTTGGCGCGTTGCTGGGCAATGGCGGTATTGGCATAGTTGCGGCAGGCGCTGGCCTTGAGATCCCGGATGCACTGGTTTAGAGCATCGCGGCGGGCAATGGTTGCGGCTCCCCTGGTTCGGACATCTACCCTCATGCACCAGTTGTAATGCCGGCTGTAATCCTGATGCCAGCGGGGCCCGGCAAAGCCGCATTTGTATTTCAGATTGGCGCGCTGTTGGGCAAGGGCATTGTCGGTGTATCTCTGGCAGGCGCTGGTCTTGTTTGGCGGTGGTGAAATATAGGACCATGTGCCATTGCTGCGCAGAATAACGGGTTTTCCGTTAATATCCGTACCGCGAATATCTGCCAGAAGCGGGGGAGAAAGGACAAGCACCAGCGCGGCCAAGAGAAATGCTGCTTTGTAAGGTATGCGCATATCAGGCTCCTGCGAACATAAAACTGCCCAAGCGCCCGGAATCGAGCACTCTGACCGAACCGGCCCGATTTTAACAAATGACGGCGGTCTCCGGGATGTGGCATGACAGCGCTATTGGTGTTTATTCTATCCCCGGCTGAATTTCTTGAACTTGATGCGGTGCGGCTGGTCGGCATCATGGCCCAGACGCACCTTTTTGTCCTTTTCATAGTCATCATAGTTGCCCTCGAACCACTCCACATGGCTCATGCCTTCATAGGCGAGAATATGGGTGGCGATGCGGTTGAGGAAAAAGCGGTCATGGGAGATGATGATGGCGCAGCCGGGGAAATCCTCCAGTGCAGCTTCAAGCGCCGAGAGGGTTTCCACGTCAAGGTCATTGGTTGGCTCATCGAGCAGCAGCAGATTGGCGCCTTCTTTCAGCATCTTCGCCAGGTGCACCCGGTTGCGCTCACCGCCGGAAAGCACCCCGACTTTCTTTTGCTGATCGGTGCCCTTGAAATTGAACCAGCTTGTGTAGGCGCGTGAATTGACCTCGCGTTCACCCAGATTGACGACATCGAGTCCATCGGAGATTTCCTCCCAGATGGTTTTTTCGCCATCCAGCGAATCGCGGCTCTGGTCCACATAGCCCAACTTGACGGTTTCGCCCAGCTTCAGCGTACCCCTATCGGGTGTCTCCTGCCCGGTAATCATGCGGAACAAGGTGGATTTGCCGGCGCCGTTGGGGCCGATAATGCCGACAATGGCGCCGGGCGGGACACAAAAGGACAGATCCTCGATCAGCAACTCGCCATCATAGCCCTTGCTGAGGTTTTCCACCTCCAGGACCAGTTGGCCAAGGCGCGGTCCGGGGGGGATGGAAATCTGGGCAGAGCCTGCCTTGTCCTTGCCGGCTTGATTGCGCATTTCCTCATAGGCCTTGATGCGGGCTTTTGACTTGGCCTGCCGGGCCCTGGGGCTGGCATTGATCCATTCCAGCTCGCGGGCCAAGGCGCGCTGTTTCGAGGCTTCCGTGCGGCCTTCAAGTTCCATGCGTTTTTGCTTCTTGCCCAGCCAGGTGGAATAATTGCCCTCGTAAGGGATGCCCTCGCCGCGATCCAGCTCAAGAATCCAGCCGGTAACATTATCAAGGAAATAGCGGTCATGGGTGACCAGCACCACGGTGCCGGTGTATTCTTTCAGGTAGTTTTCCAGCCAGGCCACGGATTCGGCATCGAGATGGTTGGTGGGCTCGTCCAGCAGCAGCATATCTGGCCCCGCCAACAGCAGGCGGCAGATGGCTACCCGGCGCCTTTCGCCGCCCGACAGGGTGGTGACATCCGCATCTCCGGGCGGGCAGCGCAGGGCGTCCATGGCCATCTCGACCTGTCCATCAAGCTCCCAGAGATTATCCGCGTCAATCTGGTCCTGAAGGCCTGACATTTTCTCCATCAGCTCATCGGAATACTCTTCCGCCAGCTTCATGGCCAACTCGTTATATTCATCCAGCAGCGCTTTTTTGCCCGCCACTCCCTGCATGACATTGCCAAGAACATCGAGAGATGCGTCAAGCTCGGGTTCCTGTTCCAGATAGCCGACGGAGATCCCGTCGGCTGCCCAGGCCTCGCCCTGAAAATCGGTTTCAATCCCGGCCATGATTTTCAGCAAGGTGGATTTGCCGGTGCCGTTGACGCCGACAACGCCGATCTTGGCGCCGGGCAGGAAGGAAAGGTGAATATCCTTGAAAAGCTGCTTGCCGCCGGGCCAGCTCTTGCTCACCCGGTTCATGACATAGACATATTGCGGTGTGGCCATCGGGCCTCCTGATTCTTTGGTAAAAAGGTATGATTAGCACGCTTTTTAGATCAGGCCGGGGCCGGGGTAAACAGGCTTTCTTGCGTTCATTCGGGAGGGGGCGGGTTTTTCAGTTTTTCCAGAAAAGCCGTGTGAACATTACGTAGACGGTGAGAATTTCAAGACGTCCCACCAGCATACCGGCCGAGAGGAGCCATTTGGCGCTGTCCGGGAGGGTCTGAAATGTGCCGGAAGGGCCGATGATGTCGCCAAGGCCGGGGCCGACATTGGCCATGGCGGTGGCCGCGCCTGAAAGTGCGGTCAGGACATCAAGTCCGGTTGCGGTCAGGGCTATGGTCAAACCGGCGAGGGTGACGGTAAAGAGATAAAAGAAGCTTTGCACGGAGGATTTAAGCTCTTGGTCCACATGGCGCCCCCGGTAGTACAGGCGGCGGACCGATGAGGGCATGATGAGTTTTTGCAAATGCAGCGTGGTGGCGCGGAACAGGATCTGGAAGCGGAAAACCTTCATGCCGCAAGCCGTTGATCCGGCGCAGCCGCCGACCAGGGTCAGCAAGAACAGCAAGGCGGCCGGGAAAGCGCCCCAGAGCAGATAATCGGTGGAGGCAAAGCCGGTTCCGGTCATGATCGAAACCACGTTGAAGGAGGAAAAACGAAGCGATTGGCCAAAACTCATATGCCGGGTGAGCATTAGCCAGAGCGTTAAAGCCAGTATGGAATAGCCCAGTATCACCAGATAGGTACGGATTTGTTCATCCTTGAAAAACGAGGATTTTTTGCCCATGAACAGCCGGACATAGGCTAAAAACGGGATGCCGCCAGCGGCCATGCCAAGGGTGATGATCCCCTCGATCAGCGGGCTGTCGAAATGGCCCACCGAGCCGTCAGAAGTTGAAAACCCGCCGGTGGCGAGGGTGCTCATGGCGTGGGAGAAGGCTTCCAGTGTGCTCATGCCCGCGCCCCATAAGGCCAAAGCGCAGGCAATGGTGAGAAACAGATAGACCGAGATCAGACCGGCAGAGATTTGCGCGGCGCGGGGGAAGGTCTTGCTGTCAACTTCAAAGGCTTCCACCTTGAACATCTGCATGCCGCCAATATTGAGCGCCGGGAAAAAGCTGATGGCTGTCACGATAATGCCAAGGCCGCCGATCCATTGCAGGATGGAGCGCCACAGCAATATGCCGGGCGGCAAATCGTCAAGCCCGGTCAGAACCGTCGAGCCGGTGGTGGTGATCCCTGACATGGCTTCAAAGAAGGCATCGGTGATGCTCAAATGGACCTGCGAGAGCACAAAGGGCACCGCGCCGACCGCAGCGCAGGCGAACCAGGCAAAATTCACCATGATAAAGGCTTGCCGCATGCTCATATGGGTGATGGGGGTATTCTGGCTGAGCAGCAAGGAGGTGCCAAAGAAAAATATCGCCGCGGAGGAACCGGCAAAAACGGTCCAGTCCTCGTTGTTGTAGGAAATATCCACCATGGCGGGAAGCATCATGACCGCGCCAAGAATCATCATCAAAAGACCGGTGATCTTGAATATGGGATGCAGTTCTTGCACGAGCTTTGCCT
>CAZHLV010000025.1:0-4183 GCA_964533415.1 uncultured Hyphomicrobiales bacterium
CGCCGCCAACCCCACCCACGCGGTGGCTCTGGCCCTGAGCCGCGGGCAGATCCAGATCTGACAAAAGCATCATTCCAAAAAGTGTGAGCGGTTTTTGGATAAAATGATGCGTCAAAAAGAGCATCATTCCAAAAAGTGTGAGCGGTTTTTGGATAAAATGATGCGGCAAGTAACAGCATCAATAGAGCAATGCGTATTGCTCTTGCCCTTGCTGATAATCAGATCCTCTTCCGTAATCCGCACCCCGGCGGGAAGGCTTTCAAGTCCCAGCAGATGATCGCCCCCCGCACCCAGCGAAAAGATAACCTTCAGATCGGGCAGACCGGCCAGTCTTCAGCATGAAAAAAGATAGCCATTAGAACGTTTCCGGTTTTGATTGAATCAAAACCGGGCTCTAACTCCTTGTTTCTACCTCACTTCTTAAGTGCGGTTGCTTGAACGCGCGTTGCTCTAGCGCGCCAGCCTGTCCCCCCGGGCAAGCGTGAAGCCGCGCAGGAAATCATCGCTTTTCACGGGTTTTTTGCCCGCCCTCTGGACCACGTCAAGCCGCACCGCCCCCTCGCCGCAGGCAATGGTGAGCTGTTCGTCCAGTACCGCTCCCGGCTCTCCCTCGCCAGATGCCAGCGAGGCGCGCAGCACCTTGATGCGCTCGCCTCTTGCCTCGAACCATGCGCCGGGAAAGGGCGAAAGAGCGCGGATATGGTTATGAATCTCTTGAGCGCTTCGCGCCCAGTCGATGCGCGCCTCGGCCTTGGAGATCTTGGCGGCATAGCATACCCCGTCTTTTGGCTGGGGCCGGGTGCTCAGGTTGCCGCTGGCGATATGCCCGAGCACTTCCACGATTGCCGCGCCGCCGCTTCTGGAAAGCGCATCATGCAAATCCGCCGCGTTCATGTCCGGGCCAATGGGCAACGGGTCCACCCAGCAGATATCCCCGGTATCAAGGCCCTCGTCCATGGCCATGATGGTGATGCCGCTCATTTCGTCCCCGGCCATGATCGCCCGCTGGATGGGCGCGGCCCCGCGCCAGCGCGGCAATAGCGAGGCGTGAATGTTAAAACAGCCCAGTTTCGGCGCGTCCAGGATCACCTTTGGCAAAATCAGCCCATAGGCCACCACCACCGCCGCATCGCCATTCAGCGCGGCAAAGGCGGCGATATCGTCTTTTGCCCTGAAATTCTTTGGCGTGCGCACGGCAAGATCATGCCGCAGGGCAAATTCATGCACTTTCGAGCGGCGTGCCTTCATGCCCCGCCCGGCGGCCCGCGGCGGCTGGGTATAGACGCAGGCAATCTCGTGCCCGGCGCTCATCAGCGCAGCCAGCGCCGGTACGCTGAAATCGGGTGTCCCCATGAAAATCAAACGCATGAAAGGGCCTTTAATGTCCGTTGAGAATCAGGCCGCACCCTTTTGGCGCAGCTTGAGTTCCTTGGTGAATTTGCGGATAATCCGGTCGCGTTTGAGCTTGGAAATGTGGTCGATGAACAGCGCCCCGTCAAGGTGATCGATCTCGTGCTGAACGCAGGTCGCCAGCATCCCGTCGCATTCCAGCTCCTGCGGCTTGCCGTGATAATCGAGATATTTCACCCGGCATCGCTCCGGGCGTTCCACGGTTTCATAGAATTCAGGAACCGAAAGGCATCCCTCCTCGAAATCGCAGACTTCATCGGAAGTCCAGACAATCTCCGGGTTAACCATGTAAATCGGCGCAGCAGCGCTCTCATCCACCCCGGCATCATCCCCGTCGCGGTTTGATATATCCATCACGAGGCAGCGCTTGGCCACCCCGATCTGGATCGCCGCCAGCCCGATGCCCGGCGCGTCATACATGGTCTCCAGCATGTCATCGAGCAGTGCGCGCACTTCATCGTCAACCTGCCCGACAGGCTGGCAAACCTCCCGCAATCGCGGGTCAGGAACCGTCAATATCTCTCTTATGCTCATGGGTTCCAGATAAGCGATTGCCGGGCAAAGGTCAATAAATGCAAAAATGTTCACCTTTTGGTCTATACTGTCAAAAACGAATCATGTCGGGGAAGTTTTACGCTGATGCAATCTGTCCTGTTTGAAGTTAACGGTCACGCCATTCTTCTGAGCGAGTTTCTTGCCGCGGTTGCCCTCGCCGCGCTGTTCTTTTTGTTGCTGATTGTCGTTCTGGTGATGCGCGGGCAAAGCGCCCGCCAGCGCGAGGCCATGGCCCGGAGCATCCGCGCGGCGGAACTGGAAATGCAAATCTCGCGCATGATGCAGGCCCAGTCCGAGCAGGCCGGGCGGATATCCGAGCTGGGCATCTCCGCCCAGGCGCGCGAATCGGAACTGGCCCGCACCCTCAATGAGCGTCTCGACCAGGTCACCCAGCGGCTGGGCCAGAGCGTGGAGACCAGCACCAGGAAAACCTCCGACAGCCTGAGCGCCCTGCAAGAGCGCCTCGCGGTGATCGATGCGGCGCAAAAAAACATCACCGAGCTTTCGGGGCAGGTGGTCTCCTTGCAGGATATATTGTCAGACAAGCAGGCCCGCGGCGCCTTCGGGCAGGGCCGCATGGAAACCATCATCGCCGATGGCCTGCCTTCTGATTCTTACGAGTTTCAAGCCACCTTGTCGAACGGCAAACGCCCCGACTGCCTGATTCGCCTGCCCAATACCTCCCGCGCCATCGTGGTCGACGCCAAGTTTCCGCTGGAAGCCTTCTCGGCCCTGCAAGAGGCCCATGAAGCCGCCTCGATCCGCGAAGCCGCCGCCCGCATCCGCACCGATATGGGCAAGCATATCAACGATATTTCCAGCAAGTATCTCCTTCCCGGCGAGACCCAGGACATGGCCATCATGTTCGTGCCTTCTGAATCCATCTACGCCACCTTGTATGAGAGCTTTGAAGGCATCATCCAGAAGGCCTACCGCGCCCGCATTATCATCGTCTCGCCCAACATGCTGATGCTCGCGGTGCATACCATGCAAGCGGTTCTGAAAGATGCCCGCATGCGCGAACAGGCGCACCTGATCCAGATCGAGGTGGTCCGCCTGATGCAGGATGTCCACCGCCTGAAAACCCGTGTTTTCAACCTTGAAAAGCATTTTGCCCAGGCCAATGCCGATATCGACCAGATTCTCATCTCCGCCGACAAGATCTCCAATCGTGGCCGCAAGATCGAAAATGTCGAACTGGCTGAGGATGGCGAAGAAACCATCCCCGCCGATAATACCGGCCCGAAACTGGTGGCGGGAGAGTAAGCCCCCTTTCTGCCATCTTCCTGCCCCACCCCCCTCGTCATTACAGTTCCTCTCTCGCCATTCCTGCTTCCCCCTTCGTCCTGCGCAGGCAGGAATCCAAAAAGGGCTTTCAGGGCAAAGGGATAATCCGGCTTGGCCTCCTGCCTGCGCAGGAGTGACGAGAGAGACAGGCGCGATGTCAATACAGGTTGATCTATAACTCGCGCCGCGATTTCATCGCTGCCGCCAGCGTGCCTTCATCGAGATAATCCAGCTCGCCGCCCACCGGCACCCCGTGGGCAAGGCGGGTTATGGTGAGATCCAGATCCTCGCAGCGGTCCATGATGTAATGGGCGGTGGCCTGACCGTCCACGGTGGCATTCATGGCCAGCACGATCTCGTTTACCTCCGGCTTCGCGGCGCGGGCAATCAGGCTGGCGATATTGAGATCCTCCGGCCCCACCCCGTCAAGCGCCGAAAGCACGCCGCCCAGCACATGGTAGCGCCCTTTCACCGCGCCGGCGCGCTCCAGCGCCCACAGATCGGCCACATCTTCCACCACGCAGATCAGCCCGTCATCGCGCCGCGTATCGGCGCAAATGGCGCACGGATCGCAAACATCGATATTGCCGCATGTGCTGCATTCGACAATCTTCTCCGCCGCCTCGGCCATGGCGTCTGCGAGGGGGGCAAGCAGGGTTTGCTTCTTACGGATAAGATGCAGCCCGGCGCGCCGCGCCGAACGCGGCCCCAGACCGGGCAGCCGCGCCAGAAGCTGAATCAGCCGCTCGATCTCCGGCCCGGTAATGCGTGTGCTCATGGATGCGCCTTCATGCGTTTGATTTTATCTCGCTCACGCCCGGACCTCAAGCGGGCGCAGGCCAAAAATTTCCTCCCCCCTCTCAGTGTCCGCTCCCCCTCCCCACCACCCTTTCACAAACTCCCTGAGGGTGGTGGGGAGGGGGAGCGGGAG
>CAZHLV010000026.1:0-7939 GCA_964533415.1 uncultured Hyphomicrobiales bacterium
GGCAGTTTTCGCGACGATCTCCTGCTGGGCGATCAGCGGAAAATCATCAACACTGGGCATACGCGGCGCGCCTTGTCCAACAGGCTCGGCTGCCGGCGGAATGAAAGGCTGGGCCGGATCAATATCAGCCTCGTTTACCGGCTCGGCAGGTTGCGGGGCTTGTGGCATTTGCATACACGGCGCGATCTTGCGCACCCGGACCTGGGTTTCGCTGGTCTCATAAACACCAGCGAACAAGGTGTGCTCAACCTCGCTCAAATCCGAATTCACCCGCATGGGTTCTTGCTCTTCGGCCTCCTCGGCAGCCTCGATCACGTCCTCTTCTTCCACAATCTCTTCCGGCGCGCTCTTCTTGGCAAAAGAAACGATACGCGGATCATCGGCAATCAACCGCTCAACCTCATCGCCAATTCCCGTTGCCACGACCGAAACGCGGATCACCCCGTCAAGATCATCCTCAAACGTGGCGCCAAGAATGATATTGGCATCGGCGTCAACTTCCGAGCGGATTCGCGTTGCCGCTTCATCAACTTCGAACAATGTCATGTCATTACGCCCGCCGGAGATGCTGATAAGCACGCCCTGCGCCCCCTTCATGGAGACATCATCAAGCAACGGGTTGGAGATCGCCGCCTCGGCAGCTTCAATGGCGCGTTTCTCGCCTTCAGCCTCGCCTGTGCCCATCATCGCCTTGCCCATGCCGCCCATGATCGAACGCACATCAGCAAAATCAAGATTGATAAGCCCCTCGCGCACCATCAGGTCGGTCACGCTGGCCACGCCTGAATACAGCACCTGGTCCGCCATGGCGAAAGCATCGGCAAAGGTGGTTTTTTCATTGGCAACCCGGAACAGGTTCTGGTTGGGAATAACGATCAGCGTGTCAACATTATCCTGCAATTCCTTGATGCCTTCCTCGGCAATCCGCATCCGGCGCGCGCCCTCAAACTGGAATGGCTTGGTAACAACTCCAACCGTCAATATGCCCTGCTCACGCGCTGCCCTGGCGATCACCGGCGCCGCGCCGGTGCCAGTACCCCCGCCCATGCCGCCGGTAATAAACACCATATGCGCGCCGGTCAGGTGATCGACGATCTCGGGCATGGCTTCTTCAGCCGCCTTTGCCCCGATATCCGGATGCGAGCCAGCTCCCAGCCCCTCGGTAATGGCTGTTCCCATCTGGATGCGCCGTTCCGCCGCCGACTGGCTGATCGCCTGGGCATCGGTGTTGGCGACGACAAACTCGACACCTTCAAGCCCGGAATGAATCATGTTGTTAACAGCGTTTCCGCCTGCTCCACCAACACCGAAAACAGTGATCCTCGGTTTCAGTTCTGTTACCTCTTCAGGCATGGATAGGTTAATAGTCATGGCCGCCTTGTTCTCCTCGCTCTAACTCAATACTCAAATTTCCGCCACATCGTGGCTCAGTTCCTGTTGGTAAATATCGGCTTTTGCCGAATGCTCCTTTATGTGCTTGCTCCCGCAACATTTTAAAAATTCTCCCGCAACCAGTTGCCAACCCGCGCCAGATATCCACTCCCCGCCCGCTGCAACTGTGAAAACTGCCTTTGATCGAAACGAAATTCCGGCACCTGGGAATGCAATAAAAGCCCGGCACAAGCCGAAAAGGCAGGCCCGCGCGCTGCTTCCGGCAAGCCCGAAACATATTGCGGCTGCCCCTTTCGCACCTGCTGGTTAAATGCCCGCGCCGCCAGCTCACGCGCCCCGGTAAGCTGGCTGGCGCCGCCCGACAGCACGATCCCGCTATCCCCACCACTGCCAAAACCGTTTTCTTCCAGCCGGTCCCGGATCATCTCAAAGATCTCCTCAAGCCGGGGCTGGATAATCCCGGTCAGCATGGATTTGGGGATCCGGTTGACTTCCGTTTCATCATTGTCCCCGATCGCGGGAACCGCAACGAACTCGCGTTCATCCTGCGAGCTGACCAGCGCACTGCCATAAAAGGTTTTCAGGCGTTCAGCATGGGCAATCGATGTGGAAAGCCCCCGGGCAATATCGGTCGTGATATGATGCCCGCCCAAAGCCACCGAGGTGACGAAAACCAGCTTGCCCTTGTGGAAAACCGCCGCATTCGTGCGCTCGCCGCCCATATCGAGGTTAATCACCCCAAGCCGAAGCTCATCGGGCAGCAACACCGCCAGACCGCTGACATAAGGCACCGCAACAAAATTATCGACCACCAGATGGCACCGCTCGATACAGGCTTTCAGATTGCGGATCGCCCCGGCATCGGTGCTCACCACGTGAATATTGGCGCGCAGGGTCTTGCCATACAGACCGCGCGGATCCTGGATAGAACGATTGCCGTCAAGCGAGAAATCCATCGGCATGACATGCATGATCGCCCGGCCTTTCACCTGGGCATATTCATACCCGGCGGTGAGCAGGCTCTGCACATCCTTGTCCGTAACCTGCTCCCCGGCAATGGTGCTTTCAACTTCAAAACTCTCGCCGCCAATCCGGCCACAGGAAAGCGAAGCCTCAACGCTGTCAATGGTTACCCGCGCCATGCGCTCGGCCTGGTCAACCGCTGCGCGAATAGCCCCTTCTGCCGCTTCCATATCCACAATAGCCCCGGCGCGAACCCCCGAAGCAGGCTGATACCCCACTCCCATGATGCGCATTTGCGCCCGCTGGCCATCTTCCGTCCAGCGGCTGCGCCCCGTCATCGGCTTGCCGATAAAGCAGGTGATCTTGGTGCTGCCAATATCCAGCGCTGCAATAATATGCCGCCCGCCAGAGGGATTGCCGCCCTGCATATGAAACGGTGTACTGCTCATATACGCTTGCCCTTCCTGCTCTTTTTCTGTTCCGTCCCCTGCAGGCTGGCCTTGCGCCGCGCCGCGGCCTTTTCGCCCAGCTCGATCGTCAAACGGTCCGGGATACGCATATCCACCGCCTTGATATCGCGGGATAAAAGCCCCTGTTCCTCATCAAGTTTCACAAGCTCGGCCAGCGCCTCGTCTATGTTTTCCTCCGGCAAACGAATATCAATATTGTTTTGCAGCTTTATATTCCAGCGCCGCATGGATACCCGGACAGCGGCTCGCATCCGCGCCTTGATGGTCGGCCATTTTTGCAACTCCCTGAGCAGGGCGCGCGATTCATCCGCACCGCCATATCCCACGATCAGCGGCAAGGAGGCATAATCGGCAACCTTGCTGTCCGACAACGGAATCCCGTTTTCATCAATCACCGACAAGCGCCCGCCTCTTTGCCAGATAGCCAACGGGCGGCGCTCGGTAATCTCGACCTTGATGGTGTCGGGCAGCAACCGCGATACCCGTGCCGAGCGCACCCAGCTCAAAGATTCAATACGCGCCCGCGCCGCATTCAGATCAAACGCAAAAATCGATGCATCCCCGCGCAGCCCCAGCGCCAGGAGCACCACTTCGCGTTCGGCATTCTTCTGCCCCTCGACCTTGATTTCACGAACCGCAAACCCGGCATCGCGAACAACCCCGTCCGCCATGCGCAAAACCGCCACGGCGCCATCACGCACATAACCGCCAGCGACAATCCCGTAAACCAGAACAAGGGTTAAAAAGGCAAAGGCCAGGAAACTGGCCGGGCTCAGCGAAACCTTGCCGACCGCCACATCATCGACCAGCCGCCGCCACGGCCCACGCGCCTTGCGCCGCGGGGGTTTGCCCCGGCTGCGCGCCGCTTTCGGCTTGGCCTTGAATAATCCTAACGCCCGCAAGAAGCGTCCTCCACCATCCAGCTCACAAGCTGTGCAAATGAGTATCCTGAATTCTCAACCAACTCCGGCACCAGCGACGTTTCCGTCATCCCGGGCTGGGTATTGATCTCCAGGCACACCAGTTCACCATCATTGCCGAAACGATCATCAAACCTGAAATCGGTCCGACTCACCCCGCGGCATCCCAACGCACGATGCGCTTTCAATGTTAATTTCTGTATACGCTGGTAAATATTTGGTGAAATTTCCGCAGGAATGACATGAGTTGATCCACCTTTGGTATATTTTGCGTCATAATCGTAAAAATTATTTCCCATGGGTATGATCTCAGTCACACCAAGCGCCACGTCCCCCATGACCGCGCAGGTCAACTCCCGGCCATGCACATAGCGTTCAACCATGATCTCATCCGGTCCCGGCCAATTTTCAGATTTCAGGACCGGTGGCGGCGGCGCATCCTCATCCATCACCAGGTAAATCCCGACACTTGAGCCCTCGGCAATGGGTTTAATCACGTAAGGCGGCTTCATGACATGCCGGTTCACCGCATCAAACCGGTTGGCCACCACCCCTTCGGCTACCGGAACTCCGGCCGCCCGGAACATTTTCTTGGCCCGAACCTTGTCCATGGCCAGCGCCGAGGCCAATACGCCCGAATGGGTATAGGGAATCCGCAGGATTTCAAAAATACCCTGGATACAGCCATCCTCACCCCAGCGCCCGTGCAGTGCATTAAAGATAACATCCGGGCGCAAACGCTCCAGATCCTGGGCTATCGTCGGGGTCACATCAATTTCCGTGACCTGATATCCCTGTCCCCGCAAGGCATTCGCACAGGCTTTACCGGAACTGAGCGAAACCTCGCGCTCCGCCGACCATCCGCCCATAAGAACCGCAACATGCTTGGCATTTGACATGATTTTCCCCTCTTTTTCAGCTTTTGTTTTCAGCCCTTGGGAACACCGATCCGGCGCACTTCCCAGTTAAGTTCAATCCCGCTTGCCGCCTTTACGCGTTCACGCACAAGCTCCCCCAGTTTTTCAATATCCCTTGCCGTCGCATCCCCGTCATTGACAAGAAAATTACAATGTTTTTCAGACATATGCGCCCCGCCAACCCGCAAGCCCCGGCATCCGGCAGCATCAATCAGCTTCCAGGCGCTGTGTCCTGGCGGGTTCTTGAACGTACTGCCCCCGGTACGCGCCCGGATCGGTTGGGCGGCCTCGCGCACATCCATGATCTTGGCCATTTCCGCCGCAATCTCCTGCGGCTCCCCCGGCTGTCCCTGGAACAGGGCTTGCGTAAAAATCAGGTCTTCCGGCGCGCCGCAATGGCGGTAGGCGTATCCCATATCCTCAAGTTTAAGAACAAGGCGCCGCCCCTGCCGATCAACAGCGCGCACCTCAAGCAGCACATCTTTTGTCTCGCCGCCATGCGCCCCCGCATTCATACGCAAGGCGCCGCCGACACAGCCGGGAATACCGCGATAAAACGCAAAACCGGCAATCCCCGCCTTCGCCGCCGCCTGCGCCAGATTGCGGTCTGGCACCGCCGCCCCGGCGCGTATCCGGCATTCACCCTCAATGCTGATCTTGCCAAAGCCGCGCCCCAACCGGATCACAACCCCCGGTACCCCGCCATCACGGATCAGGGTATTGGACACCAGCCCCAGCATGGTAACCGGCACATTGCCCCCAAGATCACGCAAAAACGCCGCCAGGTCATCTTCGTCCGCCGGGGTAAACAAAACCTCCGCCTTGCCCCCGACCCGCAACCAGCTCAGCGGCGCCAGCGGCGCGCCGCGTTCAAGACGCCCACGCACCGCGGGCAGATCGCCTATGAGTCCAAACCCTTTCACCCTGCCGCCTCCAGCCGTTCCAGCTCGCCCGGCAACGCATAGGCCCAGGCGCTGATGGAACCGGCACCGAGGCAAATCACCAGATCCCCCGGTCCGGCAAGCTCGCGAATGAGCGGGGCCAACGCCTGCTGCCCCTCAAGCGCCACCGCGTTGCGGTGCCCGCGCGCCAGGATTCCGGCCACCAGCGCATCACGGTTCACCCCTTCAATCGGCGTCTCCCCGGCCTCGTAAACCGGCGCGACCACAACCTTGTCGGCATCGTTGAAGCAATTGGAAAATTCATCGAACAGGTCGTGCAGCCGCGAATAGCGATGCGGCTGCATCACCGCAATGACATTGCCCCGCGCCGATTCGCGCGCCGCCTTGAGCACATTGGCAATCTCCACCGGATGATGCGCATAATCATCGTAAACCGTGATATCGTTCCAGGCCCCGGTGCGGGTAAAGCGCCGCTTGACGCCGCCAAACCCGGCGATCGCCGCCGCGATATCCTCACCGCTCATCCCCAGTTGCTGCGCCACGGCAATCGCCGCCGTGGCATTCAGGGCATTGTAGCGCCCCGGCATGGGCAGGCTGATATCGGCAATGGTGATTTCCTCGCCCGCCACCCGCGCATCGATCACCACCGAGAACATCTGTCCACCTTCATGGGGCCGGATATCCACGAGGCGCACATCTGCCTGCCGATTGGCGCCATAGGTAAAGATACGGCGGTCTTCAATGCGCCCGATCAGGGATTGCACCTCCGGGTGATCGGAACACATCACCGCAAACCCGTAAAACGGGATCTGCTCGACAAACCGGTAAAACGCATCTCGCGCCTTGTCGAACGTGCCGTAATGGTCAAGATGCTCAGGATCAATATTGGTGACAATGGCAATCTCCACCGGCAACTTGACAAATGTCCCGTCCGACTCGTCCGCCTCCACCACCATCCATTCGCCGCGCCCCAGCCGGGCATTGGTGCCATAGGCGTTGATGATCCCGCCATTAATCACCGTGGGGTCAATCCCGCCTGCATCCAGCAGCGCCGCGACCATGGAAGTGGTCGTGGTTTTGCCATGGGTTCCGGCCACGGCAATACACGATTTCAGGCGCATCAACTCCGCCAGCATCTCGGCGCGCCGCACCACGGGCAAAAACCGCGCCCGCGCTTCAACGAGCTCCGGGTTATCGCGTTTTACCGCCGAGGAGACCACCAGCACCTTGGCCTCGCCCAGGTTATCCGCCCCGTGCCCCACGGTAACCGGTATGCCCATCTTGCGCAGGCGCTTGACATTGGCGCTGTCGGCCAGATCAGAGCCTTGCACTTTATAGCCAAGATTGTTCATGATCTCGGCGATACCGCTCATCCCGATCCCGCCGATCCCGACGAAATGAATGGGGCCGATATCAAGCTGCATCTTCATCAGTGATTTCTCCTTGCAAGGCATATTTCTCAACCAGGTCCGCCAGGCGCTCGGCGGCATCGGGCTTTGCGGCTGACTTGGCGTTTGCCGCAGCCGCCTCAAGGGCGCTGGGCGAATTCATCAACTCGGTCAGGCGGTGCGCAAGCGCCCCCGCGTCAAGGTCTTTTTCCTCCCACACCCAGCCCCCGCCGGTTTTTTCAAGCTCTCTCGCATTGGCGCGCTGATCCTGGTCTATGGAATGGGGAAACGGCACCAGAATGGCCGGACGCCCGATACAGGCGATCTCGCTCACCGTGGAGGCCCCGGAACGCGATATCACCAGGTGCGCTTGCGCAATCTGCTCCGGCATATCGGTAAAAAAGCTCTTCAGTTCCGCCTCTATGCCCGCCTCGTCATAAACACCCCGCACTCGCTCAAGATCCTCCGGGCGGCATTGCTGGACAATCCGCAATCGCTTCTTTTCCACGCCATCAAGAGATTTTATGGCTTCAGGGACAATATCACTAAACGCCCGCGCACCTTGCGATCCGCCAAACACCAGAAGGGCAAAGGATTCATGGGGTTCAGGGGCCGAATAGCCCCGATCCCCTTGCGCCAGCACCGCATCACGAACTGGCATGCCAGTAAGGGTAAAGCGCCCTTTTGAGCTTTTGGGCAAATATTTGAGCCGGGCAAAACTCCCCGCAATCGCGCAGGCAAAGCCCGCCGCAAGACGGTTGGCCCGCCCCATGACCGCATTGGCTTCATGCAGGATAACCGGAATACCGCGAAACCTTGCCCCATAGAGCGGCGGCAGGGTCGGATAGCCGCCAAAGCCGACAATCGCACGGATATCCTGCCCCCCCATCAGGCTCCACGCCCTGAAAAACCCGCGCGCCAGTGTCAGCAGCGCCGAAACCAGCTTGAGCGGTGAACGCCCAGAAATGCTGGCGGCGGGGATAATGA
>CAZHLV010000027.1:0-21705 GCA_964533415.1 uncultured Hyphomicrobiales bacterium
AGCCCGTGCGCCAGTGTCAGCAGCACCGAAACCAGCTTGAGCGGCGAACGCCCAGAAATGCTGGCGGCGGGGATGATGAAAACCTCGTCCACCGGCATGTCATGGTCATAATTGCGCGCCCGTTCATCCGAGAACAAGATAACCCGCTCACCGCGCGCCCTGAGCACCCGCGCCAGCGCCAGCGCCGGGAAAAGATGCCCCCCCGTGCCGCCCGCGGCAATTGCAACCGGTCCGCTTCCAATCTTTGTCATGGACCTACCTCCTCGCCTCGCTCAGCCGTTCACGGGTCAGCGCCAGAACCGCGCCGATTGTAAAAGCCGAGGCGATAAGCGATGAACCGCCATAGGAGATAAACGGCAAGGTCATGCCCTTGGCCGGCAACAGTGATACATTGACCCCCATATTGATGATCGCCTGTATGCCAAACAGCAGTACAAGCCCCGAAACGCCAAGCCGGACAAACGGATCCGCATCGCGCATGGCGCGGCGCAGCCCGCGCAAGACGATGAAGGCAAACAGGCCGAGCAAAACCAGGCAGATCACCCCGCCAAACTCCTCCCCGATCACCGCGAAGATAAAATCCGTATGCGCATCGGGCAAAATCCGCTTGACCGTCCCCTCGCCGGGCCCCACGCCAAACCACCCGCCGCGGGCAAAAGCCTGCAAGGCAGTATCCACCTGAAACGTATCGCCGGTGCCAGGATGAAGGAACTTGTCAATGCGCGCCGTCACATGGGGCACGAAAAGATAGGCCAGCCCAAGCCCCGCCACGCTCATCCCGGCAATCGCAGCGGTCCAGATCCAGGAAAGCCCGGCCATGAAAAACAAGCTGAGCCAGACCAGCGTGGTCAGCGCGGTCTGCCCGTAATCCGGTTGCAACACGAGCGCCGCCACGAACAGCGCATAAAGGATCATGGCCAGTGCATTGACCGGCATTTCCGGGTGGTTTGCCCGCTCTGAAAACAGCCAGGCGGTCAAGATGATAAAGGCCGGTTTGACTATTTCTGAAGGTTGCAGGGAAAGCCCGGCGAAACTCACCCAGCGCGTTGCGCCCTTGACCACCGGTCCGCTCAGGATCGCCGCCACCATGAGCGCCAGCCCGGCAAAAAACACGAACAACGCCACCCGCCGCAGCAACCGCTTGTCAAGCAGCGACGTGGCCAACATGACCAGCAGCGCCGGGGTCAGAAAAACGATATGGCGAATAATGAAATGGTAATCGGAAAGCCCCAGCCGGTGCGCGACCGGCGGACTGGCCGAGAAGGAAAACAGCAACCCAGCCCCCATCAACACCAGCACCGCGCCCATCATGGCGCGGTCAACCGTCCACCACCATTCCCCGAGTGCGCTGGTATCAGTGCGTGAAAACATCTCAGGTTTCCCCCTGCCCAAGCTGCCGGACCAGAGAGCGGAACTCATCACCGCGCACCCCGAAGGACGGATACTGGTCAAACGAGGCACAGGCCGGTGAAAGCAGGACCACCGGATTCCCGGAAGCCCCGCCAGCATCTTTTGCCGCCCGCTCCAGCGCCGTCTTCAACGTGCCGCACATCACGCAAGGCGTCTGCCCCTTCAGGGTTGCGGCAAAATCCTCCGCCGCCTCGCCAATCAGATAGGCCTTGCGAATTCGCGAAAACAGGGGCTTGAGCGGCTCAATCCCGCCCGCCTTGGAGCGCCCCCCGGCGATCCAGTAAATATCGTCAAAACTGCCCAGCGCCTTCGCCGCGGCCTGCGCATTGGTGCCCTTGGAATCATTGATGAACAGGACATTTCCAATCCGCCCCACCTCTTCCATGCGGTGTTCAAGGCCGGGGAAATCCATCAGCCCCGCCGCGATATCCCCGCTTTCCAGCCCCAGCGCCCGGCAGGCGGCAAAAACCGCCGCTGCATTTTGCCCGTTATGCGCTCCGCGCAAGGCCCGCGCCCGCGTGATATCGGCCATCTCGCGGATATTGCCATCCATGCGGCCATACAAAATCCCGTCAATGACCCCGTAGCCCTTTTCCGGAACAAGAGATTGCGAAATGGAAACCGGCTTTTGCCCCCGGCGCAACAGGGCATCACGAATTTGCAGGCCATGGCTGTCATCAACCCCGACAATAGCCGTATCGCCTGCGTTCTGAAGCGCAAAAATCCGCGCCTTCACCCTGGCGTAATTTTCCATGGAGCCATGCCGGTCCAGATGATCGGGAGAAAGATTGAGACAGATCGCAACATCGGGTTTGAGCGAGGGAGTCAGGTCGATCTGGTAAGAAGAAAACTCGATGACATAAATGGTTTCATCCGTGGGCTTGCCCAGCTCCAGCACTGCAAAGGTGCCGATATTCCCCCCCACTTCGACTTTCAGCCCCTGTTTTTGCAATACATGCCCCAAAAGAGCCGTCACCGTGGATTTGCCATTGGTGCCGGTAACCGCCACCAGCCGCGCCCCGCTGGCGGCAATCTCGCGCACCATGATTTCCGTGTCGCCAATAACCGGAACATCAAATCGATGCGCCATTTTCACGATCGCATGGGGCTCGGGGTGGGTCAGCGGCACACCGGGGCTCAAGACCAGGCAATCAATTCTGCCCCAGTCCGCTTTATACAGCTCATCCACCGGCAAGCCCTGTTGCCGGGCTTTTTCCCGTGATATTTCCTGGTCATCCCACGCCAGAACCCGCGCCCCGCCTTCCAGCAGAGCCCTGGCCGCACTCGTCCCGGTCAGTCCCAGCCCGAAGACAGCGCAGGTCGCATTGGCAAATGAGCGGGCCGGAATCATGTTTTCCTTACCTCAGTTTCAGCGTGGCCAGACCGGCCAGCGAGAGCAGCACCGAGATGATCCAGAAACGGATCACGATGGTCGCCTCGGCCCAGCCCTTTTGTTCAAAATGATGATGCAGCGGCGCCATGCGGAACACCCTCTTGCCGGTCAGCTTGAACGAGGCCACCTGGACGATCACCGAGACGGTTTCAAGCACGAACAGACCGCCGACGATCCCCAGCACGATCTCGTGCTTGGTGGCGATGCTGATCGCCCCCAGCGCGCCGCCCAGCGCCAGCGAGCCGGTATCGCCCATGAAGATCATGGCCGGCGGCGCATTGAACCACAAGAAGCCAAGCCCGGCCCCCAGCACCGCACCGCAAAACACCGCCAATTCACCGGTGCCGCTGACATACTGGATTTGCAGATAGCCCGAAAATATCGAGTTACCCACAAGATAGGCAATAAGCCCGAGCGTTCCGGCCGCGATCATCACCGGCACGATCGCCAGCCCGTCCAGCCCATCGGTCAAATTCACCGCATTACCCATGCCAATGATGATGAATACGCCAAAGACCGAGAAAAACCAGCCCAGGTCAAGAACCAGATCCTTGAAAAACGGAAATGTCACCGATTGCGACAAAGGCATCTTGCCCACATGCATGAACCCGATCACGGCGATCAGGGCAATGATCGATTCCAGCAGCAAGCGCACCTTGCCGGAAAATGCATGGGTCGCCGAGCCACCGGTGACTTTCAGGTAATCATCATAAAACCCGATGGTACCAAACCCCATGGTGACAAACAGCACCAGCCACACATAGGGGTTGGTCAGATTGGCCCAGAGCAGCGTTGCCGCCCCGATTCCCAGCAGGATTACCAGACCGCCCATGGTCGGCGTCCCCTGTTTTTCCAGGATATGCCGCTTGGGCCCATCCTCGCGGATCGGCTGCCCCTTGCCCTGGCGCTTGCGCAGGGCCTCGATAATCATCGGCCCGAACAAGAAGATAATCAGCAGCGCCGTGACCACCGCTCCGCCCGAGCGGAAAGTCAGATAGCGGAAAACATTCAAAACCGGAATATGGTCGCTCAAGCCGTAAAGCAGATGATAAAGCATGAATTAATCCCCTTGGCGCATCCGCGCCGTACCTGTTCCTGCCTCCGGGTAGCGGTTTTTAAGGGTTTCGGCAAGCGGCCCCATGCAACTTGCCAGCGATCCCTTTATCATGACCACATCTCCGCCGCGTATTTCTTCAAGAAGCCGCGTTTCAAGCCCCCCGGCCGTTTCGCTGTAGGCTCCGCGCATGACGGGTGGAATATTTTCCCATAACCCCTTCATATTTGCCCCGCTGGCAAACACCAGGTCAACCCGTGCCTCCACGACCTCCAAGGCCAGCGCCGCGTGCAAATCCGGCGCATGATCGCCAAGCTCCAGCATATCCCCCAGAACCGCGATTCGCCGCCCGCCCTTACCGGTTTTCGTGGTCGCCAGGAGTGAAAGCGCCGCACGCATGGAAGCCGGGTTGGCGTTATAGCTTTCATCGATCAGCACGATCTCGCCGCCTGGAACCTTCAGCCGGCTCCGCGCCCCGCGCCCTTGCGGCGCGCGCACATCCGCCAGCGCCAGCGCCGCCAGCGCCAGATCAGCGCCAAGCGCCTCGACAACGGCCAGGATCCCCAGCGAGTTGAGCACCATGTGCCGCCCCGGCGCTCCCATCTTGTAGATCGCATCATGATCGCAAATACGCGCCGCCACGCATGAATCACGCTCATGCAGCGCCGCGTCCTTCAGCCGGACATCCGCCTCTTCATGCGCGCCAAACCCCAGCACCCGCCCGGCCCCGGCCGCTTTTGCCCGCTTTTCAAGAAATGCAAAAAAGCCGTTGTCCCGGTTAAGAACCGCAACACCCCCCGGCTCCAGCCCGTCAAGGATTTCCGCCTTGGCCGCGGCAATCGCCTCAAGGGATTCGAAATACCCGATATGCACCGGCTCCACCGTGGTAATCAACGCCACATGCGGACGCACCAGCCCCACCAGCGGCGTGATCTCGCCGGGATGGTTCATGCCGATCTCGAACACGGCAAATTCCGCATCTTCCGGAAGACGCGCCACGCAAAGCGGAACCCCCCACTGGTTGTTATAGGATTTTTCCGAAACATGAACCCGCGCCCCCGCGCCAAGCGCCAGCCGCAATGCTTCCTTGGCGCCCGTCTTGCCAACCGACCCCGTGACCGCCGCAATTCGCGCCGCCGAGCGCGCCCGCGCCGCCCGCGCCAGCCCTTCAAGCGCCTCCAGCGGCTCCTCGACCCGCAACAGCGCCCCCCCGCCCTCGTAATCATGCCGCACCACCGCAAGGGCAGCGCCTTTTTCCAGTGCCTGCGCAACAAATTTATGCCCGTCATGCACATTTCCGGTAATGGCGAAATACGCATCTCCCGGCTCCAGAGTCCGGGTATCGATGGAAATCCCGGTAACATCGCGCGCATTCCCGCCAAGGCTTCCCCCCGCCCCGGCAACAAAATCCTCAAGCCGCCACAGTGGCTTCATGTCCCCGCTCCCTTTGCCAGCGCAGCGCTCACAACCCGATGATCGGAAAACGGCAAGACCTCATCTCCGACAATCTGCCCTTCCTCATGCCCCTTGCCCGCCACCAGCAAGACATCACCTTCACCAAGCCCGGCAATCGCCGTCTCGATCGCCCCGGCCCGCGCGCCGATCTCATCAGCCCCGGGGCAGGACTCAAGGATTTCGGCGCGGATCGCCGCCGGATCCTCGCCGCGTGGATTGTCATCGGTCACGATCACCTTGTCCGCCAGCCTTGCCGCCACTTCGCCCATCAGCGGGCGCTTGCCCTTGTCCCGGTCCCCGCCCGCGCCAAAGACTACGACCAGGTTCCGGCTCACATAGGGGCGCAGGGCTTCAAGCGCATTGGCCAGCGCGTCTGGCGTATGGGCATAATCGACAAACACCGGCGCATCCGCCCCGGTCTTGCCCACAAGCTCCAGCCGTCCGCTGGCTCCCTGCAATTTTTCAAGAGCGGCAAGGGCCGGCCCGGCATCGGCGCCGCAAACGATTGCCAGCCCGGCGGCAACCAGCGCGTTGGAGACCTGGAAATCCCCCGCCAACGGCAAGTAAACGTCATGGACACGGCCTTCATGTTCAACCGCAAGGCGCTGACCAAAACCGTCCCGCTCATTGCCAACAAGCCGAAGGTCACCGCCCTTGCGTCCAACGCAAAAGAGTCTCAGGTTGCGCCGCTCCGCAATCTGGCAAACCACGTCAGAGCCAGTTGAATCCCGGTCGGTAACCACGGCAGAATTTTCCGGCAGCAGTTCTTCAAACAGCCGCTGCTTCTGGGCGAAATAATCCTCGAACCCATCATGATAATCCAGGTGATCGCGGCTGATATTGGTAAAGGCCGCCGCCGTGATCCGGACCCCGTCGAGCCGGTTTTGCTCAAGCCCGTGGGATGACGCCTCCAGCGCCCCGTGGGTTACGCCCTGGCTGACCAGGTCACGCAAGACCTTGTGCAGCTGCACCGGTCCCGGCGTCGTCAGGCCAAGATATGTATGTCCCTCGGGTCCAAATACCCCGGTAGTGCCCAGATTGGCGGCGCAAAACCCCATATCCACCCAGATCTGGCGCAAGAAAGAGGCCACCGAGGTTTTGCCATTCGTCCCGGTCACCGCCGCCAGGATTTCCGGCTGGTCCTGGTAAAACCGCGCCGCCGCCAAAGCCAGCTCCCGGCGTGGATTGCTTACCCTGACAAGAACTGCATTTCCAGTATCAATACTCCCCTGAGCGTCCCCGGTCAGGATTGCCACCGCGCCGTTCTTCAGCGCATCGGAAACAAAGCGCACCCCATCCGCAGCCACCCCGGGAAGGGCCGCAAAAAGAAATCCGGGCTCAACCTGCCGGCTATCGGCAGTGAGCCCTTTAATATTTATGCCCGCCCGATCCTTGGGCAATTTCCGGGTTTCCCCGAAAAGCTCCTGCAATTGCATATCACCTTGGTTCTTTATCAAAAGCCGCCAACACGGGGCGGCGGAAAATCTCCACAGAGGGGTCTTCAGGCAAAACCCCCAGCATCGGCGCAATACGGGCGACAATCTTCGCCGTGACCGGCGCCGCGTTCCAGCCTGAAGTTGCATATCCGTGAGTTTGCTTGAGACCCTTGGGTTCATCAAGCACAACCAGAATGACATATTTAGGCGCATTCGTCGGGAATGTACCCATGAAACTTGTCAGCAATTTGTTTTTTGAATAACCGTGACGGGTAGCTTTTTCCGCCGTACCGGTCTTGCCCCCTACCAGGTACCCCGGAACATCCGCCTTTCGCGCCGTCCCCTTGGTCACGTTCAGCCGCATCAGGTATCGCATATCGGCGCTGGTCTCGGGCTTCAGCACTTGCTTGGCGGAAAACAGCGCCACGGCTTCAGAACGCTTCAGGAAAGTAGGGGTAATCAGCTTGCCGCCATTTACCAGCGCCGCCGCCGCGCTTGCTGCTTGCAGGGGCGAGACGGCCAGGCCATGCCCGTAACCAATCGTCATGACATTCACCGGCCGCCAGGTTTTGGGAAACATGGGCTGGCGCGATTCAGGCAGTTCCGTTTGCAACCTCGTCAGTAGCCCAAGGCGTTTTAAAAATGCCTTTTGCCGCTTTCGCCCCACATCCAGGGCAATTTTCGCTGCGCCGATATTGGACGAATAAATAAACACTTCCGGCACCGTGAGAATACGCCGCTTGGCATGAAAATCATCGATCTTGAACGAGGCGGCCCGGATCGCCTTTCGCGCATCATACTTGCTCTTTAAAGTAGCCACACCGCTATCAAGAGCCATTGCCACCGTAAATGCCTTGAACACCGAGCCAAGCTCGTACACCCCCGCGGTCATGCGATTTAACGTGTTTTTGTTCAAGGACTTGGCCGGATCATTCGGGTCATAATCGGGCAGCGAGGACATGGCCAGAACCTCGCCCGTATGCACATCCAAGACCACTGCGCTGATCGCCTTGGCCTTGTAAAGCTGCATGGCCGCCACAAGCTCCTCGCGCACGGCATGTTGAACCCGCAAATCAATGGAAAGCTTGACCGGCGCCAAGGCGTCGGCATTGCTCAAACCGATCGTATCAATATATTTCTCAATCCCCGCCGTGCCCTTGTTATCCACATTGACATGCCCAAGGATATGCGCGGCAATCTGGCCATTTGGATAAACCCGGCTGTTTTCACGCTCAAACTCAAGCCCGGGAAGCCCCAGCCGGAAAATACGCGCATGTTGGCGCGGGGTCAGCCCACGCTTGATCCAGATAAACTTGCTCTTGTGGGAAAGTTTGGCTCGCAAGCGCCGCGGATCAAGATCAGGCAAAACAGCGGTGAGTTTTTCCACCACCTCGTCAATATCAATAATCTTGGTGGAATCGGCATAGAGCGAGGTCTTGTTCAAGTCCTTGGCCATGATGATATCATTACGATCCATCAAATCCGGGCGCTGGTAGCGGATATTTTGCGCGCTCCCGGCCCTTCGCTCCAGTCCGGTTTGCGCCACCGCCGCGACCTCGACCAACCGCAAGCTAATCATGCCAAAACACAGCGAACATGCCGCCATGACAAACACAAAGCGCGCCCGGTTCCCCACGTGGATCACGGCTTTTCCGCTTGCCCGCACGCCATCAGCCGTCAGGGAAGAACCGCGATGGCCAAGGGGTTTGACAACGGGTTGACGCTTGAAAAAACTCATTTTTACTGTATCCGGCTTGTGCTTGAACTGATCCCCGCATATCCGCCAAAAGCCGACGAAAGATCCGGTGAAAAATCCCGGGTGCGTCCTGGCAGGCTTTCCACGGTGACAATCTGTTCCGCATGTACCGGCTCAAGCTCCAGATAACGCTCGGCCAGCACCTTCAGGCGCTCCGGGCGATTAAGATACGACCACTCCGCATGTAAATCATTGATTGCCTCGCGCTCGGCAATCAACTGGCGCTCCAGGGTTTTGACCTGTGAACGATAGGCCGCCACTTCATACTTGACATTATAAAGGTAGATCGCCCCGGCCAGGGCAGCCGAAACAAGCGTGATATTCAAGACCTTCAGGAACATGGAACCTCTCCGGTTACATTTAACACAGGTACGCCAAGGGCGCGAAAATCAACATCAAAAGCCTCGCCACCGCGCCGGACACCAGCCCGCAACCGCGCCGAACGCGCCCGCGGATTACGCGCAAGTTCATCATCCGAAGCACTTTGCGCCCCCTTGTGCAATAGCGAAAAGGAAAGCGTTTTTTCAGTCCCTGCCGCGACAGGCAAATGGCGCGAAGGCCGCGCCGCCGGACGCGCCCGCTCATTGAAAAACCGCTTCACAATCCGGTCCTCCAGGGAATGAAACGTCACCACGACCAGCCGCCCCCCGTCTTTCAGAAGGGTTTCCGCCGCACCCAGCCCCTGCGCCAGTTCCTTAAGCTCGTGATTGACAAATATCCGCAAGCCCTGAAACGTTCTCGTGGCCGGGTGAACACGCGAAGGCTTGCCACCGGCAACCGCCTTTTCAACGATCGCCGCCAGTTCTGATGTACGCAAGATCGGCGCCGTGGCCCGCGCCTTCACAATAGCCCTGGCCACCCGGCGGCTTTTGCGCTCCTCACCAAGGATCGCGATAATCCGCGCCAGATCACCCTCTTGCGCCGTATTGACAACATCAGCCGCGCTTACCCCCCGGCTCTCCATGCGCATATCCAGCGGACCATCATTCATGAATGAAAACCCCCGCCCGGCATCATCAAGCTGCATGGATGAAACCCCGACATCAAGAACAACGCCGTCCACCTCCATCACATCAAGGGATTTGAGCAACTGCGCCATCTGTGAAAACCGTCCCCTTACGAGCCTGAAACGCCCCGCAAACTCATCTTCCATGCAGCGCCCCGCCTCCAGCGCCCGTTCATCGCGATCAATGGCGAAAACACGGCAATCAGCTGCCTTCAAAATCGCCCGGCTATACCCGCCCGCTCCGAAAGTTCCGTCCACATACACCCCGCCATCTTGCGGGGCAAGCGCCGCCAGAACCTCATCCAGAAGCACGGGAACATGACGAGCCGGTCCGCCAGCGACCACAGGGTCGCGGCCCGTCATGTTTCCGCACCCCCCAGGCCCCCCGCTTGCCCCCCGGAGGCCTTGCGCAACAATCGCTTCAACTCAACCACCCGCTTGCGCGCCCCGGCGCGGCGTTCTTCAAAACGCTCCGGCGACCAGATCTGGAACTTGTGACCAACACCGACAAATACCGCCCGATCGCCAATCCCGGCATGCTCGCGCAGCCGGGGCGGTAAAATGACCCGCCCGTCCTGATCGACTTTAAGAACCTCGCTTTCCCCGAACAGCGCCAGCGACAGCTCATCGCGCTCATCAGAATAAGGATCAAGCCCCTCAAGAAGACCATGGATTTCATCAATCAGTGAACCCCCACCCGCATCCAGGGTCTGGCTGTCCAGTGAGGGGTAGCAAAACACGCCATCAAAGCCATCACGGGCCAAGATCGCGCGGAAAGATGCTGGAACCGAGACACGCCCCTTGGCGTCCACCCTGTTCGTGTAAGACGACACGAACCGCTCCATTGATCCCCTCCTCACGCCTTGCCAGATCACCCTTCAAAACCCGCGCGCAGGTTTCCAGTGCGGTATCAAAAACTCACAAGGGGCGGCCTGAATCACCAGGACCGCCACCTCTAAAACAATATTTTTTCGATTCTCATGCACAGCTTTCATTCAAAAGCCGCAGTAGCTCATGGAAAAAATACTGAATACCATGGTCTATCATGGAATTTTATGGTCGTCAATGGGAACAATAGCCGCCATGAAGTTGAGGCTTGGTAAATATTTTCCTGATTTCAACAGCTTATGGTTAATATCCGGTTAGAATATTTATCTCCCGGTCATGGCTCAACCGGAGACGCCAGACACGCGGAATCGGTCTGTCCTGCTCTTTGCTACTCTTCAAAACTATTGAAAAATATGCCAGATGGCCTGTAAGCCGGGTTCTGTACATGGGATCAAACCCATGTGATGACCATTCATCTGGAGCCGGCCTTGCGGCAGGCTTCATGCAACCAACCCGGACGGCTGAGCTGGAAAACAAGCCCTGGACCAAAGCCCGAACGCCGTCCCTATTTGGTTTTGCTCCCGGCGGGGTTTACCATGACCGCTCACCGTTGCCGGCAGCGCGGTGCGCTCTTACCGCACCCTTTCACCCTTACCCCTGAAATTTCAGGGGCGGTTTGCTTTCTGTGGCACTGATCCCTGGGGTTACCCCCGCCGGGCGTTACCCGGCGCCGTGTTTTCCTGGAGCCCGGACTTTCCTCCACGCGCATCTGCAACAGATGCACGCAGCGGCCATCCAGCCATCTGGCAAGGCATATGTGGCCTCATGCCCCCGCCGCGTCAAGGCCTTGCAGCAAACGGTCAAGGGTTTTTCGCGTTGAAATATCGGCAACCCCGTCAATCCTCGCCGGGCGGAAATGGCGCTGGAAGGCCTCCACGATACAAGCGCTCGCCTCGTCATAAACACCGCTGACCTCAACCCCATAGCCATAGAAGCGCAAAGCCTTTTGCAAATGGCGAACATCCCGGCCGCTATCCCCCAAACCCAACACCGGCCCTTCAACAACCGGTTCTGGCTTGACCATCAGCCCAATTCCCGCCGCGCTCAGCATACGCCAGTCAAAAAAAGCCCCCGGATCGCTCTTGCGTCCCGGCGCCACATCGCTATGCCCGAGAACCCTTTGGGGCAAGATTTCATGGCGCTTCAAAATATCGCGGCACAGGGCAATCACCGCGTCCATCTGCTCCGGCGGAAAGCCGGGGCTGGCACTGTCCGGCCCTCCATTGGCAATCTCGATACCGATGGAACAGCCATTGATATCGCGCTCCCCCGCCCAGTACGCGGCCCCCGCATGCCAGGCCCGGCGCGCTTCGGGAACCATCTGCACGATGCGCCCATCTTCATAAACAAAGTAATGCGCACTTACCTGGCTTTCTTCCCGGCACAACCAGTCCAGCGCCCCATCGGCCTCGGGCATCCCGGTATAGTGAAGCAGAAGAATATCTATATCCAGCCGCGGATCCCGCGCCCCGTGATTGGGCGAAGGGCGGACGAGAACATCAAGAGCGGTATCAGGATTCATGGGTTCGGCAAGGCCGGAAAACCGGAAAAACACGCAAAGGCCATCACATCCCCCGCTGTTTCTCGATCTTGTCATAGGCGGTATTTATCGCCGCAAGTTTTTCATTTGCCAATTCAACAAACTCTTCCGGCATCCCCGCGGCAATATGCCGGTCAGGGTGATTTTCCTTTACCAGCCGATGATAGGCTTTCTTGATCTGCGCATCAGAATCATCACGGCTGACCCCGAGAATAACATAGGGATCTTCTTCTTCCGGCGGCAGGTAGCGCTCGCGAATGCGATCAAACTCCATCTTGCCGAAGCCAAAGATCGAGGCCACGGATTCAAGAAACTCCTCCTCGCCCGGATGCAGCACGTTATCCGCCATGGCGATATGAAACAGCCCGTCCATGACATCTTCAAGCACCGGGGAACCGGGGCCGAACAAATCGGCAAGCTGGCGGGCATAGGCATCGTATCCGGCAATATCCTTCTTGGCCAGGTTGAACACCCGCGAGACATTCTTGACCTCATGGGGCGGTATGCGGAAAACTTCCTTGAATGCATCAACCTCGGCCCGGCTGACATGCCCGTCCGCCTTGGCCATCTTGGCCCCCAGCGCAATCACCCCAATGGTAAAGGCGATCTGCTTTTCCGGCCTTGAGTGATCTTCAAGTTCGGGCCCCTTGCCCGATCGGGCGGCCTTGTCAATGGCATAATGCCCGGCCATCGCGCCCAGCAAACCACCAATCGGCCCGCCAATCGCAAAGCCTGCCGCAGCCCCCGCCAATTTTCCCCAGATACTCATGGCGTAACTTTATGTGATTCCGATGGATTTGGCGAGAGCGAGATTTTCTGCCCCGGCCATTCAGGCAAGACAATCAACCTACAGCGAAGCCGCCGCCCGGGCAGCCTGGTCATAAAGCCCCGAGATCATGCGCAAGAGCCCGGCTGCCTTGCCGGTTTCCGGGTGTTGACCTCCCAGCGCCGTCATCGAATGCAACAGGCATTTCTGGCGGATGACGCCATAGCGTTCACACGCCCCGCGCCCTTTTGCCGTTGCGACAAAAAACTTCTCCTTGCCGCGCCGCTCGCCGCGCACCAGCCCCAGTTTTTCCAGTTTTTTAAGCGCATAGACCACCGTGTGGGTATCCTCGACATTGAGCACAAAGCAGATATCGGCCATTTTCCGGGCCCGGCCACGATGGTTGATGGAATGCAGCACCAGGACATCCAGCGCACTCACATCAGACACCCCGGCCGCGGCCATGCAACGCACGATCCAGCGCTCAAAGGCGTTATTGGCGATAATCAGGCCAAATTCAAGTTCGCTCAGCTCTTCCGAGCCTTCCACCGCCAGATGCGCCGAAGAGACAATCGGACCTACCCGCCTGGGATTTTCTGATTCACTCATGGCCTCATCTCCCCATCATGTTCGGCAAAACCGTGACGATTTCAGGCACGAAAACAATAATCACCAGCGCCGCCATGAGCAGCATGAAAAACGGCAGCGCGGCCGCCGCCACCCGCAGGATATTGCGCCCCGTCAGCCCCTGAATAACGAACAGGTTAAAGCCAACCGGCGGCGTGATCTGCGCCATCTCCACCACGATCACCACGAAAATGCCAAACCACAGCGGATCGATCCCCGCCTGCTCCACCATGGGCAGGATCACCGATGTCGTGAGCACCACCACCGAAATGCCGTCAAGAAAACACCCCAGAACAATGAAAAACACCGTGAGCGCCCCGAGCAGCGCATATTGCGAAAGATGCAGGGCGGCAATCCACGAGGCCAGCATCTTGGGGATTCCGGTAAAGCCCATGGACACGGTCAAAAACGCCGCCCCCGCCAGGATGAACGCGATCATGGCCGAGGTTTTGGTGGCCCCCATAAGCCCGTCAAGAAAACTGCGCCTGTTCAGCGAGCCACCCGACCAGGACAGGAGAAGCGCAAGCACCACCCCGACAGCGGCGGCGTCCGTGGGCGAGGCAATCCCGGCATAGATGGAGCCGATCACCCCGGCGATCAGGGCAATGACCGGAACAAGGCGGCGCGAGCGGCGCAGTTTCTCGCCCAGCGGCACCCCGGAATCCCCGGTCGGAATCGATCGGGCATGAAAAACCGACCACAAGACCACGTAGCCGACAAACAGGAACACCAGCAAAAGCCCCGGCAAAACTCCGGCAATGAACAATCGCGCTATGGATTGCTCGGTGGCCACCCCGTACACGATCAAAATAATCGAAGGCGGAATGAGCAGCCCCAAAGTGGCCGACCCGGCCAGCGTGCCCAAGATCATCTTTTCGGGGTAGCCGCGCCTGGAAAGTTCCGGGATCGACATCTTGCCAATGGTCGCCGCAGTTGCCGCGGATGAGCCTGAAACAGCAGCAAAGATCCCGCAACCGAAAATATTGACATGCAGCAACCGCCCCGGCAGCCGGTTCATCCACGGCGAAAGCCCGGTAAACATGTCTTCGGACAGGCGCGAGCGGAATAAAATCTCGCCCATCCAGATAAACAGCGGCAGCGCCGCCAGCGCCCAGGAGTTGCTCGCCCCCCAGACGGTGGTCGCCAGAACCTGCCCCATGGGCGCATCGGAGAACATGGCCATGCCGATCATGCCCACCATCATCAGCGAAAACGCCACCCATACCCCGGAGCCCAGAAGCACGAACAGGATAAACAGCAAGAAGATGGTCAGACCGATCTCATTCATGGCCCGCCCCCCGCTCCAGAACCGGAACCGGCTCTTCACCCTCAAGCAGGTTTTCCCCCTTGCCGTCATAGCTGGGTTTACGCCCCCCGAGGAGTGCCACCAGATCATCAAGAAGCGCGATGGAAAGCACCGCCAACCCGGCCAGCACCGCCGATTGCGGAATCCATATGGGCACCGCGACAATACCGGGGGAAAGATCGTTATAGGTAAAGGATTCGCCCACCAGCAACGCCATGTACCAGGCAAAATAACCCGATGCCGCCAAGGCCGCCGCCACGCACCAGATTTCAACGAAATGCCGCACGCCAGGAGCAAGATTCTGAATCACCAGCGACACCCGGATATGGCCGCCTTCACGCAGGGTATAGGCAAGGGCAAAGAATGAAGCCGCCGCAAGGAAAAACCCGGTGAAATCGCTGTAAGAGGGTATCGAAAGCCCAATGGCCGAACCGGTGAGCAAGGACGAAAGCCGGTCCACCAGATTAAGCAGCACCTGAACAAAAACCAGTACGCAGATCAGCGCGATAAACAAGGCTCCCGTCCAGCCGCTCGCGATATATAACCGGTCCAGCGCTTTTCGCATGTTATCGCCCTTTTTGAGCAAAACCCTGTCAGAAATGATGGTACGAGCGTGTATTCAAATTTGCGGGGGATGTCCCCACCCCCCGCAAAGAAAGCCTTACTTGGCGTAATAGGCGTCCAGAATGGCCTTGCCTTCGGCCCCGGCAGCCTTCTTCCAGTCCTCGAGCATGGTCGCGCCGATGGCTTTAAGACCCTTCATCAGGTCTTCACTCGGAGTGACGATCTTCATGCCGTTCTTGGCCAGAATGGCCGTCTTGGCCGCCGCTTCCTTGCGGCTCATATCCCAGCCGCGAATCTCCGCTGCCTTGGCAGCGCTCAGCACGGCAGCCCTGGTGCTCTCATCCAGCTTGCGGAAAGCCTTCTTGTTGATAACCACGACATTCTTGGGCACCCAGGCCTGAATATTGGTGTAGATGGAAACAAAGTCCCAGGCCTTGGAATTGGCCCCGGTCGAAGGCGAGGTAATCATCGCCTCGACCCGCCCGGTGGCGAAGGCTTGCGGAATATCGGGCACCTGAACCTGTGTGGGCGCCGCGCCCACCAGCTTGGCGAACTTGTCCAGCGTTGGGTTATAGGTGCGGAATTTCAACCCCTTGAGATCGGAAACCTGATTGATCGGTTTCTTGGTATAAAGACTCTGGCCCGGCCACGGCACGGAGAAAAGAACCATCAGCCCCTGCTTGTCGAACAGTTTTTCAACTACCGGCCGCTGGGCCTTCCACAGTTTTTCCGCATCCTTGTAGGTAGTGGCAAGGAACGGCTGGGTGTCAATGCCAAAAGCCGGGTTTTCATTGGCCAGAAGCCCCATGAAAAACTCGCCCACGGGCACCTGCCCGCTGCGCACTGCGCCCTTGATTTCCTTGTGCTTGAAGAGCGAGCCTGCCGAATGCACCTTGATCTTGAGCTTGCCGCCCGTATCGGCTTCAACATCCTTGGCAAACTGGATGATATTCACCGTGTGAAAGGTCTTGTCCGGGTAAGGCGTTGGCATGTCCCACGTCGTTCCGGCAAGGGCGCTGGCGCCCAGCCCCAGAGAAAACGCACCGGCCAAGGCCGCTTTAACAAATCCACTCATATCTGAAATCCTCCCATATAGAATTAACCTGACGTGCCCTGTTATGCACGGGGCATTATCGCCCCTGCCTAGCATTGTTAACAGAGCCTTAATTGATGTCAATATTTTATTGACGTTTTATCAAGAAAATGTTCTTTGGGATTATCCCCAATGACTGGATACTTCAAAATGGCAGATCAACACAGCCGGGAAAAATGGCAATTCTGGATTGACCGCGGCGGCACCTTTACCGATGTCGTCTCCCGCAGCCCCGATGGTGTCATAAAAGCCGCCAAGCTCCTCTCGCAAAACCCCGGGAATTATAAAGACGCCGCCATTCAGGGCATAAAGGATGCTCTGGGGATCGACAAGGACAATGCCATCCCGGCCAAGCTTGTCGGCAGTGTGAAAATGGGCACGACGGTCGCCACCAATGCGCTTCTGGAACGCAAGGGCGACCGCACCCTCCTGGTCATCACCAGGGGTTTTGGCGATGCTCTGGAGATCGGCTACCAGGCCCGCCCGCATATTTTTGATCTCAACATAAAAAAACCCTCTTTGCTTTACGAACAGGTACTGGAGGCCGATGAGCGCATCCTCGCAGACGGTACAGTGGAGCGCCAGCTTGATGAGGCCGCCCTGCACGCCGGGCTTGAAAAGGCTTACGCGAAAGGCTTACGCGCCTGCGCCATCGTCTTCATGCATGGCTACCGCTATCACGCCCATGAAAACGCCGCCGCCCGCATCGCGGAAGAAACCGGCTTCACCCAGATTTCGGTCAGCCACGAAGCCAGCCCACTGATGAAACTGGTGGGGCGCGGTGACACGGCGGTGGTGGACGCCTATCTCTCCCCCATCTTGCGCCGCTACGTGGAACAGGTTGCTTCCGAACTCGGCGACAGGGACAGCCTGATGTTCATGCAATCCTCTGGCGGCCTCACTGCCGCCCATCTGTTTCAGGGCAAGGACGCCATATTGTCCGGCCCGGCGGGCGGCGTAGTCGGCGCTGTGGAGACAGCGCGCATAGCAGGACTTGATAAAATCATCGGCTTTGACATGGGCGGCACCTCGACCGATGTGTGCCATTTCGCCGGCGAATATGAGCGCGCCTTTGAAACCCGGGTTGCCGGTGTGCGCATGCGCGCCCCGATGATGATGATCCACACCGTGGCGGCGGGCGGCGGCTCCCTGCTGCATTATGATGAAAGCCGCTTTACCGTCGGCCCGCAAAGCGCCGGGGCCAATCCCGGCCCGGCCTGCTACCGGCGCGGCGGGCCGCTGGCCGTAACCGACGCCAATGTCATGCTGGGCAAGATCAACCCGGATTACTTCCCGGCTCTTTTTGGCCCCGGCCAGAACGAGACACTCGACCGTGAGACTGTTACGAAGAAATTCATCCAACTGGCGCAAGGCTCAAGCCTCACCCCGGAGCAGGTTGCTGAAGGGTTTTTGAATATCGCGGTTGAAAACATGGCCAACGCCATCAAGAAAATCTCGGTGCAGCGCGGCTATGATGTCACCGGCTATACCCTGGCCTGTTTTGGCGGCGCGGGCGCCCAGCATGCCTGCCTGGTGGCCGATGCGCTGGGTATGCGCAAGGTTCTCATTCACCCCCTTGCCGGGGTTTTAAGCGCCTATGGCATGGGGCTGGCCGATATCTCCGCCAGCCGCCAGCGCGCCATGGAGCTGGAGCTTGCCGAAGATCTAGATCTGACCGGCGCCGTTGAAGAGCTGCGCCGCGCCGCTCTTGGTGAGCTTGAAGCCCAGGATATCCCGAATTCGCAAGCCCGGACCGTAGCCAGAGTGCAAATCCGCTATGACGGCACCGACACTGCCCTCGGCGTTGCCCTTGATCGCCCCGCCGCCATGCGAAAGGCCTTTGAAGACGCTCATATCCAGCGCTTTGGCTTTATTTTCAACGACAAGGCCCTGATCGTGGAAAGCCTCTCGGTGGAAGCCTTCGGCGGTGGCGCCAAACCGCAAGAGCCCTATTTGCCCCTCTCCGACGCCCCGCTTGCCCCGCCGCTTGCCCGAACGCGCATGTTCAGCGCCGGCCAATGGCATGACTGCCCGGTTCATGAGCGCTCACGGCTCAGCCCCGGCCAGAATCTCCCCGGCCCGGCCCTCATCATCGAACCCAATTCCACCATCGTGATCGAACCGGGCTGGAACGCCCAGGTCACGGCCCATGACCATCTGCTGCTGAGCCGCAAGACAAGAGCAAAGCGTCTTGCCGCCATCGGCACAAGGGCCGATCCGGTCATGCTGGAGATTTTCAACAACCTGTTCATGAACATTGCCGAACAGATGGGGGTAACCCTCGCCAACACCGCCTATTCGGTCAATATCAAGGAGCGGCTGGATTTCTCCTGCGCCGTTTTTGACGCAAAAGGCCATCTGGTGGCCAACGCCCCCCACATGCCGGTGCATCTGGGCTCCATGGACCGCTCGGTGGAAACCATTATCGAGTTGAACGAAGGCAGTATCGCCCCCGGAGACGTGTTTGTATTAAACGCGCCTTATAATGGCGGCACTCACCTGCCCGATGTCACCGTTATCACCCCGGTTTTTGACGAGTCGGGCGATGAGATTCTGTTCTATACCGCCAGCCGCGGCCACCATGCCGATATCGGCGGCATCATGCCCGGCTCCATGTCGCCGCTGGCCACCAATGTCGATGAAGAGGGCGTTCTGATCGACAATTTCAAGCTGGTCGATCGTGGCCACTTCCGCGAAAAGGAAATTGCCGAACTGCTGGGCAGCGCCAAATACCCCGCCCGCAATATCGACCACAACATCGCCGATCTCAAAGCCCAGATCGCCGCCAACACCAAGGGGGTCAAGGAATTGCGCGCCATGATCGAGCATTTCGGCCTCGATGTAGTGCGCGCTTATATGGGCCATGTGCAGGACAATGCCGAAGAATCGGTGCGCCGGGTCATCGGTGCGCTGAAAGACAGCGAATTTGAAGTCAAGACCGACCAGGGCGCAACCATCAAGGTGGCGATCCGCGTCAACACCGGGGACCGCTCGGCAATTGTGGATTTCACCGGGACATCGCCCCAGCAACCTGATAACTTCAACGCCCCGGAACCGGTTGCCCGCGCCGCGGTGCTTTATGTCTTCCGCTGCATGGTGAAAGACAACATCCCCATGAATGCCGGTTGCCTGCGCCCCATAAACATCATCACCCCGAAAGGCTCCATGCTCAGGCCCCGATACCCCGCCGCCGTGGTTGCCGGAAACGTGGAAACCAGCCAGGCGGTCACCGACGCCCTGTTTGGCGCCCTGGGTGCGCTGGCCTGCGCGCAGGGCACCATGAACAACCTCACCTTCGGCAATGAAAAACACCAGTATTACGAGACCATCTGCTCCGGCGCCCCGGCGGGCAATGGGTTCAACGGCGCCGATGCCGTGCACACCCACATGACCAATTCGCGCCTTACCGACCCGGAAATCCTTGAATGGCGTTTCCCCGTGGTGCTGGAAGATTTCCACATCCGCCGCGGCTCCGGCGGCAAGGGCAAGTGGCATGCCGGCAGCGGCACCTCGCGCACCATCCGGTTTGAAGAAACCATGGATTGCGCCATCCTCTCCAGCCATCGCATCATCCCCCCCCATGGTCTGAACGGCGGGGAAAGCGGCCAAAAAGGCCGCAACACCGTGCGCCGCAAGGACGGCACGATAGAGAAGCTAAAAGGCTGCGATCAAACCATACTGGAGCCGGGCGAGGCCATCACCATCCAGACCCCGACCGGCGGCGGTTTCGGCAAGGCGGAATAACAAAATCGCTTTGTTCTCCGCGCTCTCCATGCTACTGCGCCCCTCATGCAAGCCATCCGCAAACCCACCTTGCCCGATATGCTGCTGATCGTGGGCATTGGCCTGATCTGGGGCACATCATTTCTGGCCATCAAGGTCGCGGTGCGCGAATTTGCCCCGACATCCGTGGCGGCAATCCGTATCAGCATCGCGTTTGTTGTTCTCTTTGCCGTGATGCGCTGGCGCGGCTTTTGCCTGCCCAGATCACCGCGCATCTGGGCAGGGATCAGCCTTGTCGGTATTTTCAATACATCCGTGCCGTTTTTTCTCGTCTCCTGGGCCGAACAAAGCGTTGATTCCGGAGTAGCCGCGCTTCTCATGGGGCTTGGCCCTTTATTCACGATCATTGCCAGTCATATCGTTACCAGCGACGACAAACTCTCTTCTTCAAAAATCATCGCTGTAATTCTGGGGTTCAGTGGTGTCCTGGTTATTGCCGGAGCCGATGCCCTGGCCGGACTGGGGCACAACCTGATCGGCCAGCTCGCCCTGCTGGGCGCCAGCCTGTGCTATGTCATTTCAGGCCAGTTCGTGCGGCGCTATTCACAGCTTCAGGTGGAGAGTTTCACCACGGCCATCTTGCTGGTCGGCGCTCTTTCCCTGATGCCATGGCTCGCCGTATCCGCCTTGCATGCCAATGCGGCGGCCACACCCCTGCCCGTCATGGCCGTCATTTATCTGGGGCTTGTCCCCACCGGCCTTGCCTATCTGCTGCGCTTTCACCTCATCCGCACGGTCGGCAACAGCTATGCGGTTCTCGGGGTTTACCTGGTGCCGGCAGTGGGGGTTTTGCTGGGCGCTATCCTTCTGGATGAACCGCTTGCCCCCACGACCCTGATCGCTCTGGCCCTGATCCTCGGCGCACTGGTCTATGCCCGCTGGAAGGCTTAAGCCGTATTGTCAACACTCACCGGGTTGTCAAAAAACCGGACAACCGGCGCCTGACCGTATTTATCCGTGACAAAACTTCGCCACTCGTCATTATAAACAGCATCAGCCGCCTCCCGGCTCTTCCAGATATACACGCCGCCAACCGTTTGACCGTCTTCTGAACGGATATAATGCTTGCGTAAAAGCCCCGGTAATCCCCGGTATTTGGGCGCGCTTCCTTCAAACATGCGCGCCGCCTCGTCAAGGGTGACCGATTTTCCAAGTTCAAATTCCACAACCGCGATAATCATCGACGCCGCCTTTCTTTCCGCAATGCCCGAAGCTCCGATTTTTCCCCGGCAGCAAGTTTTTCCGTCGCCGCCGGCCAGGCCGCCGGAGCCAGTATGGCGGCATTCCGGGACAGGAACCACAAGGTTTCCCGGGGATAAACCAGATAACACTCCCGCAAGCACCAGCCCAGCCCTTTCTGGACATAGTAATCCTCATCCCGCAACAGCCGCCCCGCCATGCGCAATACTGTTTCCACCGGCGGATACCAGTCTCGCCTGCCGCCAAAACCAAACAGCGAAACAAGCCCGATGCGCCGCAGCCACGGATAATCGTCATCCAGCCAGCCTTCGAATACCTCGAGACAACTCTCCGGATCCGAAGCCAGAAAGCCGTTGAACAGCTTGGACAGGTAATCCGACTGGTCCCAGCAATTCACGCCCCGCCCCCAGCCGCGCAGCACCGGCCAA
>CAZHLV010000028.1:0-4878 GCA_964533415.1 uncultured Hyphomicrobiales bacterium
AAAATGCAGCACCGGCAAGAAATCGATCTCGCGCCCGCCGGTCTTGATTTTCACCGCCTTGCCCGGCTCCAGGTCGCCCCTTGCATCCACCCCCACCAGCATGACCGAAAAATCATCCGGGAACCGTTGGGTCAGCAGGCGTATATGGGTCTCGATCCCGCCGACTTTCGCGCCGCGCGGATCCATCGGGTGAATGAGGCATAAACGGTATGTCATGTAACAAGATGTCCTATTTGCTCAAGAGACCCAGCTTCTGGCGCAAGGGTTCAACCAGCGTCATGTCGGCCAGAACCAGCGCGCATTTGCCATAACGCCCCGCCATGCGCCGCGGGTTGCCCATCAGGCGCCATATCCACTCGGTGCCGGTTTTTTGCATGAATTCCGGCGCCCGGGACTGGTGCCCGGAAAGAAAATCAAGCGCCGCGCCGATTCCCAGATAAGAGATTTCCGGGAAGGCCTTGAAAGCACCTGCCGCGAAAATCTCCTGCTTGGGCGCCCCCAGCGCCACCATGCAGATGCGCGCCCCTGAAGCGGCAATGCGTTCGGCGGCCTCATCGGCGACCCTTGAGCGGGGCTTGAAACCAAAAGGCGGGGCTTCCATGCCGGCAATCTCAAGCGCCGGGAAGCGGCGGGCCAGGTCATCCGCCGCGCCTTTGAGCGCCGGGCCGGTGGAGCCAAAGAAATATACCGGCAAGGATCGCCGCGCAGCTTCCGCACAGAGCGGGACAATCATGTCCGCTCCTGCCGTGCGCTCCAGTTTTGCACCCTGCCGGCGGGCCAGAAATACCACCGGCGCACCGTCGGCGCTGACATAGCTGGCGCTTTTGTAGGCCCTGGCGAAATCGGGGTCGGATTTGAGCTTGACCAGGTGATCGAGGTTGAGAGTAAAGACGCAAGATCCGCGCCGGGAGATGGCATCGGTGCAAATCTGCGTAACGGCCTGATCGAGGCTGGCAAGGTTAAGTCCGACCCCGCCGATTTTGGCGATTGGGGGCAAGAAAAGAGACGTCATGCTGGCGGCCTGCTGGTTTTGGATCATCTTCCCGCCAATACCAGCAAATGCCATGCCACCGGGAAATGCGTGGTTTTGCGCCATTTTCATGGTTAATGAAGCGTAAACTCCCGGGCCTTGTTCCAATGGCGCACATAAAGCACACCCTCATGTCCCGGCGCAGGACAATCGGCGCGCCCTGTATCGCTTAACGCGCGAAGCGGATGATCTCACCGGTCTTGGTGAAATCCGGTGCGGCCATTTCGACAAACAGCGGGGCCAGGTCTTCCGGTGTAGGCAGCTTGGCCGCATCCTCGCCCGGATACGCCTTGGCGCGCAGATGGGTGCGGATCGGGCCGGGGCTGAGCAGGTTGGCTTTCACATTGGTGGTGGCCAGCTCGGCGGCATAGGTTTTCACCATGGCGTCCAGCCCCGCCTTGGTGATGGTATAGCCACCCCAATAGGCCTTGCAGCTTTGAGTGACGCCCGAGGTCACGAATATGGCCCGGCCCGCATCGGACTGGCGCAGCAGCACGTCAAAGCTGCGGATGAAACGCCAGTTGGCGGTCAGGTTCACATCCATCAGCCTTTGCCAGTCATCGGGCAGGATATGCCCCAGCGGCGACAGGTTGCCCAGGAGCCCGGCATTGCCCACCAGGATATCCAGCTTGCCCCAGCGCTCGAAAACCGCCGCGCCAAGCCGGTCGATCCCGGCATAATCGCGCACATCCAGCGGCGCCAGCGTGGCCGAGCCGCCAAAGGCGCGGATTTCATCATCAACTTCCGTCAGCCCGCCCTCGGTGCGTGCCACCAGGATCACATGCGCGCCGGCGCGTGCGATCTCCAGCGCCGCCGCCCGGCCAATACCCCGTGATGCGCCGGTAATCAGCGCAATGCGATCTTGTAGTTTGCCCTTGCCCATTGATTTTACGCCGTTTCTGCCAGCAGCGAGAACTGCCGCGGCATGATGCGCTCATTCTGTAAATCCGTGAGCGGGGTCGGATATTCACCGGTAAAGCAATGATCGGTGAATTGCGGTGTCTCCGGGTCGCGCTTTTCATAGCCAATGGCCTTGTAAAGCCCGTCCACCGAAATAAAGGCCAGCGTATCCGCGCCAATATAATCGCGCATTTCCATCAGGTTGCGGCTCGACGCCAGCAGGTTTTCCCGGTCCGGCGTGTCAATGCCGTAATAATCCGAATGGGTGATTGGCGGGCTGGCGATGCGCAGATGCACTTCGGATGCGCCCGCATCGCGCATCATCTGGACGATCTTGATCGAGGTGGTGCCGCGCACGATGGAATCATCGATCAGCACCACCCGCTTGCCCTCGACCAGCTTGGCAGTGGGGTTGTGCTTGAGTTTCACGCCAAGCTGGCGGATTTGCTGGGAAGGCTCGATGAAGGTGCGGCCCACGTAATGGTTGCGGATGATGCCAAGCTCGAACGGCACCCCGGATTCGCGCGCATAGCCGATCGCCGCCGGAACGCCCGAATCGGGCACCGGCACCACCATGTCGGCATCCACCGGCATTTCCCGGGCAAGCTGCGCGCCAAAGGCCTTGCGCACCTCGTAGACGCTGCGCCCGCCGACGATGGAATCGGGCCGGGCAAAATAGATATACTCGAATATGCAGGGCCGCGCCGGAACCCGCGGGAACGGGAAATAGGATTGCAGCCCGCTCTCGTCGATGACCACGACCTCGCCATTCTCGATCTCGCGGACAAATTCCGCCCCGATGATATCCAGCGCGCAGGTCTCCGAGGCCAGGACATGGGCCCCGTCAAGCCGCCCCAGAACCAGCGGCCTGATCCCCAGCGGATCGCGCACCCCGATCAGCTTCTTGTTGGTCATGGCCACCAGCGAATACGCCCCTTCAACCTGCGAAAGGGCGTCGATAAACCGCTCGATCAGCTTTTCCCTGGCGCTTTGCGCCACCATGTGCACGATCACTTCCGTGTCGGATGTGGACTGAAAAATCGCACCGCGTGAAATCAGCTTCTGGCGCAGATATTGCGAGTTGGTGAAATTGCCGTTATGGCACACCGCAAACCCGCCGCTGCTCAACTCGGCAAAGAGCGGCTGCACATTGCGCAATATGGTATCCCCGGTGGTGGAATAGCGCACATGGCCGATTGCCGTGTTGCCCGCCAGCCGTTCGATGATGTCGGGCCGGGTGAACTTGTCGCCCACCAGCCCGAGCCGCCGCTCGGAATGATAGCGTGTCCCGTTAAATGCCACGATTCCCGCCGCTTCCTGCCCGCGGTGCTGCAAGGCATGAAGCCCCAGCGCGGTAAAAGCGCCCGCATCCGGGTTGCCGAAAATACCGAAAACCCCGCACTCCTCGCGAAGCCGGTCATCGTGAAATGGTTCGCTCATACCTCGAAATCCTGCAAAAGGGTTGATCTGGATTGCTCGTTCCTGAATGCATCACTGGCCCGTGGTGCTTTCCAGGAGCTGCTGCAAACTCTGACGCTGGGAATTCTTGTATCCTGAATCCTTCTTTTTGTCTGGAACCGCCGGTTTCTTTATCGTTGGTTTTGGCTTTTGTTTCGGTTTTGAAGCCGGTGCGGTGCGCTTGGGCTTCTTTCTTGACTTGGGTAGCAGGTCCTTGGGGTCATCGGGCAGCCAGCTCATGGCTTTTGCCCCGGCATTTTTCATGATCGGCAGCGAGCGGGCATTGGCGATCCAGTCCGGGTATTGCTTGGGCGGCACCAGCCAGACAAAAAACAGATACGCCACCACCACCAGGACAAAGCCGCGCGCCACGCCAAAGATAAACCCGAGCGTCCGGTCCAGCGCCCCGACCTTGGAATCGAGCTCCTTGTCGGAAATCTTCATGGTGATGAAGGAAATTACGATCAGTACAACGAGAAAGATCCCCGCCGCCAGCGAGATATCCGCCAGCCATTTGGGCTGCACCATCTCGCGCATCTGCGGCTGAAAAGCAGGAAAGGCAAACAAGACGGCTGCCGCTGCCGCCACCCAGGAGATGATCGAGAGCACCTCGCGGGTAAATCCGCGCAACATCGCCAGCCCGCCCGAAACCAGCAAAATGACAATGACCATGATATCAAGGGCGGTAAGCGGCGATGCCATGAGTTATCCCTTTATTTCTCAAATAACGCTGTTTCTCATCTCGAAGCCGCTTTGTGCGGTTCATGCGTCCAATTGTCAACCTCTGCTTAATGCCCAGAGGCTGCATCTTGTGGTGAAAGCGCGGCAATCTTTGCCGTTAATTCCACCAGTGATCCAATATCCTCAATCGCCATATTATACGTCCGGGGCGCAGATTCTCCAAAACTTGTTTGCGCCATAACGGCCCGGGCAAAGCCCAGTTTTTCCGCCTCGCGCAGCCGCGCATTGGCATGGCCGACCGGGCGCACCGCACCGGACAGCGAAACCTCGCCGAAAAACACCCCGTCCATGGGCAGCATCGCCCCGGTAAGCGAGGAAACCAGCGCCGCCGCCACCGCCAGATCGGCTGCTGGTTCACGGATTTTCAGCCCCCCCGCCACGTTGAGATAGACATCATGCCCGCCAAGGCGCACCCCGCAATGGGCATCGAGCACCGCCAGGATCATCGCCAGCCGCGCGCTGTCCCAGCCCACCACCGCGCGGCGCGGCGTGGCCAGGGTGGAAGGCGCCACCAGCGCCTGGATTTCCACCAGCACCGGCCTTGTGCCTTCCATCCCGGCAAAAACCGCCGCGCCCGGCTGCGGATCATTGCGCTCGCCCAGGAACAGCAGGGACGGGTTGGTCACTTCCGAAAGCCCCGCATCGCCCATCTCGAACACGCCGATTTCATCGGCCGGGCCAAAGCGGTTTTTCACCGCCCGCAAGATGCGGTACTGGTGCCCGCGCTCGCCTTCAAAATAAAGCACCGT
>CAZHLV010000029.1:0-27216 GCA_964533415.1 uncultured Hyphomicrobiales bacterium
TTGAGCTTGGGGACGGGGTCAGGCGGACCAGCCGGTTTTCCATTTTTTATAGGGGACGACGACGGCGGGTTTGGCGTTGGAGCGGAACCATGAGTCGATGACATAGAGCTTGCCGGTCCGTTTGTCTTTCACGGTTCCGGCGTAATGGGGCCAGCGGTTGCCATTGCTGACCGAACGCGATGAGGGGGCGACGGGGATATTGTGGCGCAGCAGCCCGGCGGATTTGAGCATCACCAGGAGGGATGTCATGTTCGCGGCTTCGTCAATGCAATCAAGCTGGTTGGCGCTGTCAAACTGGGTGCGCGCCCGGTCGCCAGAGGTGCCAGACGCCTTGCCGCCTGCCCGTTCATAGATGGCCATGGCCGAGGCGATGGCGCGGCGCTCGGAGGCGCCGGAGTGGCGGCGTTTGAACTTTGCCGCGATGCGCGCCCAGGTCTTGCCCGAGAGTGAAATCCGGGTGCGTTTCTGGCAGCCATGATTGGAGCAATAGGTTGCTGCTTTTGGCGTGGGATGCGAAAGACCGCGTGCGAGCAGGAACGCCCCGGGATTACCGCCCGATGAGCTGACGCAGCCGCCCAAGACCAGGGCAAGAAGCGGCGCGGCCAATATCTGATATCTCATTTCGTTCATCCCCGCGCCCCGGCTGGCCAATGGCTGGTTGCCTCACCCGCATGGGCTGTTTCATTAACCGAGCGTCAACCATAAATGATTCTCTGGAGAAGGAAAGAGTCCGCCCGAACTGTTGGGGGCAGTCCGGGCGGTTGGGGATCAGGCTGCGTCGGCCTGAGTGGGGACTTTTGCCGGCGGGATCACGAGTTTCGAGGGAGGTGATCTGCCGGAATTTGATTGAACCGCCCGGATTGACGAGAGAGAGAGGGGTTTGGGTTTTCAGTCCGGGCGGTTTTTACTGACAGGCTTGGGGCAAGCCTGAAAATTCTCCTTTAACTTGTCCAGCGGCGGGAGATATTCCCGGAACACCGGTTGACCTTCAAACGAATGAGCTGCCCATTTTTCCGGGCGTTCATGCGGATATAATCGCGGTCGATGCGCACTTGCGAGAAGGCCGAAAAACCATCATTTTCCAAGGTCTTGACGATCCGCCCATAGGAGCGGCAAATCCGAAGCTGCGAGAACACCGCTCCTTGCTGATAGGCGCCGTAATAGCCATTTGAAAGGGGTACGCCAAAAGCGACTTCGAGGGGGCTTTTTTCCGGGGCATCGGAGGTCCCGGCAGAAAGGGCTCCGGCGCCCAGAACAAAACAAATCGCGAGAGACGAAAGAAGGACTTTGCCAATCTTGCCGGTCTTCGGGGTCATCTGCTTTCTCCTTGCGAGCTTTAAGAACCTTGCGAGCTTTAAGAACCTGTTTTCATATGATCCTTATTATGGTGATGAAAATGACACAGCCTGCCTGAAGCTAATCCGAACGGCTCGTTCAGAAAGCGTTCATATTGGTTTAAGGCATAAAAATAGCGAATGATATAAATGGGTTATATCTGGTTTTTGGAAAATTGATTCTTGTTGTTTCGAGTGAGACTCACATGGATATGAACACGAATCTGAACAAGGAGATCATGGCATTTCAGTAACAGTCCTGGAAAATTCTTCAAAAGACCAGAAAAGGCGCCCTGAATCATGATGCGGGGACTGACATCCTTTTTGGGACTGGTGGTCGGCACGGCCAGGGACTTGATGCCGATCGTGCTGATTATCGCGTTTTTCCAGTTTGCCATCTTGCAGCAAAGCCTGCCGGACTTGACCGGCATACTGGTCGGCCTTGTGCTGGTGATGTTCGGGCTGGCAATTTTCATCCAGGGGCTGGAGATGGCGCTGTTTCCGCTCGGTGACGCCATGGCCAACGCGCTGGCGGGCAAGGGTTCGTTGTTCTGGCTGCTTTTGTTTTCCTTTGGCCTTGGCTTTGGCACGACGGTAGCCGAACCGGCGCTGATTGCCATTTGCGAGGAAGCCGCCAAGACCATGGCGCTGGCCGGGGCCATTCATGACAGCCCGCCAATCCGCGAGAACTACGCCTATCTGCTGCGCTACACGGTGGCGGTGGCGGTGGGCTCATCGCTGGTGCTGGGGGTTTTTCGCATCCTGAAAGGCTGGCCCATCCAGTACCTGATTATCGGCGGGTACGCGCTGGTGGTGATTCTGACCGTCTTTGCCCCGGCGGAGATTATCGGCATTGCCTATGATTCAGGCGGCGTGACAACCTCAACCATCACCGTGCCGCTGGTTACCGCGCTGGGCATTGGCCTGGCCAAGGTGATCCGCGGGCGCAACCCGATGATCGACGGGTTTGGCCTGATCGCCTTTGCCTCGCTCAGTCCCATTATCTTTGTTCTGGTTTTCGGGATCGTGATGTAATGGCGCTTCTTGATTCCCTCGGCCAGACCCTTGCCGCCACGGTTCTTGACATTCTGCCTATTGCCGGAATCCTGGTGTTTTTCCAGATCGTGGTGTTGCGCCGCCCGGTGCCGCATCTCAAAACCGTGCTGATTGGCTCGTTCTACGTAATTATCGGGCTGGCGCTGTTCCTGGTGGGGCTGGAAAAGGCGCTGTTTCCGCTGGGCAAGGAGATGGCCCGCCAGCTTACCGACCCGGCGTTTATCGCTGGCCCTGGCAAGAGCGGTCCTCTTGGCTGGCTGGATTATTACTGGGTTTACCTGTTCGCCTTTGCCGTGGGTTTTGCCACCACCATTGCCGAACCCTCGCTGATTGCCGTGGCGCTGAAAGCCAAGGAGGTTTCCGGCGGCGGGATCGGCGCGTGGGGATTGCGGCTGGCGGTGGCCTTCGGGGTGGCGCTGAGCCTTGGCGTCGGGGCATTTCGCATCGTCACCGGCACGCCGTTGTTCATGTACATGATCGCGGGATACCTGATCGTGATTATACAAACTTTCTTTGCCCCGAAGATGATCGTGCCGCTGGCCTATGATTCGGGCGGGGTGACGACATCCACCGTCACCGTGCCGCTGGTGGCGGCGCTGGGGCTGGGGCTGGCCTCCACGGTTCCGGGGCGCTCGGCGCTGCTGGACGGGTTCGGGCTGATAGCCCTTGCCAGCCTGTTTCCCATGATTACCGTCATGGGCTATGCGCAGATCAGCAGCCGGCTGGCGCGGCGGGCAGCTGAAAAATTGCCCAGATCTGATATAGTCAAGGATCAGGAGACTTGAATCCATGAAATTCAAATTGATTATCGCCATGGTGCGGGAAGAAAAAACCGATACGGTGATCGAAACCGCACGCAAGAACGGCGCCACGGGTTGTACCGTCATCACCTCGGCGCGCGGCGAGGGGCTTAACCCGGTCAAATCCTTCATGGGGCTGACCCTTGAGGGGCAGCGCGACGTGGTGCTGTTGCTGGTGGAAGAGCATTTGAGCCGGGATATCCTGGAAGCCCTGTGCAGGGCGGGGCGGTTTGAAGAGGAACCGGGCAGCGGCATAGCCTTGCAGGTTGATATTGAGGACGTGATCGGCCTTGGCGGGCAGATCAAGAAAATTGAACAGGAAATCGAGAACGAGATATGACAGATCAATCCTTTATCACCGTGAAAGAGGTGATGACCCCGGACCCGGTTACCATTGACGGGCTGGCCAATATCCACAAGGCCCTCAACCTGATGGAGACCCACAAGATCAGCGCTCTGGTGATTGACCGGCGTTATGAGGGGGATGAATACGGCATGATTACGGTGAAGGATATTGCCGAGAAAATTATCGGGGCAAACAGGACCATTGACCGCTCCAGCGTTTACGAGATCATGACCAAGCCGGTTTTGACCCTGTCCTCGGGAATGGATATCAAATACGCCATCCGGCTGCTGTCCCGGTTTTCCCTGTCGCGGGCGCTGGTGACCGAACTGGGGGTGATGGTGGGGATCGTCTCACTGCGCGACATGACGGTGCGGTTTATCCGCGCCGACGCCAAAAAGAACAGTTCAGGCTGAGCCTGCCGGCAGGGTCAGGGCGGCGCACAGCCCCGGATTGTTATCACCCAGTGCAAAAGCGCCCCTGTGCAGCCTGGCCACCGCCACCACCAGCGAAAGCCCCAGGCCGGAGCCGGGATGGGTACGGCTTTGATCGAGGCGCACGAAGCGTTCGAGCACATGCTCGTATTCGTCCGGCGGGATTCCAGGGCCGTTATCACACACCCGTATGGAAAGACCGGTTTTGCCCCTGGTGAGGGACAAGGTCACTTTCGGGGTTTCAACCTCCTCGCCGCCGGCATATTTCAGCGCATTGTCCAGAAGATTGGCTATGGCCTGGGCGATGAGCTGACGGTCAATGGTGGCGATGATGCCGGGGGGAACGTTCAGGGCAAACTCGATATTCTTGTCCTGCGCCAGGGGTTCGTAAAGCTCGGCGACATCGGCCATCAGGGCGCTTAAGTCATGGCGCTCAAGATTGCCGCTCCCGGCCTGGGTGCGGGCGATGGACAGCAGGGCATTGAAGATTTCTATGAGATTGCGGGCATCGCCGATGCTCTCTTCAAGGGCATTTTGAGCTTCAGGCTCCAGGTTGCCGCTGCGGGTGAGATCTTCCAGCCGCGCCTGAAGCCGGGTGAGCGGGGTTTTCAGGTCATGGGCGATGTTCTCGCTCACCTCGCGCAGCCCCTGCATGAGCTGGGCAATCTGGTCCAGCATGGCGTTGAGATTTTGCGCCAGCGCGTCAATTTCATCATCGGCGCCTTTCAGGGGGATGCGCTGGGTAAAATCACCCTGCATGATGGCGCGCGAGGTGCGGTTGATGCTCTCGATGCGGCGCAGCATGTTGCGGCTCATCATGATGCCGCCGCCCAGCCCCAGCAGGACCGAGAGAATCAGGGCCACCACCAGCACCCGCCGCATCATGTTGCCAAAGCGGCGCAGCTGATTGATATCATGGCCCACCAGAAGCCGGAAACCGCCGGTGACCACGCTGACTTGCGCCCGGGCGGCGTGGGTTTCAAATCCGCCGGGGGTTTGCGCCTCGAAGGTAAACTCCACCCAGCCGCCATCCTTGCCGGCGCCGGGGGGCAGGCGTTCGAGATTTCCGGCAATGGGCCGCCCGGTGAAATCGGTGAGCAGGTAAAGCCCCTCCCCGGCCCCGGAGACCCGTTCACGCAGACGCTCAAGGAAGGGCCCCGGCCCCCTGCTCCGGTAAAGACCCAGAAGAGCGGCGCTTTCGGCCCGGATATCGGCATCCATGCGCTCTTTCATCAGCGAGGTGGTATTCCAGTACACGAAGCCCAGAATCACGGTAACGGAGAGAATGAACAGGGCGAGATAGACAAGCGCCCAGCGAAAGGCGGTGGTGCGCAGCAGGTGCATCAGTTCTCATCCGCCCGGAGGACATAGCCCGCGCCCCTTATGGTGTGCAGCAGGGGGGGGGAGAAATTACGGTCAATCTTGGCGCGCAACCGCGAGATATGAACATCGATCACATTGGTTTGCGGGTCAAAGTGATAATCCCAGACCTGCTCCAGCAGCATGGTGCGGGTGACCACCTGCCCGGCATGGCGCATCAGGACTTCCAGCAGCTTGAACTCACGCGGTTGCAGGTAGATCGCGCTGCCGCCGCGGGTCACGGTGCGGCTCAGAACATCAAGTTCAAGATCGCCCACCACCAGCCTGGTTTGCGCCATCTGGGGCGCGGCGCGGCGCGCCAGGCCCTCGATCCGCGCCAGAAGCTCGGAAAAAGCATACGGCTTGGCCAGATAATCATCACCGCCAGCGCGCAGCCCCATGACCTTGTCATCAACCCCGTCAAGCGCGCTCAATACCAGCACCGGGGTCATGTCCTGCCGGGCGCGCAGGGCGCGGATCAGGCCCAGGCCATCAAGGCCGGGCAACATGCGGTCCACGATCAGCACATCGTAATGGCCATCTTGCGCCATGGCGAGGCCGGTTTCGCCATCCTCGGCGTGATCGGCCACATGGCCGCTCTCGGCCAACCCCTTTTGCAGGTAACGGGCCGCCTGGGCATCGTCTTCTATGATGAGAATATGCATGGTTATGAATATAGGCTCAAATGCTCAAAAAGAAAGGAGCGCCAGCAGGTCATGCAGGGGAGACAGGACCTGCCGGCGCCAAGTTTGAATTCCGGCGGAGGAACCGAGGATTTGCCGGAATTCGGGATGGTTTAACGCGGGTCGAGAGCAAGAGCCACGAAACGGTTGGTCTTGTTGGCGCGCACCAGAAGCAGGATGGCTTTTTTGCCCGCCTTTCTGGCCCTGGCGATCTGCCGGTCAACATCATCCAGCGTTGAGACTTTTTCACCATTGATCTCGAGAATGCGGTTGCCGGGGCGGATGCGCTTGTCATCGGCCTTGCCGCCGCTTTCGACATCCACGACCACGACCCCGGCTTGCCCATCCGTGGCGCGTTGCAAGGTCATGCCCAGGCCGGCAAGCGATTTTCCGTTATCCCCGGTATTATTGCCCGAAGCTTGAGCCGAGCCTTCAAGACGGCCAATCCGCACGGAAAGGCTGGTTCTTTCACCATCACGCAAGATCAGGAGGCGGGCATTGGTGTCGGGCTTGATCCGGGCGATCTTGCGCGCCAGATCACGCGGGTCCTTGACCCTGGATTCATTGACCTTGAGGATTACATCTCCTGCGCGCAACCCGGCCTTGTCTGCCGGTGAGCCATCCGTGATGTCGGCAACGAGAACACCGCGCGGCGAGTCCAGATCAAGCGAGTCGGCGATATCAGGGGTGACTTTCTGGATTGCGACACCCAGCCAGCCCCGGGTTACACCGCCATTGATGCGCAAATCGGCAATGATGCTCATCACCTGCTTGGCGGGAATAGCAAAACCGATGCCGACCGAGCCGCCGGTACGGGAAAAAATCGCCGTGTTGACACCGATAACCTTACCTTCAAGATTAAAGGTCGGGCCGCCGGAATTGCCCTTGTTGATGGGGGCGTCGATTTGCAGGAAATCATCATAATTGCCCTGTCCGATGTCGCGGCCACGGGCCGAGACAACGCCAACGGTGACCGTGCCGCCCAACCCAAACGGGTTACCGACCGCGATCGCCCAATCACCAACCTGGGCCTCTTTATGGGAGAAGCGCACGAAGGGGAAGGGCTTGTTGCGCTTGATCTTGAGCAGGGCAAGGTCGGTTTTCTTGTCCACGCCTATGCGCCTGGCCTTGTATTTGCGGCCATTATCGAGAATAACGGTGATGATATCGCCATCATCCACAACGTGGTTGTTGGTAACGATATAGCCATCTGAAGAAATCAGGAAACCTGACCCCTGCGACATGGTGCGGCGGCCCCTTTTGCGGTGTTTGAAGCCGTTGGGATTTTTCCGGAACTGCTTGAAAAACTCTTCAAACGGGGTGCCCTTGGGCAGGTTTGGCAGGTCGAAGAAGAACTCGTTGCCGCCTGATTGCGAAACCCTCCGGGTTGACTTGACCTGAACCGATACCACGGCGGGTTTTACCCGTTTGACCAAGGGGGCGAAACTCGCCGGGGCCGAGCCAAGCCCGAAACCCCGGCTATCCTCGGTCTGTGCCTGAACATGGGCCGGGGCAAGAAGCTGTGATGCCGGGATGGCCAGCAGTCCGAGCGCGGCAACACCGGCAATTGCGGTTTTGCGATTGATTCTCATGTTTTGCATCTCCATTGTGGATTATTCTCAAATGTTGCCTGAATGTATAAAGGGATGCGGCTTACGCCATCCTGACAGGCGGATTAAAATCCCGTAAGGTTTCGGGCAAGATTGAGTCGAAATTCAGGAACAGACAGAATGCAAACCATATTTATTGTTTCGGGAAGTCACCGGAAAAACTCGCAATCGGGGCGCATGGCGCGCTACCTGGGGCAAAGGCTGGAAGCGCTGGGCGCGGCGGTGGACTGCCTTGATCTGGCCAAGACCCCCCTGCCCTTCTGGCGCGAGGATTTCTGGGATAACCCGCGTACGGGCTGGGATGAGTGGGAGGATATCGCCGGGCGGCTGCAAAAGGCTGACGGGCTTGTGGTGATCTCCCCGGAATGGCATGGCATGGTGCCTTCGGGCCTGAAGAATTTCTTCCTGCTGGCCACTTCGCGCGAGCTGGCGGACAAGCCGGGGCTTATCGTGGCGGTTTCTTCGGGAATGGGGGGAAGTTATCCGGTGAGCGAGCTTCGCATCTCCAGCACCAAGAACAACCGGCTGTGTTACCTGCCCGATCATCTCATTATCAGGGACGTGGAAAATGTCTTTCTTGATCCGCAAAACCCGAGCGAGGCAGATGAATACCTGGCCGCCCGCATCACCCATGACCTGAAGCTGCTGCTGGCCTATGCCAAGGCGCTTGGCGCGGTTCGCGCCGCCAATTTGCGCGACTGGGCGAATTTCCCCAATGGCATGTAGGAAGATTATTCCTGCTGCATGATCTCGGCGATGCGCTTTTGCTCGTCTTCAGAAAGTTTCGCGACGGGGCTTGCCGCCTGCGTCTTGCGGCGGCGGCTGGCGCGGAACAGCCCGAACCCGGCCAGAAGAAGAATAACCGGGCCAGCGAACCACATGACCCAGGTATGGGGGGCGATGCGGGGCTTGAGCAGAACAAACTCGCCGTACCGCGCCACGAGATATTGCACGACCTGATTATTGGTATCGCCCTTTTTAAGGCGCTCGCGCACCAGTATGCGAAGATCCTTGGCCAGATCGGCGTTGGAATCGTCAATTGACTGGTTCTGGCACACCAGGCAGCGCAGATCCTTCGAGATTACCCGGGCGCGGTGCTCCAGCTTTGGATCTTTCAGAACCTCGTCAGGTTCAACGGCGAGCGCGGCCGGAACGCTCATTTGCCAGCCAAGGACCAGCAGGACGGTTAGTTTCAGGATCGTTTTCATGCGGCTTCCACACCTATATTTCCCGGTTTCACCTTCGCCTTCTTGGGGGCGCCAACCCGGTATCTGCGATCGGTCAGGGAGATGGCGCCGCCAAGGAACATTATCAGGCAGCCGAGCCATATCCACGGGGCCAGGGGATTAAAGTAAATCCGCACCGTATAGGCTCCGGCCTTGTCCTTGTGCCGATCGCCCAGCGCGATGTAAAGATCGCCGCTGGGATAATAATAGATCCCGGTCTCGGTGGTCGCCATAGGCGGCAAGTAAAAGACCCGCTTCGAGGCTTCCATGGCAAAGCTGCGGCCCGATTTTTCACTTACCGTGAAATGGCCGGTATCTTCTTCATAGTTCGGCCCGCGGCGCTGCCTGGCGCCGTCGAAGGTCAAGGTCACCCCGGCAATTTTTGTTGAGCCGCCCGGTTCCATGACGATGATCTGTTCAACCCGCCAGGCGCTGATGGCGACAATGCCCAGAACCGTGATGCCAACGCCGAGATGAGCGACCATCATACCCCAGGATGACCGGGGAAGATTGACCGCCCGGCGCCAGGTTTCCGATAAGGGGGCGCGCAGGAACTTGATCCGGTAAGCCGTTTCCGCCATGGCCCCGACAATCAGCCAGAAGGCCAGACCAATCGCCAGCGGAACAATGATCGATCCACCATCCTGCAACACATAGACCGCGATCATGGCGACGATCACAAGGCCGAGCGGCACGATCATGCGCTGCATGGCAGCCAGCAGGTCGCCGCGCTTCCACGCCAGGAACGGGCCTATCGGCAGGGCAATCAACAGGGGAATGAACAACGGCACGAAGGTGGCGTTAAAGAACGGTGCGCCGACCGATATTTTCTCACCCGTAACCGCTTCGAGCGCCAGCGGATAAAGCGTGCCGACAAAAACGGTAGCGCAGGCGGTGACCAGAATGAGGTTGTTGAAAATAATTCCGCCTTCACGCGAGACGGGCGCAAACAGGCCGCCGGCTTTCAGGGTCGGGGCGCGCCAGGCATAGAGCATCAGCGCCCCGCCGATGAACAGGCACAGGATCAGCAGGATAAACACGCCGCGTTCCGGATCGACCGCGAAGGCGTGAACCGAGGTGAGCACGCCGGAGCGAACCAGGAAGGTGCCGACCAGGGAAAGCCCGAAGGTCAAAATTGCCAGCAGGACGGTCCAGGTCCGCAAGGCGCCGCGTTTTTCCACCACGATGGCGGAATGCAGCAGGGCGGTACCGGAAAGCCAGGGCATAAGCGAGGCGTTTTCCACCGGGTCCCAGAACCACCAGCCGCCCCAGCCCAGCTCGTAATAGGCCCACCATGAGCCCAGCGCAATGCCAAGGGTGAGCATCATCCAGGCGGTGAGCGTCCACGGGCGAACCCAGCGGGCCCAGGCGGCATCCACACGCCCTTCAATGAGCGCCGCGATGGCAAAGGAAAAGGCCATGGAAAAGCCGACATAGCCGGCATAGAGGAAAGGCGGATGGAAGGCGAGGCCGGGATCCTGAAGCAGCGGATTCAGCCCGCGCCCGTCCGCGGGTGCGGGGTCAAGGCGCATGAAGGGGTTAGAAGTGATGATGATGAAGAGCAAGAACGCAACGCCGATGGAAGCCTGAACGGCAAGAACCCGGGCGCGCAGACCGGCGGGGAGATTGTGGCTGAACATGGCGACCATGGCGCCAAAAAACGCCAGGATCAGCGCCCAGAGCAGCATCGAGCCTTCATGATTGCCCCAAACCCCGGAGATTTTATACAGCAGGGGCTTGGTGGAATGGGAATTTCGCGCAACGGAGGCAACGGAAAAATCCGATGTAATGAACAGGTACATCAGGGCGGCAAAACTGATCGTTATGAGAACAAACTGGGCAAGCGCCGCGGTTGATCCCAGACGCATGAGCGCCGCATCGCCGCGATGGGCGCCGATGAGCGGCACGATCATCTGGACCGTGGCAATCAGCAGCGCCAGAATAAGGGCAAATTGTCCGATTTCCGCGATCATGAGCCAGCCCCCTTGCCTGTTGCCTTTTCATCTCCCCGGCCCCCCTGCCAGTGGCCGTCTTTTTTCAGGCTTTCCGCAACTTCGGGCGGCATATAGTTTTCATCATGCTTGGCGAGCACCGAATCGGCAATGAAAACACCCTTTTCGTTCATTACCCCTTCTGTAATCACGCCCTGGCCTTCGCGGAACAGGTCTGGCAAGACGCCGGTAAAACGGACCGGAATGGTTTCGGCCATGTCGGTGACTTCAAAGGTGATCGTGGTTCCCTGCCCGCGCTTGACGCTGCCTTCCTTGACCAGACCGCCCAGCCGGATGCGCTTACCGGTCTCGACTTTTTTCTCAAGGATATCACTGGGGGAATGAAAGAAGACGATGGAATCATTCAAGGCAAACAGAACCAGACCGACAGCCAGCCCCAATACACCCAGAGCAGCAAAGATCATGGTGGCGCGGCGTTGTTTTCGTGTCATTGAATTGTACTCACCTTATGTCAAGCGGACGAATTACATTCCCAGGGATTTGCGCATGGCGGCGATTTTTTCTTGTGCTTCTGGCTTTCCCTTGAAGAAGGTTGAAGCCTTTTCCAACGCTTTGGCGGCTTCTCCGGGGCGTTTTTGCACCATATAGGAGCGCGCCAGCATCAGCCAGCCAGCAAGATCATTACCATCTTTCTCAAGGCGTGCGGCAAGGTTTGAAACCATCTCGCCAATATCGGGGACGCCGTCGGCCGGGTCGGGGATGCCGATGGCGGATTCAGGAACCGTACCGCCGGCTTTCTTGATCTGGGCCTCGATTTGCGCACGCCAGGGGGCATTTCTTGAGGCATTTTTGAGCATTTTCACCCAATAGGCAATGGCTGCATCCTTGCGTCCGGCCTGCAACTCGGCCAGCCCGAGATAATATTGCGGCGTGGCTTGCCGCGGATTAAGACGCAAGGCGTCCTTGAAAACCTTCACGGCATCGGCCTCAACGGCCCCCCGGCTGGCCATGACCAACGCCTCACCGTAACTGGAGAGCACGTTGGGATCGGGCTTTTCAAGCTGGATCACACGCCGCAGGGCGTTGGCGGCATCGCTGTAACGGCCAAGGCGCATATAGGACGGAGCGATGATCGACCAGCCCCGGGCATCATTGGGATTCTTGCGCAGATGCGCCTCGACGCGGGCAACCAGTTCATCAAGAGTCGGGTTCTTGTTTGCAGCGCTGATGCGCTCGGCAAAGGGTTTGCCGGGCAGGCCCGGCGCTCCAAAAATTCCGTAAAGACCAAAAGCGCCCCCGAAAAGCACGACAAACAGCCCCGCGCCCATGAGCCGGTTAGCTCCTGGCCCGCGGGGGACGGAGGAATGCGCGCCACTTTTAGCGTCTCCTAGACGAATAATCTTGCGGGAAATTTCAGTGCGCGCCGCCTGGGCCTCGGATTCACCGATAACACCGCGTTCCAGATCTCGCTCGACCTCGCGCAACTGGTCCTTATATACGGCAAGGTCAAATTCCTGCCGCGCCGGAGAAACCTGGGTGCGCCGCCATAATGGCCATAGCACCACGATAACGGCCACCAGGGTCAAGACAACAAAAATGGTCCAGAGAAGCACAGTTCATCCTTTTTTTGCCCCGCATGCGGCAACCACATGCACGTATCGGGGTGAGGTATAAACTGTTTTGGAAGGGGAAAAAACCGGAGATTTATTAATTCTTTTTAATTTGCAACGATATCACGATGTTTTTATCCCCCTCCACGTCTTTCACGTTTCCGGTTTTGACTGAATCAATACGGATACTCTAGCCTGCTCTGATTCAATGAAAAGGTGCAGCTTTAGGAGGCAAGCGCTTCATCGGGTTCGATATTGGCCTGGGCGGCCTGTCCGCGGCGCAGGATCAGCTCGGCCAGATCATCACCCTGGATGATGCGCACCAGCTTGACCGTGGCCTCAAGCGACTCGATGGCATGGTCCCGGGCGCGAGCGCGTTCTTCCTTGATAAGAGAGATATTGCGCTCGGTGATCTGGTCAAGATATTGCTTGATCTCCTTGAAGAATTTCGTGACCGTTGCATTCAGGGAAATCTGGTCGGCCAGAAAGCGCGATCCAACAAGGATTTTCAAGGCCCGTTCCGCTTCGATGATATTGAGCGGATCGAGCCGGCTTTCCGAAGCAGGCGTGGCGCTTTTGCCGATTTTCGTGCGCCCAAGAACGGCCAGCCGGATCAGGCGCGGGACGGCGGAAATTTCACGCTCTATCAATTCCGTCACCTTTTTGCGGACAGAAACCAGACGGAATCCCCAAGGCCCCTTCATATCGATACGCACTTCGGAAGTCAGCCCCTTGGCCAGAACATGGAATTGCCGAAGATCAAACAAAATCGCGCTGGCCAGTTGATGGCTATTGATATCATGAGCCAGTTTCTCGGCAATCACCTCCATATCATAGAGCAGGATTTCACCGGCTATGCCATGGGGCGAGCGGGCGATCAGCATATCATCATCCTTGCAGATGATTTTCTTGGCAATCCTTAAAACCTGCCCCTTGCGTTTCAGGCGCCTGAGGACAATGGAGATGAAAATCTCAGGATTTTCCGGCATGTCTTTCAGATAATCCTGATATAGCTTGACTGTTTCCTTCAGAACTTCTCCGTCAAACTCGGTTATGGTTTGCGGGATTTTTGCTTTCAACCCGGCAATCAGCCCGGCGCAGGAAAGCGCCATGGCCATTTCCTTGGCGTCTGCCAGCACTTGCGGGCCACCCAGCCGGGCTTCCAGGCGCCGCCGTTCACGTTCGGCATCCATATCATCAACCGCGGCAATAGCCTCGATCAGCGCCTCTGAGAGCAACTTGTAGAAACCAGCAATCAGGGTATCGGATTCTTGCCGGTCCTTGCCGGAAAGGGCCTGTTCCAGTTCTTGGGCCAGATCGGGCAATTCGCCGGGGAGAAGATCCTGATTCAGCCAGTTCCAGACCGGGTAAATCGACCCCCGGGAAATTCGCCCTATTTGCTTGTCGCACGAATTTACCCCTACGAGCATATCCTCAAAGGGCTCACAAAATTTCCGGCAGGCGGTGGGCAGGTGCTCAATATGGGTTCCGGCTTCACGCAGAACCTCGCGGGCATGTTTGACAACGACTTCAAAAACCGGCTCATCCCTGCCTTGCTGGCGCGCAAGTTCGATGGTCTTGATAAGCTGGGCTGCGGCGGCAGGAGGGAGAGTGTCGAAAAACCGGGCCAACCGGTCTTCCATGATCTTGTCAATATGCATCTCCGCTTACTCTACACTTTTTACGCGTGAATACCTTGATTCACACCACCCCTGACGACCCAAGCACAGGAAACTATGACAGCTTAAACTTAACGACCCGTTGAAAAATCCAACGCCTGCCCTGCTAATGCTTCAAGTTTGCTCAAAACCGCGCTCTTTCCTATGAGCCTTGCGTAATCGGTGATCTGGTCAATCTCGTTTTCCACCTTTTGCATGGTATTGTTAATGGAAAGCTGATCCAGATAAGGCTTGCAGCCTTTTATCAATTCAAGAGCATGAACGAGCTTTTTTTCCTGGTGGGTCCGGGCGGAGCCGCTCTTGTCATGTGTTGCTCCGGGCCGCGAAAAGAAATCATTCTTCCGGTTGCCATGATCCTTTACATAATCGCGCATCAAGCCGGGGAACTGCCGGATTTCACGCTCCAGCACGTCCGAAATCCGGGTGCGCGCACCGGCCAGCCTTTGCCCCCATGCGCTTTTGACCGGAACGTCAATTTCATCATCAAAGCTGCTGACCCGCTGGTGAAATTCCTCAAGATTACCCAGGATATCCCCGACCGGAAGATTTTGGCGCAATTGGGTGATGATATTTTCCACGAGACAATCGATATCGAACAGGAGAATATCGCCCATGATCTTGAACGGCGTTGAGCTTATAGCGTCCGCATTTGTAGTGCCGAGCGCCTTTGCCGGAATATGGAGAATGTGGGTTGGTGTTTTCAGACGGGCCAGAAATGAGGCGGTGATGCCACCATGGACATCCGGCAGGCGGTTGAAATACTCCGATAACAAGGCGGTCAGGCTATCAAGCGAGTGCCCTTCAAGCTGGCTTGTCATGGCGGGCAGGCGCTCGCGCAATTCGCCAATGCCTTCAGCATTGCGCAAACCAAGATACATTTCCATGGCATCAGCTATTCCGCTCACCGGCCCCAAACGCACCGCCAGACGCTGCCTTGCTTTTTCACGCCCTTGCGCCCTGGCTAGCGCTTTTTGCAAGGCGTCGGCGCAATCCTTGTACAAGGAAGAGCATGTTGCCCTGAGATGGGGCAGGTTTTCCGCCTCAACAGCCCGGTTTATCTCATCCGTGAGGCTGCTGATTTTCTCTGGAATAAGCCGGGTGCTCACCCAGTTCCAGACCGGTATGATGGACTTGCGGTTAATACGACCGGGCTGAATATGCGCCGGGTTGCAGTTGACCAGGCAATCTTCGAACGGCACGCAAAAAGAACGCAGGATCGTGGCCTCGCGCGCCGCCTTGCGCCCTGAGGATTGCAAAATGGAACGCGCAAATGGAAGAATCAGGTCAAATGTCGGGTCATCATACCCTCCGGCCCGCTTGCTCTCGATCTTGTTGATGAGGGTTGCAGCGGCTGATGGACCCATTTCACCAATGGCCTGCTTGATCCTGGAATTGCGGGTTGGATTGTGGTGCATGGGTGCTTTTGGGTTTGAGGAACGCGTTATCTACTGTTTCTAGCATTGCCCGTTTAAGATTTTATTGATTTGAAAGATCATCTGTCCGCTTTGCTGCCCCACGCCGGGAGAATATGAAGTTGCGCCGCTTGGGCGGAGTATGTTCCCAATAAAAAAGACGGGCCGTGAAGGCCCGTCTTATGGACTTTCGCAATAGCTACCGGGGGCGATCAGTTGCACATTGCGAGTTATCCGTTGCCCGCTTGAAGCGAACGATGGAAGAATAGAATATCGCTTGTGAGCCTTAGCTGAATGGATCATTCATCGCGTGTTCATTTTGATCGACGCGGTTGTTTTGCCAGCGGCAGCAAAAAGATGGCATTAAGACCACCAAGCCCGGATTGCTCCAGCTTGAAGCTGCCCTTGTAAAGAGTGGCGATATCGGTCACGATGGACAGGCCAAGTCCGGATCCAGGCTTGGATTCATCAAAACGCTTGCCCCTTTTAAGGGCTGAATCAAGGCTTTCCTCGGGAAGCCCGGGGCCATCATCTTCAATTGTGATGCAGACATAGGACGGGAGACTTTCAGTCCTGGGGGTTCTTGTTGCTGAAACCTTTATGGTGGTTCTGGCGAATTTGAAGGCATTATCCACCAGATTGCCGACCATTTCTTCCAGATCCTGCTGCTCACCGCGAAAATTCAAGCCTTCCTCGCATTCCAGCGAAGCATCTATACCCTTGTCTTGATTGACCCGGTTCAACACCCGTAAAATCGCCTCAAGCACCGGTTCGACCGGGGTATTGGCTCCGATGACATTGGCCCTTGCCGCAACCCGGGCGCGATCGAGATAATGATTGACCTGATCGCGCATGACCTTGGTCTGCTCGCTGACTTTCCGGGAGAAAGGACCGGGGTTGGCATCGGCTTCATTGGTCAGGACGCTCAAGGGCGTTTTCAACGCGTGAGCCAGATTGCCAACCTGGGTGCGGGCGCGCTCGATAACCTCGTGATTGTAGTCAAGGAGGGTGTTCAGTTCTTTTACCAGCGGGTCGATTTCGGGGGGGAAATCACCGTGCAGGCGTTCTTCGTCACCCGAGCGGATCGCGCTTAACGAATCGCGAATTTTCTTCAATGGGCGCAGCCCCATCTTGACCTGAAGCAGAACAGCTGCAATCAGGCCCAGCCCGAGAATTGCCAGCGCCGTCACCAGAGTACCGTTAAAGGCGGCAATTCGCTCCAAAATCTCCTGATTATCCCCGGCCACGGTGAAGATGAATTTCTCGTCCGAACCGGGCAGGATAATGATTTTTTCAACCACCCGCAGGGTGCGGCCATCGGGACCGGGCATGAAATAGCCGCGCTCGCCCGCTTCTTTTTGCTGATCGCTCCAGTGGGGAAGGCGCAGGCGGAACTCCAGCAGCGAGGGAGAAGCCTGCACCGGTTGAAGGGGCAGTTTTGCGCGCATTACCTGCCAGTACCAGCCCGAAAGCGGAAAATCAAAACGCGGTTCAGCCAGGCTTTGCTCCAGCACCAGCCCGCCGGTGTCGGAAACTTCTATATTGGCAATCAGGCCCTTGAGAAAAATGCCCAGATAATCATCAAAATTGCGCTCGACGGTCTCCCGATAAATGGAAGAAAGAACAATGCCTGTAACCAGAAGGGCGGCGATGCTCCAGCCCGCGGCATAAAGGATCAGCCGGAGAGCAAGAGATCGCGGTCCTGAACGCCTGAAATCAAGCCCCGTCATCGGGTTTGACCAGACAATAGCCAAGGCCGCGAACGGTCTGGATCATCCCGGATTTCAGTTTTTTGCGGATGCGTCCGACAAAGACCTCAACGGTGTTGGAGTCCCGATCGAAATCCTGATCGTAAAGATGCTCCACCAGCTCGGTGCGCGAAACCACGCGACCCTGATGGTGCATGAGATAGGCCAGAAGACGGTATTCAAGAGAAGTGAGCTTGATATGAATCCCGTTCTCGGTTATGCGCGCAGCCCTGGTGTCCAGCAGCAACGGGCCGCATTCAATATCGCTTTTGGCGTGGCCGGTGGAGCGGCGCAACAGAGCGCGGACCCGGGCCAGCACTTCTTCCATGTGAAAGGGTTTGGCAACGTAATCATCGGCGCCGGCGTCAAAACCGGCGACCTTGTCGCTCCAGCGGTCGCGGGCCGTGAGAATCAGAACCGGCATTTTACGGCCATCGCGCCGCCAGGCCTCTAGGACACTCACCCCGTCCATTTGCGGCAGGCCAAGATCAAGGATCACCGCATCATAAGGTTCGGTATCGCCGAGAAAATGCCCTTCTTCGCCATCAAAGGCTGTATCTACAACGTAACCGGAATCGCCCAGGGATTCCTTGAGTTGCCGATTAAGCTCCTTGTCGTCTTCCACCACCAGCAATCGCATGAGCCAGCCCTCTCCTCAGTTCGCCTTAATCAACGAACACTCAGCACATTACCAGAAACCGCATCGATTGTAACGATTCGGACCCGCCCCTGGTTAAGCATTTTGACATCGTAAACCGAGCCGTTGCGACGAACCCCAAGAACTTCACCGGCAGCCCGGGTTCTGGCGGTTTGCACGGCAGCGCCTGCACCGATATCCCGGGCGGGCGGGGCAAAGGATGAGCTAACCGGGCGCCGGCCTGCCTGGCGAAGAACGCCGGGATTACGGCGGATTGCCCGCCTTGGGGCAAGATAGACCCGCGAGGCGCCACGGGGGCGGTAAACAGGAGCGGGGCGCCGGAATCGCTTGATTTGAATTCGCGGGCGGCGAATCCGCATATTACCCTTGCGCACAAACTGAACATTCAGGAGGGATGACGGGGAAACAAGGCTATTTTCATGCGGGATAAAAGCTGCGCCCCTGTAAATGCCGGCCACGGCTTGCCGGAAAGCCATGACACAGAACACGAGCAGCACTGCCACCAGGAACTTTCGCACACCGGCCTCCCATTATCATCATCGTCAGTTTCTCTTAGGGTTACATTAATGATGAATATCTGAACAGCAGATGAATGGGCGGGAGTTATCTGGAAATTCCCTTGTTTTTATCCCATGACCGGGCCGCGGAATACCCCAGATACCCGGCACCAAACAAGGCCCAGAGCGAATCGGGAATGGCATTCAGCCAACCTTGCATACCGGTGATGATGAGGGCTGCAATTTGGGGATGAAACGCCGATAAAACGCCCATGGGAATGGCGCTCAGGATCATGATGTAGATGATGTACAAAAATGAAGGCCGCGCCCGGCTGGTCCAGGGATCCTTGCTGTTGGCCTCGGCCAGAATGGCGGACAGGCGGATTTGCAAATCCCGGATCTTGGCTTGCCCTTCTTCACTCAACAGCTTGCGCTTGGCCTCGGCGCGTTCTTCATCGGAGGTGAACAAATCATCTATGATATCGAATAGCGGCTTGACCACCCCGCCGATGATCTCGCCGGTTCCAATTCCCGTGAGAATACCCATCATTTTCTCCTATTGTGAGAGCATCTGTTTCAAGCCAACCCAGAAGGCAGCCGTGATCCCGGCGATGACTATGCCAAACACCGTCAGAACTCCCTTGCGCCGGATTGCTTCAGAGGCCAGACGCCATTCCCGCAAGACCTGGAAATCCTTTTGCATTTCCAGTGGCGCATCATGGGCGATCCCCAGTTCGATCAGGGTTTCACGTACCGTTCTGGCGACAATCCGGGTCACCTGTTTTTCATTTAACTCCATGTTATCAAATCCTTTTTATTTTCCTGCCGGATAGTCCTTCCATCTGAGCTGAAAATGAGGACCATCCTTGAAGCGTCGCCAGTCCCCGCCCCAACGGATCTGGATACCGCAGTCCTTCGCCGCCGATTTCATGGCCCTTGCAATGGGGTAGAACAGCGGCCAGTCCCAGCGGATGGCTCCGCCAACCCAGGGGGCAAGATCAACCGCATGCCCGGTCAGGTGACGCGACCGCAAGGTTCGCGAGGCGCCGGTTCTGAGCAGCATCTTTTGGCGCGAAAGCGGGCGCAAACCTTCGATTACGGTAAAATCCACCTTGGATGTGACAATTGCCTGTTTGACAATTTTCACCAGATCCGGGTGAACGCCTTCAAGGCGGGCAAGTGAGCGTTTTCCAAGATGATAGGTCATGTGCATCTCCACGTGGAATTGCGCCGCAGCGCGGGGCTTGAGACAAAAAGGCGGGGCTTGAGACAAAAAGAGAGTATGCCGGAAAGGCCGAAGGCGCTTACAGATCAAGGACCGCGCGGCGCGGTGTCCCGCACCCATAGCTTTGGGATAGCTGGCAAATCTCTACGGTAATGCGGGTTTGGACAGCGCCAAAGTCAGCTATTTGCATGGCGCTCGTGTATTGCACGAAGGGCGAAGCGGTTTCCAGCGTTCGCACTACCTGATCGGCAGGATCGAGAATCTTTACCCTGTAACCTTCGGCATCCTCACCAAGGGGCACCTCTTCCAGGGCCCAGCTATCTGCATTTACCCGTGCCCGGCGGATCCAGCTCAGGGTGATATCGTCGCTTGCTGCATCCTGGCGGGCGCGGATATGAACCGGTGAGAGCGGTTTCAGCCCCCGGCCATTAAAGGCAACCGATTGTTCCTGATATACCGGGTCACCCATATCGCGTGAAAGGGGGCCATAGCGGCAATCAAAGACAAGACCAAGTTCATCGGCGCTCATGTCGATCTGCTCCACAGCCGGGGTGAGCAAGACAAAGCGCGCCCCGGCGGCGAGTGGATCACCCATGGCGGTTTCGGTTCCGGCCTGCCCGCGCAGGAACATGGACAGCTCATAAGTGTCGGTTCCGATCAACCGGGCCGTGCTGAACTGGACAATTTCCCACGCTCCGGCGGCATTGCGGATGGCCGCGGCATTTCCTCCCGCGAACAACGCCAATGCATCAATTGATTGCAGCGCGCCGCCATAGAGCTTTACCTGCAAGGAATTATGGCGATCCCAGCGACCGGTTGGACCGGCGTAAAAAGCGTTCAAGGTCTCTCCCATTGTCGCGGGGGCTTCCAGGATGGTATTCAACTCGTAATCGCTGGACTCTTGACCGCGATAGATGGCCACGGAGCCGGGCCACGGGCTGGCAAAAGCGGCCAGATAACCGGCATGGGGAATTTCACTCCCGGTCAGGAGCGGCAAATCCATGAACTCGACAAGAACCGGCCCCATGATTTCAGGTGCAGGCGTTGCCGTGCTCCGGGCGATCACCGGCGCAGCGCTGTAAAGGGAGGCCTCGGCGCTTGTCCCCTCAACGCTACGGCCCAGCCCGTCGGTTATCTCGCTTATGCGGATGCAATAGTCCCGGCCATTGCGGGTAAAGGCAACCACATCTCCCGGTTCGGCCCCGAGCAGATGGGGGGGAAGGACAAATTTTGCCCGCTCACGCTGCAACCATATCTCCTGCAACCAGATTTCCGCCATCTGCCGGGCCTGCGCCTGATCGGTCACGAAGGGCAGGTCAGCGCGGGCTGTCCGAACGGTTCGGGTTACCAGACGCCTGGCTTCAACGGCGGCGGAACGATAATCGGATAAAGGATCAATATAGCTCAGATGCACGGTTGCAGGCAGTTCGCTTTCCTGCGCCCGGGTCAGGTGAAGGGTGGCGGTTTTTTCATCCTTGACGGCAAAATCCTGTTCATTCGCAAGCAAGACTTGCGCATCCTTGCGGTGACTGAAGCGGATAAGCTCGCCGCTTTCCACCGCATCGAAAAAATAACCGAGACTCAGGGGCTCAAGGGCCTGACGCGCCGACATGGTGCGATCAACCACATAGCCATCAATCAAGCCTTCCAGTGAAGCGGTATCAGTTTCAACCCCATAGCCCGCGGTCAGGGCGCTGACCAGCGCATCCAGAGGCAGAGCGCCGAGACGCCCGTTAAGCCAGTGTCCGGTTTGCCAGTTTGGCGCATCGGCCCAGACATCTTCCATCCGGGGAAAGGCCGGGAACGGCCTTGCGTCCCAGGCCCATATGTGAACATTGCCAATATCGACCATCGGAGCGTTGTAGATATCCGATACCGGATTGCTTCCGGGGAGATAATCGGGACTGGAGACATCCCAGTATTCATAAAGCGCCTTGAGATAACGCCGCTGGATCAGGTCATCACGGGCTTTGTTGGAAAAATAGGGCGCGGCGCTTTCGGATGACTTGACATCCATGAACACATTGGGCTGGTTTGCGCCCTTGTTGATCGCCGGACAGCCGGTTTCGGTGAACCATACGGGTTTGGATTGCGGCGCCCATGGTGTAGCGGTGGTATTTTCAACGCCGCCGGGGCGGTCATGATGGGCATTGCTCCACCAGTTCCTGATATCCTTGTAGCGGAACACCCAGGGCTTGGCATAAGCCCCGTCGGTGATGGGAGTGCGGATTTGCGCCTCGCGGGCCGCCGGGTCGGCGTAATACCACGCATAACCCTCGCCGCCGGCAATATTGGCGCGCAGATAGGCGGTGTCATAGATGGAGCTTGCACCGGCCTGCGCGTCCAGATGCGCTTCATCATCGCGCCAGTCGCTCATCGGCATGTAGTTGTCAATGCCGATGAAATCGACATTGGCATCGGCCCAGAGCGGATCGAGATGGAAGAAGACATCGTTTGATCCGTCTTGCGGATGGTAGCCGAAATATTCCGACCAGTCGGCGGCATAGGATATTTTCGTGCCCGCTCCCAGGACCGCGCGCACATCGGCGGCAAGGGTCTTGAGGGCCTCAACGGCGGGGAAATGAACGGCGCTATCGCGAATGGTGGTCAGGCCGCGCAGTTCCGAGCCAACCAGGAAAGCCTCGACCCCTCCGGCGGCCTTGCACAGATGGGCGTAATGCAAAATCATGCGGCGCAAGGACCATTCATCCGGGCCGCCATAGGTTACGGTTTCGCCGTTTATGGCAAAGTCCCCGACCGCCGCATTACCAAAAAACGCGTTGACCTGGCCAGTTGCGGCAGCGGTCTTGTCGGCGGTTCCACTCCTGCCGGGCGCCGGATCGCAGGTTATGCGCCCGCGCCACGGGTAAACCGGCTGGCCGGTGGTCCCGGTATAGGGGTCTGGCAACATGTTGCCATCAGGCACGTCCAGCATGATGAAGGGATAAAACACCGTGCGCCAGCCGCGCGCCCGGATATCCTTGATGGCCGCAATCACCGAAGAGTCCGATGGTGAGCCGCCAAATGCGGGCCGCCCGTCAACCTGCGAAACCAGATGGGCAGAACTGCGTGTCAACCCCGCCGCCGCCCAGCTTTCGGGCCGGGTTGTTTTTTCAAGGTTCTCCACGCCCGGCTTTACGGCGCATTGCCCGCAACGCAGATCATTGCCAAACCAGCTCACCACCAGCGCGGCGCTTTGCAACTTCGGGCAACTTGCCGCCAGATCATCCATGGAAGCGCTCCAGTCGCTGAGCGCCTCGTAGCTGTGGGTATTCTCGCCTCCCGTGCTGCCTGCACCCAGATCGCGGGTGATCTGTTCCGGCGCATAGCCGAACTCGGTGCTGCCGGGAATAATGTTTACGCCGCTTATTTTTGGTTCCAGGTCGTCAAGCGGGTTGAAGATCTCAAAAGCCAGTTGCGGGATGCGGTTGCCATAGGCGGCCAGCGGCAGGCGCTCAAACACCACGTAAGCCAGCCCGCGATAAGCAGGGGCGGCATCTGCGCCTTCCTTGGCGCTGATTAAGCTATCGGGCATCTGCCCGGAGCTTCCGGTGTAAACCCGCAAGGTCAGTGCGCTCTGGTCCAGCGGCTTGCCATCGGCCCAGATGCGACCGATACGGCCAATTTCGCCCTCGCATAGCCCGACGGCGAAATTGGCGTAATAATTATATTCCGTAACGCGGGTCTTGCGCGCCCCGGCCCCGCCCTTGCCGCCGGTTTTCTTGGTCGTGGTGGTGATTTCCTCTTCAAAACGGGTGGCCCATATGATCTGGCCCGAAAGCCGCACGCGGCCATAGGCGCGCGGAATGAAAGCGCCTTCACGAGAAGCCTGGACCTGCAGGTCATCAAGGCGCGGGCCTTCCACCCGGGCCGGTTTTGCCAGTGCGCCCAGCAGGCTTTGATCGACCATGTTGCCGGCAATCGCCCCGGCGGCTCGCCCGATCACGGCTCCTACCGGCCCGGCGATCATGCCGCCAAGGGCCTGACCGGCATATTGCAAAACAAGGGTTGCCATGTTTCAAGCCTCTTCAGGAAAGGAAAAACCAAAAGCCATGCGGCGGCGCCACCAGTTTGACAGTGGCACTTCGCACACGCTGATCCCGTCATGGGCGTGGATCATCGCCGCACCTGCGCCCACAGAGCTTATGATGGCGGCATGCTTGGCGGGCAGGTGGGCGCGCCAGCGGAACAGGACCACGTCACCGCCTTGCAACGCCTTTAAGGCAACGGGAACCAAATGCCGCATGGCGGCATCATGCAGGGCTTCACGCCCGCCTGCCTCGGCCCAGTCGGGCGAATATGGCGGCGGAAATTCCGGCTCCTTGCCGTAAACGCCGCGCCAGACACCGCGCACCAGCCCCAGGCAGTCACAGCCCGCCCCTTTCAGGGACGCCTGATGCTGGTAAGGAGTGCCCAGCCAGCTTCGCGCCTCGGAGACAACCTGATCGCGAATGCTCATGTGAGCAGTGATCCGCCGTCATTGTCCCGGTCATCCCGGGCCGGATAGGACAATGCAAAGTCATTGCCCGGCATATGGGGAAAACCACGGAAATTCAGCCCATTGGCAAATTTTCCCCGGCAGGTGGCAAACTGCTTGTCGCAGCCGGCGAAAATCGTGAAGGCATCACCCGGCGCGATGGCCTCGCTCATGGGCAACCACAGGCCGATGGCGCTGGATGCGGTTTGCTTGCGATGGGTCTTGACCTCCATCTCGCGGCCCGCATTGGCGCCGCCGAGCCAGCGCAGCTTGCCAAAGGCAAACCAGGCATCGGCAAAGCCTTCAAGGCCGCCGGCGTGAAAGCTCCGGTTGCCTTCACTTGAAATTACCGTGCCGGTCGCCTTGTAGGTACCTGCTTCCAGATCAATACCGCATTTTGAACCGCCCAGCTCCGCATCACAGCCATACTGGAAAATGCGCCCGGTGGGCTGGTTCAGCAAATGGGCCAGACCGCGCACTTCCGCTGTAAAGGCTTCATCGGCGCGCGAAACTTCGCCCAGGTTGCCCCGGCGCATCAAGATTCGCTGTTCCGGGTTGCTCCAGTTGACGCGAAATATGCTCACCTCGGCATTATCGAAAAGACCGGCCGCCAGATCCGCCTCGTTCAGGCGGTTGGAGACCAGCGCGCCCATGGCATCGAGATTATCCACGTTCAGCCCGGTTGACGAGGTCATCTCGGTGCTCTCAAAACCACTTTCAGGTTCATAGGCAAGACCGTCAAAAACGAGGGGATGGTCATGGTCGCAAAAGCCAAAGGCCTGCCCGTCATTGCGCACAAGCCGCCAGCACCAGCACAAGGTTGTTGCCCCGCTGTCAAGATGGGCCTGAAATTCAGGGGTCAGGGTTTTCACAAGCGAATCTCCACGATCGGGATGTCGGGAATGGCGCCGGCGCCGAAGGCCTCAAGATTGATCTCCAGGAAATCGGTGTCAAAGCGCACTGGAACATCAAATTCAAACCCACCCGTCAGCACCGCCCCGGCCGCCGGGATATGACCGGGCAGGAAGGTGATTATCCCGGTGGTTTCATCAAGGGTGTAGTGAGTACCCGGGATTTGCGCCACACCGTTCAGTGCAAGCTGCACGCTTTCCGGGACCGGTTTGGCAATGTTTCTCTGCCACAGCGTTGCCCCCGATCCATAGCTTTTGATGAGCTGGAAGGTGGCGGTGGAGCCATCGCCAATGCCAAGATCCTGGTCATCACTGGCCGGGGATTGACCCGGCGGGCAGGATTTGCAATCGGCGCGATCCTTCCAGCGAAACCCGTGCAGGCGGCCCCTGCGCTGTTCGAAAAAACTGATGATCTCGTGGACCTGGTCGAGAGACTTGACGCCGTATCCGGCATTGTAACGCCGCCGCGAGTCGGCCCAGCGGGCATTGCGTTGCTCATGGCCGGAAGCCAGCGCAACGATCTGCGTGCGCCGCTCCGGCCCGCCAGTGGCGCCAAGGGAGATGGCGGTGGGAAAGCGGATTTCATGAAAGGCCATTTACAGGTTCCTTGCGCCGCGCCTTGTCGCCCGGGCCAACATGGCGGAAATTTGCGATTCTGAACGCAGGAAGCTCCCGGCGTCACTGGCCTGAACATTGAAATTTATGGTCATGCCGGCGGCTCTTTCATCCATGCGCACACCCAGCTTGCCATCACTCCCCCTGGCGAGCGGCATGATGGCTTCCGCGCCCGCCTCGCCCATCACCCCGCTTTGCCCGCCGCCAAGGGGAAAAAGAACCGGGGAGTTAACCACGCCGCCATCGGCAAAGGGGGTGAGCCTGGTTGAAGTCAGGCCAGAGAATAACGAGCCAAACGCATTGCCAAGCATGTTTTCCAGCGGCTTCATCCCGGCACGCAGGGCCGTTGAGGCAAGCGAGGCAGCGAGCGAGCGCAGGACATCACCCAGGGAGCGCCCCTTGATGGCGGCGGATTCAAAGGCGCGGGTAATCGCCGAGCCAAAAGAGCGCCCCATGCGAGTGGCCGTGTCGAGTTCACGCCGCAGGCTGGAGATATCGGCATCTATGGTAACGACAAGGGGATCGGTGTCTTCAGGCATGATCGTCTCCGGTTTTGTCTTTGTCGGGGTAGCGCTGCATCAGGGTTTGCAGATCCCGCCTCGCCGGGGGAGGCAGCGAGGCGGGCCGGCCCGCGATCCCGCGCGCTGCAGCATGTAATTCGCGCGGGGTCATGGACCAGAAGGCATCCGGGGCAAGGCGCAGGCGGCCAAGCCCCAGATTCATCAGTTCAGCCCAGGGAAAACGGGGTTTGGGGCTCAATGTTCTGCCGGGCCAGGATCGCTGAAGGTGGCGTTCAAGAGCCGGGCGACCGTGCGCACATAGCCCGCCGCGCCGCCCTCGATGCTCATATTGGCAACTTCTTTATCCGAGATCTCATGGCCCGAACCGCGCAGCGCGGCGCCGATCACGCGGATGGCGTCTTTCGCCTTTATGCGCCCGCTCTCGAAACGCTCGGCAATGGCCAGCATGTCCTCACCGCCAAAGGCGTGTTCCAGCTCGGCCAGGGCGCCGAGGGTGAGGCAAAGGGTGAGCGGCTTACCGTCAAGCACGGCCTCGATTTCACCGCGATGTGCGTTTGCCATTATCCTCAAGCTCCCGTGAAGGTGAGCTGACCGGCCGATTCCAGCGCGATCTCGAACTTGACCTCGCCGTTATATTCGCCGGCATATTCCAGCGCGGTGATCTGGAAAGCGCCTTCAATGACGCCGAAATCGGGAATAATCACCTGCCAGTCGCGGATATGGGCGTTGAAAAACAGATCGCGCACGGTCTCGTCGGCGCTGGCATCCTTGAAAATGCCCGAACCGTTGATGCTGGCCGATTTTACCCCGGCCCCGGCCAGCAGCTCGCGCCAGCCCTGCGCCGATTCGGCGTTGGTGACATCAACGCTCTGGGCATTGAACGCAATGCGCTGGGCGCGCAGCCCCGCCATGGTAGAAAAGGTTCCAGCGCCGCTGGTATCCATTTTCAGCAATAAATCCTTACCCTTTTGCGCAGTCATGGATTGGGTCTCCTTGGTGTTGATCTGTTTTGTAATTCAGGGTTGGCTGCACCCATAAAAAAACCCGCCGTAAAGGCGGGTTGGGA
>CAZHLV010000030.1:0-13285 GCA_964533415.1 uncultured Hyphomicrobiales bacterium
TGAGCGCTCATAGACATAATACCCGGAAGCATCTTCACGCTCCAGCGCCAGAATATCGCTTGGCGCCCGGTGCGCGCAGCCCTTGGGGCAGCCTGAAACATGTATGCTCAAGGGCGCAAAGCACTCTGAATCCCCCTGCCCGGCAAAAGCCTGCATAACCTTGAACGCATGATCCGGCGTTGCCAGCCTGGCCCCCCGGCAGCCTTCACGGCCCGAACAGGCCGAAACATCCACATGCAGGAACGACTCATCCGTGATGAATCCAGATTCACGCGCCTTTCGCAAAAGCCTTTTTGCATCCTGCGCCTTTACATGGGGGATAAAGACCACGTGCCAGGGCGCAAACCGCAATTTCCCGCGCCCGAACTCCTCCGCCAGTTGCGCGATCAACTCAAGGCTTTTCACTTCCAGCCGCCCGAGCGGCACACCAAACCCGCACAGTTTCAACTCACCGCCCCCTTGCGCCAAAACGCCAATAGAAGGGGCCAGCTTCGGCAAGGTCTTGGGCAACACTTTCACTTGCTCACAAGGAGTAGCAAGAAAAGCTGGAAGCCGGGCAACCATATCCTCAAGAGAAACATGCTTTACCAAGCGGCGAATACGGTTTTCCTGCTGGCCTGAAAGCGCCAGAACTGCACGCGCCAAGGCCGAAACCCCGCCTCCTTGCGGAGCAAAGCCAACCTGCTTCAACCTCCGGGCAAAAAGCGAATCCGACCTGTCTGGAAATTGCAACGCCATGCGCGCCGCCGCAATGGCCAGCGCAGGCGCATCCCCGGATCCGGGCCGGGCGCAAAACGGTGTTGGAACACCGGCGAGGTAAAGCCGCCACCAAAGGCCCGGCCTGCCCCGCTCCGCAACCAGCCCCACATCATGAGGCAGGGCCCGGATATGCGAGGGCCCGCCGCCATCCACCACGTAGGAAAACTTGTTATAACAGGCTTTGAGAACCGGTGTATTTTGCAGCGCCTCATCAAGAGAAGCTATAACCGGCCCCGCATCAATCAACTCATCTTCGACCAGCCCCGTCAACGGATCGGCCTGGATATTGCGAAACCGGTCAGCCCAAGCTGCGCGCGGCAACAAATCCGCCGCCTTGAGCATCGCTTTTAATTGAGCAGGCTGGACTGATTTCAGCCCCCGCACTTGCAGATTGGCCAGGTTGGTCAGGTCAATCCGTCCATTTCCAAACCGTCCCGCAAGAGAAGCAACAACGCGCAATTGACCCGAACTCACCCGCCCACCGGGCAAGCGTATACGGATCAGCGGTCCATCCCGCATATGGGAGAAATACAAGGCGCCCGGCGTTTGTGCCATGATTGAAAACCTGAAAAACTTGAAAAAGAGAGTGTCTTTCCCGGGTAAGACTACCAGATTGCAATGCCTTGCGCGAAGACATATTTGCCAGCCCCCGCCCCGGAAAGACCGGTTGCGACATCTCGCGAAGCGTTCTAAGCTCGCCCGGTTTTCACCACTAGCGGAAAGTTTCACCCCCCATGCAACCCCCATCCGGCAAGGCCCGGTTCGTAACCGGCTCGACCATGCGTCACATCCTGGCCATGACGGCAGCCATGGGCGCCGGATTGATGGCAATCTTCCTGGTGGATCTGGCCGATATATTTTTCCTCAGCCTGCTGAAAAAGCCCGAGATCACCGCCGCCATGGGCTTTGCCGGGCCGGTCTTGTTTTTCACCCTCTCCATCTGCATCGGTTCCGCCATCGCCATGGGGGCGCTGGTGGCCCGCCAGGTCGGCATGGGCAATGAAGACGAGGCGCGCCGCTTCACCATGAATGTGTTCATTTATGGCGCGCTGGTGACCGGTGGCCTCTCGCTGTTTGTCTGGCTTTTCATCCCGCAACTGCTCACCCTTTTAGGAGCCCACGGCGAGGCCCACGACGCCGCTTCCGCGTATCTGCGGATTCTTCTCCCCTCGATGCCCCTGCTCTCCATCGGCATGTCGGCCGGGGCGGCCTTGCGGGCCATTGGCGATGGCAAACGCTCGGCGCTGGCCATGCTGTCGGGCAGCATCGTTAACGCCGCGCTTGATCCGGTGTTCATATTCGCCCTTGACCTGGGCATTGAAGGGGCCGCACTGGCCTCTGTCTGCGCCCGTTTCACCATGGCCGCCATGGCCTTGCACTGGCTGCACCACCAGCACGGCTTTTTGACCCTGCCGTCAAGGCGCCATTTGCGTCGGCAAATGCCCGCCTATTTCGGCATTGCCCTGCCCGCCATTCTCACCAATATAGCCACCCCGGTGGGCCATGCCTATGTCACCGCCTCGCTTGCCCCTTTTGGCGATAACATCATGTCCGGCGCAGCCGTTTTATGGCGCATTGTGCCGGTGGCCTTTTTTGCCCTGTTTGCCTTGTCCGGTGCAATCGGGCCCATTATCGGCCAGAATTTCGGCGCTGGCCGTTTTGACCGCGTGCGCCGCACATTCCGCGATTCGCTTATCTTCGTGGGGATCTACGTGGCCTGCGCCGCCCTGCTGATTTTCCTGTTTCAGGGCCAGATCATCACCGCCTTTCACATCACCGGCGAAGGCGCGGCGCTGGCGGCCTTTTTCTTCACATGGCTGGCCGGGTTCTTTGTCTTTGACGGCGCCATGTTCGCCGCCAACGCGGTTTATAACAATCTGGGCCATCCGCGCCTGTCCACCGCCTTCAACTGGGGCAAGGCTACCTTGGGCACCATCCCGTTTGTCTCCCTCGGGGCCATGCAATTTGGCGCCAAGGGGGTTTTCCTGGGGCTTGCCTGCGGCGAGGTTATCTTTGGTCTCCTGAGCATCTACACCTGTATCCGCATCATAAATGCCAAAAGCCATGAATACGCCTGACCCGCGCAACAACCCCGATCGCCCGCTCGACTGGTCCGGTTTCCGGATCGGCATGAAAACCGCCTTTGGCGTTCCCGGACTGGTCATGTCCGGGTCTTTCATCGGCTTTGGCGCTCTGGTGGGCGGCTCCGGGCTTGACCTGGGACACGGGCTGTTCATGACCTTCACCATGTGGGCGCTTCCCGCGCAGGTCCTGTTCGTGCAGCTTTACAAGCAGGGCGCACCACTCTTTGCCATCGCCCTTGCCGTCTCGCTTACCGCCGTACGGCTGATGCCCATGGTGGTCGGCCTTCTGCCACGGGTACGGATGAGCAAGCCCCACCGCTTGCTGGAATTCATCGCCGCGCATTTTATTGCCGCAACCGTGTGGATCCTTGCCTTTATCCATTTTGACCATCTTGACCGGGCCCGGCGCATGCCGTTTATCCTGGGGGTTTCGGTCACGCTGTTTTCAACCATGCTGGGGCTCACCGCCACCGGTTACTACCTGGTGCACGAGCTTCCCCCCCTTGCCGCCGCCGGGCTGATTTTCCTCACCCCCGCCTTCTTCTTCATCTCCCTGATTGCCGGGGCCCGGCACAAGACAGACCGGATCGCCATACTGTTCGGCGCAATCATGGGCCCGCTCGCCTATTACATAGCACCGGGCTTTGACATGCTCATCGCCGGGCTGCTTGGTGGAACACTGGCCTTTTTCATTGGCCGGAAAGCCGGAAAGGCCAGAAAATGAGCCATAATCTGACCGTTTATCTCCTGATTATTGCCGCTGGAACCCTGCCCAATTATATCTGGCGTTTCTTCGGGGTGATTTTCGCCGCCCGCCTCGATGAAGACTCGCCCGTCTTGAGATGGGTCAACGCGGTGGCCACCGCCCTCATTGCTGCGCTGGTGGCCCGTATCCTGATTTCCCCCGCCGGCGCACTGGCCGACACCGCCCTGACAAGCCGCCTGCTGGGCATGGCGGCAGGCATCGGCGTTTTCTGGCTGAGCCGCCGCAATCTTGGGCTGGCCATGATGAGCGCCGTGGCCGGCTTCCTGCTGGCCCAGCGTTTTATGTAGCTTCCAGCACCTCTATAATCCTGGCGGCATTGGCGGCCAGAACATCCGCATCTTCCATCTCCGAAGCACAATGCTTCAGGGATTCTCCTTCAAAGCGTGGCACGATATGAAAATGGATATGGAACACCATCTGCCCCGCCGCCGCCTCGTTGAACTGCTGGATCAGCAGCCCGTCCGCCCCCATCGCCCGCTTGATGACCGGGGCCAGCTTGCGCACACCGCGCATGAGATCGCACAGGTCATCCGGCTCGATATCCAGCATGTTGACCGCCCTGGCCTTCGGGATTACCAGCGTATGGCCGGGCGAACGCGGCATGATATCGAGAAAGGCCAGAACCTTGTCATCCTCGTAAACCTTGTTGCATGGCATCTCGCCACGCAGGATTTTGGCAAAAATATTGCTATCATCATAAGCCATGGGCCTACCCCTCCACCGTAAAATTCGCACCTTCAATCACGGCAACCAGCTTGTCCTTGCCAATCCTGCCCGGATCAAATTCAATCACGCATGTATTATCTTCATGCGAGGCTGAGGCCGAAGCAACCCCGTCTTGTTTTTCAAGAACTTTCCTGAGCCGCGAAGAACACCCGCCGCAACTCATCCCGTTCACGTTCAGTTTTATTGTTTCCATGTCAACCCTTACCTGAAATCACCTCCCCTCGCTTTACAGCAAAACAATCTTCACCGGAAGCTCTTCATCTAAATAACAACCTTCCTGACTGTCTCTATCTCAACTTCAAAGGCAAGTTTTGCGTGTTCCCTGAATTCAGCCGCATCACCTGAGGTAAAAAATCGGTCTTCACCACAAGCCGCCCCAAGTCCGGCATGGTCAACCAACCAGCCGGCCATGGCCGCCGCCGGGTCCAGCAACCGGCAACCGGGATTGACATGGCGGGCGATCTGCTGGCGGATTACCGGGTAATGGGTACAGGCCAGAAGAATGGCCTCGCAATCATAAAGCGGTTTCAGGATAACGCGCAAATCACGGTGCAGATCCGCCCCGTCAAGGTTTCCCGCCTCGACATGGGCCGAAAGCGGCTGGGCAACGCGCTGTTTCAGATCAAGGGCAAACGGCGCCATCTCCCGCCGGTAAACCCGGGAGAGGACCGTGGCCCGCCCGGCAATCAGCCCCACATGCGCCCAGCCCCCGGCCTTGAGCATGGCCGCCCCGAACGGAATGATGCGGCTGATTCTCTCACCGCCCGGATGCGCCGCGCTGGCCGCGTTGCAGGCAATGGCGACATGAGCAGCCCCTTGCGCGAACAAAAACCGGAAAATCTGGTCCAGCCTGTCCCCGAGCACGGCCCCGGGAGTCTTTCCATAGGGTGTAAACCCCTGGTCGGAAAAATACACAACCGGAATATCCGCGCGCGCCTTGACCTCGCGGTAAACACCAAGCCCGCCAATGCCCCAATCCACGATACCTAGCGCGCCCTTCAACATGCTCAGAACCGCCCGTCATAGGCCTTGCGCCCAATGGGAACCTCGATGAGGGTGAAATTGTCGCGCCTGAAGGCTTCGCGAATCTCGTGTTCCAGGGTTGCGACATCCCCCGCAATCCGCCCCTCGCCGCCCATCAGCCGGGCAATCCCGGCAAAATCGGTATGCCCGAAATCAACCCCCCGATTGTCCCGGCCCATGCCGCGCTGTTTCAGCTCGATCAGCGCCAGCGAGGCATCGACAAATACCACGATCACCACCTGCTGCTTCAAGTCCCGCAACGTCGCCAGCTCTCCCAGCACCATCTCCAGCCCCGCATCGCCGGTAAAGGCGATCACCGGCCGCTCCGGCGCCGCCAGCTTGTGCCCCATGGCCAGCGGCAGGGCGCAGCCCATGGTGCAAAGCCCGGTGGACTGGATCATCGCCCGCGGGGCCGCGCAGGACCACATTTGCGAAAGCAATATCCGGTGCGCCCCGGTATCGGCGCTGGCCAGGACATCTTCCGGCACATTGCGGGCAATCGCGGCAATCGCCGCCGTGACATTCCACTCTTCATTGGTTGAAAAGGCGGCCTCCAGATCGGCCTTGAGCCGGGCAATTTCGCCATCCGGCCATGACGCCGCCGGTTTCAACCGGCCCGCCCGCGAGATGGCGTCCAGCCCGCCCGCCACCGAACAGACAAAGGACAGCTCCGCCTGGTGCACATAATGGGAGTTGCGCACCGCCGAGAACTCGACCGCCTTCGCCGGGTCCCATGGATTGATCCATCCCGCCCGCATCTCGATCGGGTCGTAACCAAGGGCGAGGATAAAATCCGCCTTTTTCAGGAACGGCAGAACATAGGTATCCGAAAGCGGCGAAAGCCCATGCCCGCCAAGCGAGAGCGGATGGTCTTCCGGCATGACCCCCTTGGCCTTGTAGGTGGTCAGCACCGGGATTTTCAACTCCGTTGCAAACTCCCGCAAGGCATCAGCCGCACCGTCCTCATAAAGCACATCAAGTCCCGCCATGATTACCGGTCTTGAGGCTTTTCGCAGCATCTCGCGGGACCGCTCCAGGGCTTCACCCTCAGCCGGGGCAACCGGGCAAGAAGGTTCCTGGATCACGCCTTTTGAAGGTGGATGCGCCTGTGTCGCCACCGAGATCGGCACATCGATATGCACCGGGCCGCAGCGCCCCTCCATGGCGATATTCACCGCCTTGTCGATCATGATGTCGCTGGCCCCGGCAACGGCGGTAAAGCTCGCCTTGGTGACCGGTTCAAAGACCCTGGCATGGTCGAAAACCTGGTGCGTGAAATTGAGCCGGTCCCCGGGATCGATGCAGCCGGTCAGCACGATCAGCGGCACCCGGTCCTGCTCGGCATTGGCCACCACATTGAGCGCATTGGCCACCCCCGGCCCCAGCGTGGCCAGCAATATGCCCGGCGCGCTACTGGCATGATACGTTCCTTCCGCCATGAAGCCAGCAGCGTTTTCATGCTTGGTCAGGTGAAACGCGATCCCGGCCCGCTCCAGCGCCTCCATGATCGCCAGTACCTCACCGCCCGGAATGCCAAAGGCATGGCGGCACCCGGCGACATAAAGACGCTGGGCAATGACATCAACTGTACTCGTCATAACGTTTTTTCCAGACTTTACTTAACGTATCCATCCCGGGTCTGCGGCAGCTTGCGGCCCAAAAGCTGCGCGGCCAGAACCGTGCGCAGGATTTGCGCCGTACCGCCGCCAATCGTGAACATGCGCGCATCGCGCACCATGCGCTCAAGGGGCAGGTTGCGCGAATATCCCGCCGCGCCAAAAAGCTGCAAGGCATCATTGGTAACCCTGATCGCCGTTTCCGAGGCCAGGATTTTTGCCTGCGCGGCCTGCGCGATATCGGGGAACCCGGTCTTTTGCGCTCCCTTCGCCGCCCGCCACAGCATCAGCCGCGCCGCATCCAGCGCCGTTGCCATATCGGCAATCATCCATTGCAGCCCCTGAAACTCGCAAACCGGCCGCCCGAACTGCTCGCGGTTCTGGATATACTCAAGCGCCAGCTCATAGGCCCCCTGCGCGATGCCAAGCGCCACGGTTCCAGCCCCCACCCGCTGGCCATTATAGGCATTCATCAAACCGGCAAAGCCGCGCGCCATGCCCTTGGGCGGCACGATCACCATGTCCTCGCCCACTTCAAGATCCTCGAAATGGATCTCCATTTCCGGGATCCCGCGCAGCCCCATGGCCGGCTCGCGCGAGCCGATCACCAGCCCCTTGGGAGAGCCGTCATCCGGGTCACGAACCGCAAGAAAACCGGCAATTCCCAGCTCCGCGCCGCCTTCATCAAAGGCGCGGGCAAAGATCAGGTGCAACCTTGAAACCCCGCCGCCGGTGATCCAGTGCTTGGTGCCGTTCAATATCCATCTATCGCCCTTTTTATCGGCCCGCGTGCTCATCATCGAAGCGGCGGAACCAGCCCCCGGCTCGGTGATGCAGATCGCCGGCTTGTCGCCCGAAAGCACCAGTTTTGCCGCCATCTGCTTTTGCGCTTCAGAGCCATATTTCATGATCGCGCCGATGGCGCCCATATTGCCTTCGACCACGATCCGCGCGGTGACCCCGCAGACCTTGGCAATCTCCTCGACAACCAGCACCACGTCAAAATAGGAAAGCCCCGGCCCGCCATATTCTTCCGGCACGCTCATCCCCATGAACCCGGCTTTAGTGAGCGTTTTGACATTTTCCCAGGGGTAACTTTCGGATTTGTCGATCGCGGCGGCTTTGGGCTGAAACTCCTTTTCCGCCAGTTGCCTCGCCGTATGCTGGATAGCCCGCTGGGTTTCGTTTAGCTCAAACATGGTGTTTTTTCCCGTTCTACTGCGCCTCGGCGATAATGCCGTTTTCTACAAGCCCCTGAATCTGCTCATCGTTCAGTCCCAGATCGTTCGCCAGAACCTGCCGCGTATGCTCGCCAAGTCTTGGTGGAAACCGGCGATAGCTGACCGGCGTTTTTGAAAGTTTCATCGGATTGCCAATCAGTTCGGCGCCGCCGCCCGCCGCCCGGCTGTCCTCCATGCGAATCCGCATACCGCGCAGCTGCGCCTGCTCACTCTCAAGCACCTGCCCGATATCATTAATCGGCCCGCAGGGCACATTCACCTTGCCAAGTTCGTCTATCCAGAACGCCGTTGTCTGCCCGAGCGTCTGCGCACGGATCAGCCGGACCAGCGCCTCGCGGTTTTTCACCCGCGCCGGATTGGTGGCGAAACGCTCATCCCTCGCCGCATCCTCCATCCCCGCAAGGGCGCAAAACCGGGCAAACTGCCCGTCATTACCCACCGCCAGCATGAAATAGCCATCGGCGGTTGGAAACACCTGATAGGGCACGATATTGGGATGCGCCGTGCCGCGCCTTTGCGGCACCTCGCCGGAAGTCAGGTAATTCAGCCCCTCGTTAATCAGCCAGGCCACCTGGCTGTCAAACAGGCTCATGTCGATATATTGCCCCTCACCGGTCCGCTCCCGGTGATGCAATGCCGCCAGAACCGCCATGCCGGCATACATGCCGCACATCACGTCGGCAATGCCAACCCCCACCTTCATCGGCTCGCCATCCGCCGGACCGGTAATGCTCATAATCCCGCCCATGGCCTGGATCATGGCATCATAACCCGGTTTTTGCCTGAGCGGTCCGGTCTGTCCAAAACCCGTGATGGAACAATAAATCAGCCCCCGGTTGGATTGACTTATCGCATCATAATCAAGACCGTATTTCTCCAGCCCCCCGACCTTGAAATTTTCAATCAGGACATCCGCTTTTTGCGCCAGCGCATGAATGAGCCTTTGCCCCTCGGGCCTGGAGATATCAACCGCCACCGAACGCTTGTTGCGATTGGCGCACAGGTAATAGGCCGACCAGCCACTTTGCCCCCCTTCGCGATTATCAAGATAGGGCGGTCCCCATTTACGGGTATCATCACCTGCGCCGGGGCGCTCGATCTTGAGCACATCCGCGCCCAGATCCCCCAGGTTTTGAGACAGCGTCGGCCCGGCCAGAATCCGGCTCAGATCCAGCACACGAAGACCCCTGAGCGGGCCCGGATTTTCTTCAACGCTCATCATATCAACTCCGCAAGGCATGTTTACACCTATCCATTCTCATTGGAAAACGAGATAAATGGAAGTTGAAGTTTGATTTTTCTGAAGTTTGTAAAAGCAAGGGCCGGGTATAAAAAACGGAGCGGCCCATGGTTGTCACCAAGGGCCGCTCCGCTGATCTGTTACGCGGTATATATGAGCTCAGCGCACCACAAACACCGAACAATTGGCATGGCGCACCACCCGGGCGGCATTTGGCCCCAGCAGGTAATCCGCCTTTTCCGGCCGGTGAGAAGCCAGCACGATGAGGTCCGCGCCAAGCTCTTCGGCCTTGACCAGAATGCGCTTGTAGATTGTCCCCGATACCGTGGAAGTCCCATCAAGCAGATCTTGCGGGACAATGCCAGCGGCAATCTTCTCCAGTTCCGCTTCCGCTGCCTTCAGGGCATCATCGGCAAAATTACTGGGGAAAAAGCTGCCAACCACGGACATGCCAAAATCCGGGATCACGGTCATGACGTGAATTTTGGCACCCTCCTCCCGAGCGATCCGCACCGCCACGGGACCTGCCTTTTCCCAGGAAGATTCATGCCCGGTGTCGATCGGCAAAAGTATGGATGTATACATGCGTAAATCTCCTTGTCCTAGGCTTCAGCCGCTTCACTGTCGGGCCGGTAGGTGCGATGACGCCGCCTCTGGATCATGATGATAAACCCAAGCAGCAAGAGCGCCGGAATATAGAAGACTTCCTTCCGCATCCGTTCGTTCTTCACCAGAACCTCATCAATATAAAGCGGCTTGTCGGGATCGCCCATGGTAAACAGCTTGTCGAGATGCTTGAGCTTGGAATCCCAGGTCAAACCATCAACGATCACCTTGCCATTATCTTCCATGACCATGAGACCACCCTGGGTAAACCGGGTTTCCCCATCACCAGCCTTGCCCAGTTTCAGGATGAGGCTGGTATAGTTTATCTCGTCGGGGTCATCAAAATCAGGACCGGTAATCCGAATTCGCAGCGTACCGCCATCTGGCGCCGCCGCCGCCAGGGCCAGGGCCTCGGATCCGGGCCGCACCTCGAAAGGCGGCTTGACCTGGTCCAGCCAGAAACCGGGCCGGAACAGGGTAAAGGCAATCAGCAACAGGGCCGCGGATTCCCACATCTTGTTCTTGGTGAAGAACCACCCCTGCGTTGCCGAAGCAAACAGCATCATGGCAATCGTTGCGATGACAAACACCAGTATCGCCTGATACGGCCCCACGTTAATCAGCAACAGATCCGTGTTGAACAGGAACAGGAAGGGCAGCAGCGCCGTGCGGATATCATAGGCAAAACCCTGCAAGCCGGTCTTGATCGGGTCGCCCTTCGAGATCGCCGCCGCCGCATAGGCCGCCAGCCCCACCGGCGGGGTATCATCCGCCAGAATGCCGAAGTAGAACACGAACAGATGCACCGCAACCAGAGGCAGAATCAGTCCCGACTTGGCCGCCAGCATCATGATGACCGGGGCCATCAGGGAGGAAACCACCAGGTAATTTGCCGTGGTCGGCAGGCCCATCCCCAGGATAAGGGACATGATCGCCACCAGAACCAGCATGATAATCAGATTGCCGCCGGAAAGGAATTCAACCACCTCGCCAACCATGGCATGTGCGCCGGTCAGGGAAATCGCGCCAACGATAACACCGGCCGCCGCCGTGGCGATACCAATCGAGATCATGTTGCGGGCACCGGCAACCATGCCTTCCACGACATTTTCAATACCCCGGGTAAAATCGTTCACGAGGTGATGATCGCCGCGGAAAATCCCCTTGACAAAATGCTGGGTCACGGCGATGAAAATCATCGCCAGACAGGCATAAAATGCCGACAGGGCCGGTGAGAGCCGGTCCGGCGTGGGAAGAATACACCACAGCAGGATAATGATGGGGAGAATATAATACAGCCCCGTTATGGCCGTTGCACCCGCCTTGGGCAGTTCCAGGATCGGCGCATCGGGATCATCAACTTCCAGATCAGGGTGCCGCGAGGCCAGATAAGCCAGGACCATGTAGGCAACAAAGGCTATCCCCATGACCACATACATAGAGATCCCCGGATAAGCCACCTTGACGAAACCGAGCGTATAGTAAACCGCTATAAACAGGAGCGAAATCCCGATAAAGCCGCTCAGGAAACCGATCATCTTGCGAATGAAGGTTACCGAGGAAGGAGGCTTGGGCAGACCTTTCAGGTCAAGCTTGCAGGCTTCCAGGTGGACGATATACACCAGCGCGATATAGCTGACGATCGCCGGGATCAGGGCATGCTTGAGAAGCGTTGTATATTCAACACCGGTAAACTCCGCGATCAGAAACGCCGCCGCGCCCATAACCGGGGGCATCAACTGGCCATTGGTTGAAGAGGCCACTTCCACCGCCCCTGCCTTTTCCGGCGTCAGCCCGGTTCGTTTCATCAGCGGGATGGTAAAGGTGCCCGTCGTCACCGTATTGGCGATGGATGAACCCGAATACAGCCCGCTCAGGGCCGAGGCAATCACCGCCGCCTTGGCGGGACCGCCGCGAAAATGGCCTAAAAGCGCAAAGGCGATCTTGATGAAATAGCCCCCCGCCCCGGCCTTTTCCAGAACCGCGCCAAACAGCACAAACAGGAAAATCATCTGGGTGGACACCGCCAGGGGCTTGCCGAACACGCCTTCTTCCTGCATCCAGAAATGCCATGTGCCCTTGATGAACGAAGCCCCGCCCCAGTTACCGCCGCCAACGAAGACATAAGCGGCCAGAACTCCGGCCACCACCACCAGCGGCAGGCCCAGCGAGCGGTAAACCGCCCAGGTCAGGATAAACATGCCGATAACCGCCACGGTCATGTCAATGGGAATATTGGGATGGACAAAATCACCTGCCCGATCGGCAATATTGGAATCCATGGTCACCATGTAAAGAATGGCGCCCGACCCCAGCACGATCATGATCCAGTCATACCACGGGATCCGGTCGCGAGCGCTCGACTTGAACAGAGGAAAGGCCATGGTTGACAAGACCAGCGCAAACATCAGGTGAATCTTGCGTGAAATGGACAGGTTCCCGATAAACAAGAAGAAATCAATTCTTGTCATTTCAGTCAGCAAGGAAGGAAGCGGCGATGCGATATAGAGCTGATACAGCGCCCAGGTCAAACATATGACCGGTATCAAGCTTCTTTGCCACCCCTGTGGATTTCGCGCCCCGGATTCAACCTCGGCGACGAGTTCGTCAGCTTTTGACATTTCTTGGTTGTCAGCCATTTTTTCACTCCCGTGAACACCTTGTTGCCTTCGGTGTTGCCTGTTTATATCCCCTTGCTCTTATGTCAGGGCTTTTCTTGTTGAACGCGTGTTACCCGCCGGCCCTGCACCTTATTGGGGTGAATTTGGATAAAAAAAAGCGGGAAGGCTCGAAGGCCTCCCCGCTTGCAAGGTCTGGATTACATCCAGCCTTTTTCCTTGTAGTATTTGGCCGCACCGGCATGCAACGGAGCCGAAAGGCTGTCCTTAATCATCGCCTTGGGATCAAGGTGACGGAACGCCGGATGCAGTTTGCGGAACTGGTCGATATTCTCGAACACGGACTTGACCACGACATAGACAACATCTTCAGGCACATCAGCGCTGGTCACAAAGGTCGCGCCCACGCCAAAGGTCGTGATGTCCTCTTTATTGTTGTACATATTCGCCGGAATGGTGGCCTTGCGATAATAGGGATTATCGGCAATCAGCTTGTCGATTTCAGGCGAAGTCGCATTCACCAGATGGGACGCGCAAGAGGCAATGGACTCCTGCGTCAGGGCGGAAGGATGACCAACCAGCCAGAAATAGGCATCGATCTTGCCA
>CAZHLV010000031.1:0-32850 GCA_964533415.1 uncultured Hyphomicrobiales bacterium
TCCTTGATGTCGGTCAACTTACCTGCGTTCAACAAAATCCACTTGAGCGCAGGTTAATCTAACGCTTAGGCCTGCGCGCAGGTGGTATTGTTACTCTTTTTCCCTGGCCTTGCCCCGGCCGAATATCCGCATCAGGTTCTCCAGCAATTCGACCTTGACCCCCTGGCGATGCATGATGACGCCCTGCTGGATGGTGGAGAGAATATTGTTCCACGCCCAGTAGATCACCAGGCCGGCGGGGAAAGAGGCCAGCATGAAGGTAAAGACCACCGGCATCCACATGAAGATCTTCTGCTGCATGGCGTCTGCGGGGGCCGGGTTGAGCTGCATCTGGATGAACATGGTAATGCCCATAATCAGCGGCCAGATCCCCAGGGTGAGCATGGACGGAGGATCCCACGGGATCATGCCGAACAGGGTAAAAATATTGGTCGGATCAGGGGCCGCAAGATCGTGAATCCAGCCAAAGAAAGGCGCATGACGCATTTCAATGGTGACAAACAGCACCTTGTAGAGCGAGAAAAACACCGGGATCTGGATCAGCATGGGCAGGCAGCCCGACATGGGGTTGACCTTGTTCTTCTTGAACAGTTCCATCTGGGCCTGTTGTTGCTTGACCTTGTCGTCCGGGTAACGCTCCTTGAGCTTGGCGATCTCCGGTTGCAGTTTTTTCATCTTGCCCATGGAGACATAGGACTTGTTCGCCAACGGGAAAAACAGTGCCTTGATAAGGACGGTGACGGCCAGAATGGCAACCCCGAAATTGCCCAGCAGGTTGTAGAAAAACTCGATCACGAAGAACAACGGCTTGGTGAAGAAGTGGAACAGGCCCCAGTCGATCAGGAGCTCGAAGCTGCGGATATTTTCCTTTTCCTGGTAACCGTCAATGACCGAGACCTTCTTGGCGCCGGCAAAAACCCTGGCGTTTACGCTGGCGCTGCCGCCCGCGGGAACATCAACCCCGTTCAAAAGGTAATCGGTCTGAAAGATGTCTTCGGGCACATTGGCATTTTCGCTAAAGCGCGCCTTGTACGGGGTTTTTTGATCCGGGATGATCGCGGTTGCCCAGTATTTATCGGTAATCCCGATCCAGCCGCTGGTGGCGGAAATGGTTTTCGAGACATCGTCCTTGATGTCCTTGTAGGTGATTTCTTCCAGCCCTTCATCGCCCAGAAAACCGATCAGGCCTTCATGCAGGATATAAAAAGCCTGGGTTTTGGGCATGCCGTGGCGCGAGATCAGCGCATAGGGGTAAAGGGTGATGGCATTGGTGGTCTTGTTCTCGATATCCTGGCGGATCTTAATCATGTATTCCTTGTCAATGGACAAGGTGCGGCGGAAAATCAGGCCTTCGCCATTATCCCATTTCAGTGTGACCGGGGTGTCCGGCGTCAGTGTGGCCGCGCCTTCAACACTCCAGGTGGTTTCAGAGGTGGGAAGCTTGAGCTTGGCGTCAGGGGCTGCCGTCCAGCCATGTTCGATATAATAGGCATTCTTGGCGCCCGAGGGCGAAAGCAGGATGATATTGGGCGAGTCCTTCTTGATGGTCTCGTGATACTTGAGCAGCTTCAGATCATCAATGCGCCCGCCTTGCAGTGAAATCGACCCCTGGACCGTATCGGTTTTGATTGCAATGCGCCTGGACTTGGCAAGAGCCGCTTCACGGGTCAGGACAGTGGCGGCGGCTTTTCCAACCGCTGGACCGGCCGGGCTTGCCCCCGGGGCTGCGGGAGACTGGGGCCCCGAAGCGGGAACCGGAACCTTGGAGCCGGATGTCCCGGCAGCTTGCTGGGTAACCTTTTGCTGGCGATCCTGTTTTTGCTGCACCGAGGGCACGCCGACCAGGTATTGCCAGCCGATCAACACGATCATTGATAATGCGATTGCCAGAAAGAAATTTTTGTTCTCGCCCATGAACGCTCAAGCCTCGTCAATTGTTTTCATGGCTTATATGAAAAAGCCGTTTAAAAAAGAATGCCGCTTTTGTGTTCGTCCATTCAATTCCTGCGCGCTTTTGCATGCAGGCGCGCAACCGCAGTTTTCAAATCGTCCAGCAGATCACCATAGGGGCGCATCAACGCCGCTTTACGGGCAATCACGACATAGTCAAAACCTTCTCGTGCGCGACCGGCAAGTTCGGCCCGCGCCACCTCGCGCAAGCGCCGCTTGGCCCGATTGCGCGCCACCGCACCACCAACCCGGCGAGATGCGGTGAACCCCACGCGCGGTTCCGCATGGGCCGCATCACGGTTTTGCCTGGCCTGAAGCACCAATCCCGGCATGACCCATTTCCAGCCCCTTGCGGCAGCCAGGAAATCCTTGCGTTTTTTCAGGTGCTTCATGCCTTGATGTTGCCCCCTCGGGGCTGCGGGGCAGTTACCCCCTGGGCAGCTTTGAATCAAGCGGAAAGACGCTTGCGCCCACGCGCCCGGCGGCGGGCAAGAACGATGCGGCCACCTGTCGTGGCTTTGCGCGCCCGGAAGCCGTGGCGGCGTTTGCGAACGAGAACACTCGGCTGATATGTACGTTTCAAAGGACTTACTCCGGCAGTCGTCTGGTGCGCTTGAAAAAGGGCTGCATTCAGACACGAAAAAACACCCCGGTCGAAAACCGGATTTTGCGGGCTTATACGCATATAAAGGGGCCAAGTCAATGCGTGGTTCCATACGAAGGCCATGAATCTTGTGGTAACGCGGATGTGATTGCGCGTGTCAAAGCGTTTACTTCCCCTTACGGGCGTGTATGGTTCAGTTTGTAAGGATATTCAATGCCGAGACCTGTAAAGGCGCCATATTGATACCAAAGAGAGATTAGCAGATGAGCGGCCCGCCAAAACCACCTGCGCCTTTGTGGCGGCGGCTGCTGCCGCTTGTTCTGGTCGTGGGGCTGTGTGTTTTCGTGTTTGCCATGGGCTGGCATCATTATCTCACGTTGGAGCATATCGCCGCAAACCGGGACCAGCTCAAGGCCTATGTGACAGCCCATTATGCTCATGCCCTGGGCATCTATTTCGTTGTTTACGTGGCCGTGGTCGCCCTTTCCCTGCCGGGCGGCGCGCTGCTCACCATCCTGGGCGGGTTCTTGTTTGGCTGGATGGTCAGCGGTCCGCTGGTGATCCTCGCCGCCACTCTTGGCGCGGTGATTATTTTCATGGTGGCCAGGACAGCGCTTGGCGAAACCCTTGGCCAAAAGGCCGGGCCGTGGCTGGGCAAATTGCGTGACGGGTTTAATGAAAATGCCCTGAGCTACCTGTTGTTCCTGCGCCTGGTGCCGGCCTTTCCGTTCTGGCTGGTCAATCTTGCCCCGGCGCTTCTGGGGGTTTCACCGGGCATTTATACAATCGGCACCTTCATCGGGATTATTCCGGGCACATTGGCGTTCAGCTTTCTGGGGGCGGGGCTGGACAGCATTATCGCCGCCCAGCGCGCCGCCTACGAGGCCTGTCTGGCCAGTCCGGTGGCGGGCAAAAGCTGCGCCTTCACGCTGGATGCCGGGGCGCTGCTGACCCCGCAACTGATCGCCGCCTTTGCCGCGCTCGGGATAGTGGCGATTTTGCCGGTGGCTATACGCAAAATCCGGGACCGGGGAAAGGAGGCGACATGAGCACCATTCTCAGGCCGGATATTTGCGTGATCGGGGGCGGGTCCGGCGGGCTGTCGGTGGCAGCCGCGGCGGCCGGGTTTGGCGTTGACGTGGTGCTGATCGAAAAGCACAAGATGGGCGGGGATTGCCTGAACACCGGCTGCGTGCCTTCAAAAGCCCTGATCGCCGCCGCCCGGCGGGCGCATGTCCTGCGCGCCAGCGGCGCTTTTGGCATTGCCCCGCAGGAGCCTGGAATCGATTTTGCCGCGGTGCATGAACATGTTCACGCGGTCATCAATGCGATTGCGCCCCATGATTCGGTAGAGCGGTTCACCAGGCTGGGGGTTCGGGTTATCGAAGCGGCGGGAACATTCATCGATGCCGATACGGTTCAGGCGGGCGATATCCAGGTAAAGGCGCGCCGTTTTGTCATCGCCACCGGATCATCCGCCGCAGCGCCGCCCATTGCGGGGCTGGAAAACGTTCCGTTCCTCACCAATGAAACCCTGTTTGACGCCAAGGCCCTTCCGGAGCACCTGATCGTCATTGGCGGCGGGCCGATCGGCATGGAAATGGCGCAGGCGCACCGGCGCCTGGGGAGCCGGGTGACGGTGCTGGAGATGTTCGCGCCGCTGGGCAAGGACGACCCGGAACTGGGCGCTATCGTGCTGGAGCAGATCAGGGCCGAGGGGGTGGATATCCGCGGCGGCGTGAAGATCATCAAGGTGGAAAAAACCGGGGATAACATACAGGTTGTCATTGAAGAAAGCGGTAAAACCCTTGTCATAAAAGGTTCGCATTTGCTGGTGGCGGCGGGACGCACGCCCAATGTGGAAAATCTCGGGCTGGAGCGCGCCGGGATCATCCATGACCGGCGCGGCATAACCGTGGATGCGGGGCTGCGCAGTTCCAACCGGCGGGTTTACGCCATCGGTGACGTGGCCGGGCATTTCCAGTTTACCCATGTGGCCAATTACCATGCCGGGATCGTGATCCGCGCCATCTTGTTCCGCCTGCCCGCCAGGATCTCGGATGCCGCCATTCCCTGGGTAACCTATACCGACCCGGAGCTGGCCCATGTGGGGCTCACGGAAGCAGCGGCGCGAAAAGCGCATGGCAACACCATCAAGGTGCTGCGCTGGCCATTCGCGGAAAATGACCGGGCCATCGCGATGCGCGAAACGGCCGGGCTTGTAAAAATCATCACCACAAGGCGCGGGCGCATTCTCGGGGCCGGCATTGCCGGGCCGGAGGCGGGCGAGATCATCCAGCCCTGGGTGCTGGCAATCTCGGCCAGGCTGAACATAAAGGCCATGACGGCGGCGATAACCCCCTATCCCACCCTTTCGGAGGTTAACAAAAGGGCTGCAATCTCTTTTTATCATGATAAAATGACCAATCCCTGGCTGGGCCGGCTGATCCGGTTCCTGGCCCGGTTTGGATGAATTATTCAGGCCCGGCGCGCATGACGCAAGATCACGATTTCAAAGCTCCTCAAGGCCTTTCCGGCGTGCCGCGGGCCTTGTCCATGACCGGGCTGTCGGGCAAGCTGCTGGTGCTCACGGTGATGTTCGTGATGCTGGCGGAAGTGCTGATCTTCGTGCCTTCGGTGGCCAATTTCCGCATGAACTGGCTGCGCGAGCGTCTTGCCTCGGCGCAGATTGCCTCGCTGGCGCTGGAGGCGGCGCCGGACCGGATGGTGTCGGAAATGCTGCGCAAGGAATTGCTGGAAAATGCCGGGGTGCTGGCGGTGTCCCTGCGCCGCCCGGATTCGCGCGGGCTGGTGCTGAGCGCGGAAAACCTGCCCATGGTGGACCGGACCTATGATCTGCGCACCCGCTCGGCCTGGGCCAATGTACTGGATGTTTTTGATGCCATCATTGCGCCCAAGGGACGGACGATACGGGTCATTTCTGCGGCCCGTTTTGGCGGCGGGAACTCAATCGAGATCGTGTTCAACGAAACCCCGCTCAAAGCCGCGATCTGGACCTTTTGCATCAATATCATCCTGCTTTCGATCATCATCTCGGTAATCACCGCGGCGCTGGTTTACCTGTCGCTGAACTGGCTGCTGGTGCGCCCCATGCGGGCGCTGACCGGAAACATGGTGCGTTTCGGACAGGCCCCGGAAGATGCCTCGCGAATCATCAAGCCGTCCGGGCGGCGCGATGAGATCGGCACGGCGGAGGTTGAGCTTTCGCATCTGCAAAGCGAGCTGGGGCAGATGTTGCAGCAAAAAAGCCGGCTTGCGGCGCTGGGGCTGGCGGTGAGCAAGATCAGCCATGATCTGCGCAATATCCTGGCCCATGCGCAACTGGTCTCGGATCGCCTGGGGCAGGTCGAGGACCCCACGGTCAAGCGGGTGGCGCCCAAGCTGATCGGCTCGCTGGACCGGGCCATTGATTTATGCGTCAACACGCTCAAATACGGCAAGGCCAAGGAGCGCACCCCAGAGCGCAGCCGCTTTGCCCTGTTGCCACTGGTGGAAGAGGTTCTGGAGACCCTTGATCCGCCCTCGCACAAGCGGATTGCGTTTCACAATGCGGTGACCCGTGATCTGGAAATCGATGCTGACCGCGAACAGCTATTCCGGATTATCCTCAACCTGGCGCGCAACGCGGTGCAGGCGCTGGAAAGCGATGAAACCCGCGAAGGCAAGGGGCAGATCGTCATCAGCGGCAGCCGCCGCGGTGCGGTGTTTTACCTGACCATCGAAGATGACGGGCCGGGCATCGCGCAAGCGGCGCGGACGCATCTGTTCGAGGCATTTCAAAGCTCGACGCGAAAGGGCGGGAGCGGGCTTGGTCTGGCGATATCCGCCGAACTGGTGCAAGCCCATGGCGGCACGCTGGAACTGGCGGATTCTGAACATGGCGCCAAGTTTGTCATCTCCATTCCCGACCGGATTGCCCGGCTGCCCTCGGCGCGAGAACGGCGGACGCCAAAAACGGAGCAAAAAAGAGCGCCATGAGAAATCTCATCCCCAACGCCATGATCGGGGCTTTTCTGACGGCCCTGTTTCTTTCCCCCGGCCCGGTCCTTGCCCAAAGCGGCGCTAAAACCAGTCCGGTGGTCCCGCTGTTCTGGCGGCAACAGGACATTGACAACCCGCCCGACACCAGCACGATCAAGCGCTTGCGGTTTGCCACCTCGGCGGATTATCCCCCGTTCAACTATCTTGACCGCAATCGCCAACTGGCCGGGCTGAACGTGGATTTACTGCGGGCGATCTGCACGGAATTGAAAATCGAGTGCTCCATTGCCGTCAAGCCATGGAATGAACTGATTCAAACTCTCAAGGCCGGCGAGGTGGACGCCATCATGGCCGGGCTGGCGATTACCCCGGGCAATCTGCGCAAGGTGTCCTTCACCCGCCCCTATTTTCGCACCCCGGCCCGCTTCGTGGTGAAAAAGGGGGCCAGGCTGAAGGGCTTTGCCCCCGGTGAACTGGTCAACACCCATATCGGGGTGATTAACAACTCAGCCCATGAAGCCTATCTCAAGGCGATGTTCCAGCGCTCCAATTTCGTCGCCTACCGCAATGCGGCGGAGATGCGCAAGGCCTTGCAGGGCGGCCGGATCGACGCGTTTTTTGATGACGGGGTGCAATCGGGCTTCTGGATCCGGGGTCGTTTGTCGGCAAATTGCTGCGCGTTTCGCGGCGGGGCCTATACGGAGAGCTTTTATTTTGGCGCGGGCATGGGCATCGCGGTCAAGCGCGGCAATATCAAGCTGGCGCGCATTCTCGATTATACCCTCGCCAAGCTCGCCATGGAAGGCAAGTATGCCAAGCTGGTGCGCAAGCATATCCCGTTTTCGCTGTATTAGAGTATCAGGAAAAGCAGATACCGCTTTTGGATAAGATGATGCGGCAAAGTAAAGAAGGAGCGGGAGGCCTGCTGGTAAGAAGGCTTCTCCTGGAAGATCAAAGAAATCCTGTTTCGCCCATTCCCTCTACAACTCGTTGACCACCAGCATCCAGTTGATAATCTCGCGCCAGTCGGTCATGCGGATGGGAGTGCCGTGCGAGCCGGTATCGAATAGAACCATGCGCACCGGGTAACCCGGTGCGACCTGGCGCAGTTTCTTGAAAAATCGCGCCTGGCCGCGCCAGTTGAACACCTTGTCATCACTGCCATGGCCCAGGTAAATCGGGATACGGCGGCCAATGGCGGCGGCATTTTTCAGGAAGCCGGCATCATAGGTCGAGCCCAGCAGCAAGATTCCACCCAGCAGCCGCGCCGTGCGGCGGTTCTGGATAATGCGCCAGCAAATTGCCCCGCCCATGGAACCGCAGGCCAGGAAGATTGGCGCACCGGGTGAGCGCTCGGCCATGGTCTTCATTACCAGCGCGATTTCCGCCGCGCCGCGCGCCCGGAAATTGGAAACCTTTGGCGAAAGATATGCGCCTTCATTGCGCAGCATCAGGTTTTTGATGCGGTTGAAATTGCCGCCAAACATGTTGTCGTTGGAGCCTAAAAAGCGTGTGCCGTTTTGCCCGTGGACAAAGATCACGATGGCCCTGGCGCCGCCCGATATCTTCCCGGTTCCGATGAACCGCACGGTAATCCGGCCCTCGCGCAGGGTATAGTCACGCTCTGAGCGGCGCGTCTCCAGCGAAAGATAACGCCGCTTGACCCGCTTCATGGGCACTGCATCGCGCTGATAAAGATCGCGCGCCTTGATATACTGGACTTTCAGGAAGTCCCCGCCATGGGCGGAACGCAAGATACGCGGATAGCCGAACAGCCCGTCCTTGAACGGGGCCAGGCGATAGCCCCCCGTTTTGCTGCCCTGTCCCCATGCCCCGGCCCCCGGCGCCAGAAACAGGACAAGGCACGCACTGCACAAAAACAGGAGTATCGGTCTGCCGGGGGTCAATTGAGTAATTTTTCCAGGTCCTTTTGCCTCGCATTTACAAACCAGCCATAATAATTGACCTCCGGGTAAGCCAGCTTTTTGCGTGCTTTCAGGCGTTTGAGGTTTTTCCTGTATAGCGCATATGCCTTGTTGCGAACATGCCCGAGATTATACAGCGTCGCCACCACGCCCGGATTGCGCGAGATATCAAAATTGGCGATGCGGCGGTAGTTGCTGATGGCCAGGCGGATGGTGGCGGCGATGTAATGCAGGTTTTTATCCGTATCGAGAATATGGCTGTAAACTTCCGCCGGCCTGGAGATATCGAGTTTTTTCAGCCCCCCCATCTTGTGGGTCGTATCGGTGGCCTTCAGGGCGGTGAGAGGCGAGAGCTGGCCAAGCCCATAGGTCTGGCCAAGGGCATAGGGATTGAAAAACGCCTCGTTGAACCGCAGCCGTGGATATTTTTTCTTGCCCACCTTTTTATTGTAATAGGTGCTGGTCCAGATATTTTCCGCGCAGCTCCAGAATTTTTGCGAGCCTTTTTGGGGGTTGCATTTTTTCAGCGGTTCAAGTTTCAGGAATTCAGATAATTTCAGGCCGCATTTACGGCAGGAGAAGGAAACAAACCGGTTGCCGCCAAACACGATCGACTTCATGGCGTATTTCTGCACGTCGTCGAACACGTTGACGTTAAACGCATGTTCCCCGGCAATTGCCCCCAACATGTGGATGGGAGCAATCTTGTATTTCCCGGCAATGGTTTTGATCTTGCCGATCAGCTCTTTTTCGCGCCGGAAAAAACTGAATATCGCCCGGATCTTGTTGTTGTACTGGGTCCGTTTCTTGCGCTTGGCGGTGTTGGAATTGGGGTCAATGGCGGGCGAGGTGGCCTGCGTGTTCCCCGGTTTGACCTTCAAAACCACCCGGTGCGCCTTGTAGCTTGAATACGACACCGCTCCTGCTGTCCCCGGCATCAGCATGAAGCCGGGCAGGGCGAGGAGCAACAGCCAAGCCAGACGAACCCTTGGCATCATGGTCTTAGTCCGCTTTTTGCATCTTGGCGACAAGGTTTTCTTCAACCTTGTCAAGGAAACCGGTGGTTGAAAGCCAGTGTTGCTCCGGGCCGATCAACAGCGCCAGGTCCTTGGTCATGCCGCCGCTTTCCACCGTCTCGATGCAAACATCTTCCAGCATCTGGGCAAATCCGGCCAGCGCCGCATTGCCGTCGAGCTTGGCCCGGTGGGCCAGCCCCCGCGTCCATGCAAAGATCGAGGCAATCGAGTTGGTCGAGGTCTCGTTGCCTTTCTGGTGTTCGCGGTAATGGCGCGTCACCGTGCCATGGGCAGCTTCCGCCAGCGCCGTCTTGCCATCCGGGGTGGCCAGAACGGAAGTCATCAGTCCCAGCGAGCCAAAGCCCTGCGCCACTATATCCGACTGCACATCGCCGTCGTAATTCTTGCAGGCCCAGACATAGCCGCCCGACCATTTGAGCGCCGCCGCCACCATGTCATCGATCAGCCGGTGTTCGTACCAGATCTCCTTTTCCTCAAAAGCTTCCCTGAATTCCTCATCATAGATGGCCTGGAAAATATCCTTGAACTGGCCGTCATAGGCTTTCAGGATGGTGTTCTTGGTGGACAGGTACACCGGAACCGCGCGCGCGAGGCCATAATTGAACGAGGCGCGGGCAAAATCCCTGATCGAATCATCAAGGTTATACATTCCCATGGCGATACCCGATGAAGGCGCGTCGAAGACATCAAATTCCATGACCTCGCCATCATCCCCGGTAAATGTCATGGTCAGCTTGCCCTTGCCGGGAAAGCGGAAATCGGTGGCCCGGTACTGGTCGCCGTAAGCATGGCGCCCGACGATGATCGGCTGCGTCCAGCCCGGCACGAGCCGGGGCACGTTTTTCATGATGATCGGCTCGCGGAAAATCACCCCGCCGAGAATGTTGCGGATGGTGCCATTGGGCGAGCGCCACATTTTTTTCAGGCCGAATTCTTCAACCCGCGCCTCGTCCGGCGTGATGGTGGCGCATTTGATGCCCACCCCGTGTTTCTTGATGGCTTTAGCCGCATCCACGGTGATCTGGTCATCCGTGGCGTCGCGCGACTGGATGGATAGGTCGAAATAATCCAGTTCAATATCCACAAAAGGCAGGATCAGCTTGTCCTTGATAAGCTGCCAGATGATCCGGGTCATCTCGTCGCCGTCAAGCTCGACAACCGGGTTTTCTACTTTGATTTTTTGCATGTATCTTGTCTCTTTGGTTTGTTGGCTCTGGCCCGGCCCGCGCCTTCATGTCTGGAGCGTTACTTCTTATCCTCGTGATCCGGGTCGATGAGGCGGTGCAAATGGACAACGAAATAACGCATATGGGCGTTGTCCACCGTGGAATGGGCCTTGGCCTTCCACGCCTCGTAGGCCTTTTCATAATTGGGATACAGGCCGACGAAATCCACCTCGTCAAGATTGGCAAGCTCGACCCCGTCCAGCGAGGAAACTTCGCCGCCGATGACCATATGAAGCAGTTGTTTTTTCATGTCCCCGTGTCCATAGCTTGATTCTGTGCGAACGCAAATATAGACATCTGTCCATGAAAGGTCCAAAATAAGTTCAACGAACCGGAATATTAAAATCTCCCGGATTATTAAAACCACGAAGAGTCGCAAGCTGACATCTATGATCGAGTCCCAAAAAACCGGGCGTAAAAAACTCTTTATCAAAACCTTCGGCTGCCAGATGAACGTGTATGATAGCGCGCGCATGGCCGATGCGCTTGATGGAGAAGGCTATGAACCCGCCGCCACGCCGGAGGGTGCTGACCTGGTGATCCTCAACACCTGCCATATCCGTGAAAAGGCCGCCGAGAAGGTGTTTTCCGAACTTGGCCGCCTGCGGGCGCTTAAAGACGCGCGGGCAAAAGACGGCGGCGAGATGCTCATCGGGGTCGCCGGCTGCGTGGCGCAGGCCCAGGGCGAGCAGATCATGCAGCGTGCGCCGGTGGTTGATCTGCTGTTTGGCCCGCAGGCCTATCACAAGCTGCCCGATCTGGAAAAGCGTGCAAGAGATGGCGAGCGGGTCGTGGAAATGGATTTTCCGGCAGAGGAAAAATTCGGGCAACTCCCCGATATCAATACCGCCGCCAAGCGCCCGCCGGTCACCGCCTTTCTCGCCATCCAGGAAGGTTGCGACAAGTTCTGCACCTTTTGCGTGGTTCCCTATACAAGAGGCGCGGAATACTCCCGCCCCGTTGCCCATATTCTTGATGAAGCGCGCAAGCTGGTGGCGAAAGGCGCGCGCGAGATCACCCTTCTGGGGCAAAACGTCAATGCCTGGCATGGTGAAGGCGAGGGGGGAACATGGGGCCTTGGCCGCCTGCTGCGCGCCCTTGGCGGGGTTGAAGGGCTGGAGCGCTTGCGCTACACCACCTCGCATCCGCGTGACATGGACGATGAGCTTTTCGCCGCTCATGAGGAACTGCCCCAGCTCATGCCTTACCTGCATCTGCCCGTGCAATCGGGTTCCGACCGGATTTTAAAAGCCATGAACCGGCGTCATACGGCGGCGGAATATCTGCGCAGTATCGAGAAAATCCGCAACAGCCGCCCCGATATCGCCCTGGCGTCCGATTTCATCGTCGGCTTTCCCGGCGAGAGCGATGACGATTTTGAGCAGACCATGGAACTGGTGCGCGAGGTCAATTATGCCCAGGCCTATTCCTTCAAGTATTCCGAACGCCCCGGCACCCCGGCAGCCGAGCGTGAAGACCAGGTGCCCGAAGAGGTTCGCGCCGCGCGGCTGGCCGAATTGCAGGAGCTTTTGAACACCCAGCAAAACGAGTTCAACACCGCCCAGATCGGCAAGACCATGCCGGTCCTGTTTGACCGCCCCGGTCGCCGGGAAGGCCAACTCGCCGGGCGCTCGCCCTACCTGCAAGCGGTGCATGTTGAAGGGCCTTCTGAACTGATGGGTGGTTTTGCCGATGTCACGATAACGGCGGCCAGCGCCAAGAGCCTGACCGGCAAAATTGCATCCGGGACGAAAGGGGGGCGGGTTTGAAATCGGACATCGACAGCCTGACCCTGCGCTTTAACGATAATCAGGTTCTGAGCGCCCTGTTTGGCGGCCATGACCGCTACCTGGCGCTGATCGAAGACCGGCTTGATATCGAGGCCACCCCGCGCGGCAACCTGCTCGGGCTGAAAGGTGACTGGCAGGCTTTGCAACGGGCAAAAGTGATTTTCAACACCCTGCATGACCGCCTCGATACTGGCCATGAGATTACCTTGAGCGATGTAGAAGGGGCCATACGCATGAGCGCCAGACCCGAAAACGGCAAGTCCGCCCCTCTCACCCTCGTGACCCGCAAGCGCACCATCACCCCGCGCTCGCCCGTGCAGGAGCAATATTTGCGCGCCCTGAAAGACAAGACCCTTGTCTTCGCCAATGGCCCGGCTGGCACCGGCAAGACCTATCTGGCCGCCGTCTCCGCCGTCTCGGCGCTGGAGCGCGGCCTCGTGGACCGCATCATCCTCTCGCGCCCCGCGGTGGAAGCTGGCGAACGGCTGGGTTTTTTGCCCGGCGATATGCGCGACAAGGTGGACCCTTATTTAAGGCCGCTTTATGATGCCTTGTATGATTGCATGAGCGCCGCCCAGGTCGAGCGCGGCATCGAATCGGGCCAGATCGAAATCGCCCCGCTCGCCTTCATGCGCGGGCGCACGCTTGCCCATGCCTATGCCATTCTCGACGAGGCCCAGAACTGCACCCCCATGCAGATGAAGATGTTTCTCACCCGGCTGGGAGAAGGCAGCCACATGGTGGTGACCGGCGATCCTTCCCAGATTGATCTTCCCGGCGGCGGCAAATCCGGGCTGGTGGAAGCCACGGCCTTGCTGCGCAATATTGAAGATACCGCGCAGATTACCTTCACCAAAGCCGACGTGGTTCGTCACCCGCTGGTCAGCGCCATTGTCGAGGCTTATGACAAGGCCGATGCGGCGCGAAAAACAAAGCCCTGACATGGCCGGCAGCCAGATTGATATCAAGATTGATGATGTGCGCTGGAAGCGCTTGCCAGAAGTGAAAGCCTTTATTCGCAATATGCTCGAAATGTCGCAAGGCGAGGCAACAACACCGGATAATTTTGAGCTCAGTATTGTACTCACCTCCGATGCCGCGGTCCAGGAACTGAACCGGGACTATCGCGGCAAGGACCATCCGACCAATGTGCTCTCCTTTCCCGGATATGAAGACGCATCGCTTCTGCCCGGTCAGCCTCTTGCCCTTGGCGATATCATCCTGGCCTATGAAACCCTGGACAACGAGGCCAAGGCGCAAGGCAAAACCTTCAGGCAGCACCTGGCGCATTTGCTGATCCACGGTTTTTTGCATCTTCTGGGCTATACTCATGAAACTGATTCGGACGCGCAGCTTATGGAATCCATGGAGACAAACATCATGAAACGGGCCGGTTTTCCCGATCCCTACCAGCAGGAGAACGGCAGATGAGTGACACGGGCCGCTCCGGCAAGGATGACGCTTCTCTTTTCGAGCAGATTTCCCAGCGTCTCAAGTCCTCGCTCGGCATTGATGACAGCTCGACATGGCGCGAGGATCTGGAATCGGCGCTGGAGGAAGACAAGAGCTCCGGCAAGGCGTTTTCCGCGCCCGAGCGCACCATGCTCTACAATATCCTGCGGTTTTCCGAGGTGCGGGTTGAAGATGTCATGGTGCCGCGCGCCGATATTGTCGCTATTGAAGACACCGAATCCTTAAGCGAATTGCTGCTCACCTTCAGCAAGGCGGGCCATTCGCGCCTGCCGGTTTTCCATGAAACCCTCGATGATCCGCGCTGTTTTATCCATATCAAGGACCTGATGATCTGGCTCACCGACAAGGCGCAAGGCAAGGGCAAGGGAAAGGATGCATCTCCGGCGCTTGATTTTGGCGTGGTGGATTTTACCCGCGAGATCAAATCCCTCAATATCGGGCGCTCGATTCTTTATGTTCCCCCTTCCATGCGCATTGTCGATCTGCTGCGCAAGATGCAGAGCGGGCGGTTGCATCTGGCCATCGTGGTGGATGAATATGGCGGCACTGACGGGCTGCTTTCCATTGAAGACCTGGTAGAGGAAATCGTCGGTGAAATTGAAGACGAGCATGATGAAGTGGACCGGGCGCTGATCGAAGAGGAAGCCGGTGGCACTTTCATTGCCGATGCCCGCGCGCCGATTGAAGAGCTTGAGGCGCTTCTTGACCTTGATCTGCAAACCGCCGAGCGCAGCGAAGAGGCCGAAACCCTTGGCGGGCTGGTGTTTTCCATGGCCGGGCGGGTGCCGGTGCGCGGTGAGTTGATTACCCATGAAACGGGCATTGAGTTTGAAGTTCTCGACGGCGATCTGCGCCGCATCAAGCGCTTGCGGGTACACACCAAACCCGGCTCGTTCAGCCACAAGGCGCCGCCGCAAAAGGGCGCGCCGTAAATGATCGGGACTCTGGCGGGCCGGCTGACCCTGCTCTGGGGCTGGCGGCGCGGGCTTGCCGCGTTTCTGGCCGGAGGGGCGAGCGCCCTGGCCATGCCGCCCCTGCATTTTTTCCTTGTCCTGTTCATGAGCTTTCCGGTGCTCATCTGGCTGCTTGACGGCGCCAGCGAGATTGACGGGCGAAAGGGTCCGGCCCTGCGCGCTGCCTTTTTCACCGGCTGGGCTTTCGGCTTTGGTTTTTTCCTCGCCGGTCTGTACTGGATCGGCGGCGCGTTTCTTGTCGAGGCCGATGTCTTTGGCTGGGCGCTGCCCCTTGCCGTGACCATCCTGCCCGCCGGCCTGGCCCTGTTTCCCGCCGCCGCCTGCGCCCTGGCGCGCGCCGTCTGGATGCCCGGCGCATACCGTCTCGTCACCCTGGCGCTCACCTGGACCATCTTCGCCTGGTTGCGCGGTCATATCCTTTCCGGGTTGCCGTGGAATCTCGTGGGGTACAGCCTCACCGGCTCGCCGGAAATCTTGCAGATCGTCCGAATCACCGGGATTTACGGCCTTGGATTTTTCACCCTCTTGCTGGTCAGCGCCCCGGCGCTGCTGGCCGACCGGGCCGAACATGCCACAATTCCGGGGCAACGATTCTGGGTTTTTCCCGCCGCCCTGATCGCGCTCTTCATCATCATCTGGGGCAGCGGGGTCTACCGCCTGGCAAAGGCCGGGCATGAAACGGTTCCCGGCGTGGCCTTGCGCATCATCCAGCCCAATATCCGGCAAAAGGAAAAATGGAAACCTGAAAACCGCAGCGCTATCCTGAACACCCTGCTGGAGTTGAGCGACCGGGCCACCTCACCAAGGCATATGGGCGTGGCCAATGTCACTCATCTCATCTGGCCCGAGGTTGCCCTGCCGTTCCTGGTGCTGGAAAATGCCAATGCCCGCGCCGCCATTGCCGCGCTCTTGCCCGCTGATACCGTGCTGGTTACCGGCGCGATTCGCCGCGACAAGGCGACACCGGAAACAAGGGAGCGATTCTATAACGATATCCTTGTTCTTGATGGCGAGGCCCGTTTAAGGGCTGTTTATGACAAGGTGCACCTGGTGCCCTTTGGCGAATATCTGCCCTTTCAAAAATGGCTCGAACGCATCGGTCTTGAGCAACTCACAAGATTGCGCGGCGGTTTCACCCCGGGACGGCAAAGAATGAGCCTCAAGGCCGGCGATGCGCCGCCATTTTCACCGCTGATCTGCTATGAGATCATCTTTCCCGGCGCGGTCACCGGACCCGGCAAACGCCCGTCCTGGATTATCAATGTCACCAATGATGGCTGGTATGGCAAGACCGCCGGACCTTATCAGCATTTTCACTTTGCGCGTGTGCGTGCGGTTGAAGAAGGCCTGCCGGTGATCCGCAGCGCCAATACCGGGATTTCCGCGGTGATTGATCCGTTCGGGCGGGTGACCGGCAAGCTCGGCCTCAATCTGGCCGGTGTTATCGATGCCCGCCTTCCAAAAGCCCTTTCTCCCACGCTGTATGCGCTTTACGGGGATTGGCCCTTAACCTTGTTTCTCATGGGGTTTTGCTTTTTGATTATTTATCGCTATCATCGCTACCAGCTTTTGGTGCATACTCTGAAATCATAGGTTGACCTTTGCACCACCTGGGCATAAATAGGGCCATCTGGTAAACAGATGCGGCAAAACGAAAAAATGGGTGCAATTTCGGGAAAACCGGGAGAGCATAGCTGATGACAAAAAAAACGCCTCATCCGGTCGATGTTCACGTCGGCAGCCGTGTAAAATTCCGCCGTGTCGTTCAGGGCATGAGCCAGGAACAGCTTGGGTCTACCCTTGGCCTGACCTTCCAGCAAGTTCAAAAATACGAAAAAGGCACCAACCGGATCAGCGCCAGCAGGCTTTGGGATATTGGCGATGCGCTGGGCGTGAAGGTGAGCTTCTTTTTTGAAGGCTTGCGGGACATGGACATGTCGGCGGGCGGCTTTGCCGAGAGCGGGCAGGCAAATTTCAACCGGCAGGTCAACAGCACTGAAGGGTTGAAGCTGAATCGCTATTTCACCCAGATCGAAGATCCCCAGGTCCGCAAGAAAATTCTGGAACTGGTCAAGACCTTGAGCCTTTCTGGAAAAGAAAGCTGAAAAAGCGCCCCTTTGAAAGGGGGCTCCTGAAAATATTAAAGTTGACGATTTCCTTCTCATCTGCTTTCTACGCGTGATTGCATAAGAGGCAGGAGCGCCCGGTTATGCGCCCAGGCTTTTTTCGATTTCAGGTTTCTTGAACGAATGAAATAGATCCATGACCCAGAATTCCTACCTGTTCACCAGCGAATCCGTCTCTGAAGGCCATCCCGACAAGGTCTGTGACCGGATTTCCGACGCCATTGTCGATGCCCATTTCAAACGCGATTGCTTCTCCCGCGTTGCGGCTGAAACCCTGGTGACCACGAACCGGATTGTCATCGCCGGGGAGACCCGTTGCGAAGAGCCGGTTTCCAACAATGAAATTGAACAGATCGCGCGCGATTGCGTCAGGCAAATCGGTTATGAACAGGACGGGTTTCACTGGGAAAATGCCTCGGTCGAGGTTCATCTTCATGCCCAGTCGAGGGATATCGCGCAAGGCGTGGATGCGGCTGGCAACAAGGATGAAGGGGCTGGCGATCAGGGCATCATGTTCGGTTATGCCTGCCGGGAAACGGACATGCTGATGCCCGCGCCGATTTACTTCGCCCACCGGATCTTGCACGACATGGCCGAAGACCGCCGCGCCGGAAAAGCGCCGGGTCTGGCGCCCGATTCAAAAAGCCAGGTCACGCTGCTTTACGAAAACGGCAAGCCGGTCCGCGCAACCTCGGTGGTTGTCTCTACCCAGCACAGTGCGGATCTGGGCCAGGATGATGTGCGCGAGCTTGTGCGCCCCTATGTTGAGAAGGTTTTGCCCGAAGGCTGGATGTGCCCGGAAGATGAATTTTACGTCAATCCGACCGGCCAGTTCATTATCGGTGGGCCGGACGGCGATGCCGGGTTGACCGGTCGCAAGATCATCGTCGATACCTATGGCGGCGCGGCCCCCCATGGCGGCGGAGCATTCTCCGGCAAGGATCCGACGAAAGTGGATCGTTCAGCCGCTTATGCGGCGCGTTATCTGGCCAAGAACATCGTCGCTGCCGACCTGGCCGGGCGTTGCACCATCCAGCTTGCCTATGCCATCGGCGTCTCCAAGCCGCTCTCGATCTATGTCAATACCCACGGCACCGGCTCGGTTGACGAGCAAAAGCTCGCTGGCGTTATCGGCGAGGTCATGGACCTGTCCCCGCGCGGCATTCGCGAGCATCTTGAGTTGAACCGCCCGATTTACGAGCGCACCGCGGCCTATGGACATTTTGGCCGCAAGCCGGAAGGTGATGGCGGCTTTTCCTGGGAAAGAACCGATCTCGCCGAAGCCATCAAATCCGCATTAAGCTAGTTCCGGGCTTCCCATGGTTCAGCAGACACGCCGCCGCCTTGTCTATGGACGGCGGCAGGGCCACAAGCTGCGCGGCCGGCAGGCCGGGTTGATGGAAACCCTGCTGCCCTCGCTACGCATCTCCTGTTCCTGTGCCGGGGATCTTGACCCGCAAACCCTGTTTGATTTTCCGGTGAAAGAGGTCTGGCTGGAAATCGGCTTTGGCGGCGCGGAGCACCTTCTGGAACAGGCCCGGGCTCATCCCGAAATTGGCTTTATCGGTTGTGAGCCATTTATCAACGGCGTGGCAAAACTGCTTGCCGGGATCGAAACCCATGGCTTGCGCAATATCCGCGTTCATGACGGTGATGCCCGCGATGTCCTTGAAAGCCTTGAATCCCGGAGCCTTGGGCGTATGTTCCTGCTGTTTCCCGACCCGTGGCACAAGAAACGCCACAACAAGCGCCGATTCGTCTCGAACGAAAATCTTGACCAGATGGCAAGGCTTCTCAAGCCCGGCGGCGTTTTGCGCATTGCCAGCGATATCCCCGATTATATCCGCTGGACCCTTGTTCACATATACGCTCATGGCGGTTTTACATGGCAGGCCAGGATGGCGCGGGACTGGCGGTTTCGCCCCGCGGACTGGCCCGCAACGCGCTATGAAGCCAAGGCCTTGAGGCAAGGGCGCCGCCCCAGCTATCTCACCTTTTTGCGCCGCTAAGTCCTTCAAGTTGCCAAAATCAGATCATGATAATTTTGCTGTCAACATCGGGGAATTCAGTGGTAAATTTTTCCAGATCTGCTAATCCTGTGGACACGAATCCCGCCGTATTGACGGGAACAGGGTAAGGCTCCATGCAAATTTTTCGCTCATTGTTGTTTAACTTCATTTTCTTTGGCTCCTCGGCGTTCATCTTGGTTGGCGCTCTCATCCTGCTGCCGTTTCCCCGCAAGGCCACGCAGAAATGTTTTCAGATCTGGATGAAATACATGATGTGGCTGCTCAAGGTGCTGGTTGGTCTTGATTACAAGATCACGGGCCGGGAAAACCTTCCCGAGGGGCCGGTGGTCATTGCCTGCAAGCATCAATCGGCCTGGGATGTGGGCATCTTCCTGATCCTGTTTTCCGATCCGGCCTATATTCTCAAGAAAGAGCTTTTGTCGGTGCCGGTCTATGGCTGGCTGCTGCGCAAGACCCGGATGATCGCCATCAATCGCGATGGCGGCGCATCGGCCCTGAAAGACATGATGCAGCAAACCCGCAAGACCGTGGCGGCGGGGCGCTCCGTGGTCATCTTCCCCGAAGGCACCCGATCTGCGCCCGATAGCAAGGGCACCTATCACCCCGGTGTTGCGGCGCTTTACAAGACTGCGAATGTCCCCCTGGTGCCGGCTGCTCTCAATTCCGGCTGTTTCTGGGCGCGGCGCGGCTTCACCAAGCGCCCCGGCACCATAACCCTTGAGTTTCAACCACCCATCAGCAAGGGCCTGAAAGCGCGTGAGTTCATGGAGGAGTTGGAAAACCGCATCGAGACCGCTTCGCGCAATTTGCAACAGGCGGTTTGCCCGCAAGCCTGAAAAGGCGTTTTCTCCTGTCAATCAGGGCTTGCAATATTTTGCACAACCGCTATGTTGCCCCTGTCGATGAGACAGCTCTCATATGCGCCCGTCAGACGGGCAAGGTGTAGAGCGGGCCCTTGGGTCCGCTTTTTTTGTTGGCAAACTGGATTTAACGCGAAAACGGATTTTGCAGGCTACTGATTTGGATACCGCCGATTCAAATAAACAGGATGAAGGCCGCTTCTGGCAGGAGACCGGGCAGGCGCGCGATGTAGCGTTGCTGGCCGAGCCGGTTCTTGAAGATATGGGCTACCGCCTGGTCCGGGTGAAAATCACCGGCGAAAACGGCTGCACCGTGCAGGTCATGGCCGAGACGCCCGAGGGCACATTGGGAATAGCCGATTGCGCCGATATCAGCCGCACCCTCTCCCCGCTGTTCGACATCGAAGACCCGGTTGCACAGAGCTATCATCTGGAAATTTCTTCCCCCGGCATTGACAGGCCGCTTGTCCGCGCCTCTGATTTTGAGCGTTATGCCGGGCTGCATGTCAAAATCGAGTTGAAAGAACTCATTTCTGGCCGCCGCCGGTTTCGTGGTACAATAGAAGGCGCGGCAGATGGCGAAGCGCGAATTCTCGTCGATCTGGCCGAGTTTGACGAGCCGCAGGTTATCGGCTTGCCACTGGCAAATATTGCCGAGGCGCATATTGTTTTCGAGCCCGGACCAAGGGGCCGCAAGAAGGCCGCCAAAAGGCGGGGTTAGGCGAGTTGGTACGTTGAAGATTTTGCCGGGTTCAGGTGCAAGGCCTGAAGCCCATAACTGGATAAAAACGGAGATAAACCCATGGCGCAAACAGGTGTAAGCGCAAACCGGCTGGAATTGTTGCAAATTGCCGAGGCCGTAGCCCGCGAAAAGAGCATCGACAAGGCAATCGTGATTTCCGCCATGGAAGACGCCATTCAAAAAGCCGCCAAGTCACGCTATGGCATGGAAAACGAAATTCGCGCCGAGATTGAGCCCAAGACCGGTGAGATCCGTCTCTCGCGGCTGCTGGAAGTAGTCGAGAATGTCGAGATGGAAGCCACCCAGATCGAGCTCAAGGACGCCGTCGCCCGCAACCCGGCGGCAAAACTGGGCGATTTTATCGCCGAACCACTCCCGCCGGTTGATTTTGGCCGCGTTGCCGCGCAAAGCGCCAAGCAGGTAATCTTCCAGAAAGTGCGCGAGGCCGAGCGTGAGCGCCAGTACGAAGAATACAAGGATCGCACCGGGGAGATCGTGCACGGCCTCGTCAAACGGGTCGAGTATGGCAATATCGTTGTCGATCTGGGTCGCGCCGAGGCGGTGGTGCGGCGCGATGAATCCCTGCCGCGCGAGAATTTCCGCAATGGCGACCGCATCCGCGCCTATATCTTCGACGTGCGCAAGGAACAGCGCGGTCCGCAGATTTTTCTCTCGCGCACCCGGCCCGAGTTCATGGCCAAGCTGTTTGCCCAGGAAGTGCCGGAGATCTATGACGGCATTATCGAGATCAAGTCGGTGGCCCGTGATCCTGGCTCCCGCGCCAAGATCGCGGTGATCTCCCGCGACAGTTCCATTGATCCGGTCGGCGCCTGTGTCGGTATGCGCGGCAGCCGCGTTCAGGCGGTGGTCAACGAGCTCCAGGGCGAGAAAATCGACATTATCCCCTGGTCGCCCGATGCCGCCACCTTCATCGTCAATGCGCTGGTCCCGGCCGAGGTTGCCAAGGTGGTGCTTGATGAAGACGCCGAACGCATCGAGGTGGTGGTGCCCGATGAGCAACTCTCCCTTGCCATTGGCCGCAGGGGTCAGAACGTGCGCCTTGCCTCCCAGCTTACCGGGTGGGATATCGATATTCTCACCGAGGAAGAAGAATCCTCGCGCCGCCAGGCCGAGTTTGCCCAGCGCAGTGAAATGTTCATGAAGGCGCTTGATGCCGATGAACTGATCGCCCAGCTCCTGACCTCCGAGGGCTTCACCTCGATCGAAGAAGTAGCTTATGTCCCGGCTGAAGAAGTGGCCGCCATTGAAGGGTTCGATGAGGAAATCGGCGCCGAAATTCAGGCCCGGGCGCGTGAGTATCTTGAAAATCTTGAAGCGGAAAACAACAAGAAGCGCAAGGAACTGGGAGTTCAGGACGAGTTGCTTGAGATCAACGGCATCACCATGGCCATGCTGGTGGCGCTGGGCGAGGACGGCGTGAAAACAGTTGAGGATTTCGCCGGTTATGCCACTGATGACCTGGTGGGCTGGACCGAGAGAGACAGGGAAAAGGGCGAGAATGTCCGCTATCCCGGCACGCTGGAGGCCTTCAAGCTTTCTGCCGAAGAGGCCGAGGCGATGATTATGCAGGCGCGGCTCAAAGCCGGGTGGATCTCTGAAGACGAAACAGCGGATAAAGCCGCAGGTGATGAAGCTGCCGCTGAATCGCAAGAGTAAAGGAAAGTGGGCCCAGGAGCATATTTCAGGAGTTTTGAATTTGCGCAGCGAACGCACTTGCATCGTGACCCGGAAAGCTCAGCCCCCCGAGGGGCTGATCCGCTTTGTCGCATCTCCTGGTGGCGGTGTCGTTCCTGACCTGAAAACGCGCCTTCCCGGACGCGGCGCCTGGGTGAGTGCAAAAGCCGAAATCGTGCGCAAGGCCGTGGACAAGGGCCTGTTTGCCCGCGCCATGAAAAAGCCGGTAACTCCCGACCCGGAGCTTGATAAACGCGTATCGGATTTGCTAAAAGCCCAGATGCTCGGGGCTTTGGGCATGGCCATGAAGACCGGGGCAGTCATCACCGGTTTTGCCAAGGTCGAGGCTGCGCTCAAGGGGCAAAAGGCGCAAGTTCTCATTCATGCCAGTGATGGCGCAAATGAGGGTTGGCGCAAGCTGGAAAGCGCGATACGGGCAAATAAACACGGCAGCGGGGCGGCATATTCCCCTCCGGTTTGGGTGCGTGGAATAAGCGCTGAAGATTTGGGCTTGGCATTGGGGCGTGAAAATGTGGTACATGCTGCATTGAAACACGGACGAATGGCGGCTGCGTTTTTAAAAGCAGCGGAGAAGTGGCATCGTTTTACCGGCGCCGCATGGATGGATGGAACAGGTAAAGCGCCGGAATCAAAAGGCGCTGGACAGGAACAGGTATGAGCGAAACAAAAGATACGGACGGTAACAAGCTGGTCCCCCCCGCGGGTAATCGCCTCAGCCTGAAACGGACCATCGATATTGGCCGGGTCAAGCAGAGTTTTTCCCATGGCCGCTCCAAATCCGTTGTGGTCGAGAAAAAACGCAAGCGCATCGTCATGCCCCATGGCGACACAGCGGCGGATAAACCGCAGGAAAAAGTGGCGAAAGCTTCCCCCCCGGCTGAGAAACCGGCGGTAAAAGCGCCCCCCAAGGCCCGGCCAAAAGCTGAAAAATCTGCCTTGCGCAACCTGACCCAGAGCGAAATGGCCGCCCGGGCCCAGGCCCTTGAAGGGGCGCGCAAGCGTGAGGTGGAAGATCAGGCCCGGGCGCGGGAAGAAGAAAAGCGCCGCGCCGAGCAAGCCGCCCGGGAAGAAAAAGAGCGCCTTGAGCGCGAGGCCCGTGAAGCTGAAGAGGCCAGGAAGGCCGAGGAAGCTGCCCGCCTTGCCGCCGAGGAAGCTGCCCGGAAAGCCGAGGAAGAAGCCGCGAGAAGCCAGAAAACCGAAAGCGCACCCAAAAAGTCCGAGCCTGAAAAAGCCACGGCTGAACCGGTGCGCAAGAAAAAACTGCGCCCGGAAACCAAGGGGCCGGGGCGCAAATCAGGCGGTGAGCGCCGCCGCGGCAAGCTGACCATTTCCAATGCCCTTGATGATTCGCCGCGCCAGCGCTCCATGGCCTCCATTCGCCGCCAGCGCCGCAAGGCCCGCCAGACCGAAACCGCCGAGGCGCGCTCCAAGCTCTCGCGCGAGATCGTTATCCCCGAGGCCATCACCATCCAGGAACTGGCCAACCGCATGGCCGAACGCGCCGTGGATGTCATCAAGATCCTGATGACCCAGGGCCAGATGATGAAGATCAACGACCTTATCGATGCCGATACCGCCCAGATCATCGCCGAGGAAATGGGCCATCACGTCAAGCGTGTCTCCGAGGCCGATGTGGAAGAGGGACTGCACGCTGAAGATGATGCGGAAGAAGACATGATCCCGCGCGCGCCGGTGGTCACCGTGATGGGCCATGTTGACCACGGCAAGACCTCGCTGCTTGATGCGCTGCGCTCCACCAATGTGGTAGCCGGGGAAGCCGGCGGCATCACCCAGCATATCGGCGCCTACCAGATCGAGATGGAATCGGGCGCCAGGATCACCTTCCTTGATACCCCTGGCCATGCCGCCTTCACTGCCATGCGCGCCCGCGGCGCCAAGTCCACCGATATCGTGGTGCTGGTGGTGGCCGCCGATGACGGGGTCATGCCCCAGACCATCGAGGCGATCAATCACGCCAAGGCCGCCGAAGCGCCGATCATCGTGGCGATCAACAAGATCGACAAGCCCGATGCCGACCCCGGCCGGGTGCGCAACGAGTTGCTGCAAAACGATGTCTTCGTGGAAAGCATGGGCGGCGACATTCTCGAGGTCGAGGTTTCCGCCACCAGGGGGACCAATCTTGACAAGCTCGAAGAGGCCATCTTGCTTCAGGCCGAGGTGCTGGAGTTGAAAGCCAACCCGGACCGGCTGGCTGAAGGCTCGGTGGTGGAGGCCAAGCTCGACAAGGGGCGCGGTCCCGTCGCCACCGTTCTGGTGCAGCGCGGCACCCTTGAGCCGGGCGACATCATCGTCGCGGGTTCTGAATGGGGCAAGGTGCGCGCCCTGCTTGATGACCGGGGGCAGAAAGTCGAGGCCGCCGGACCTTCGGTGCCGGTGGAGATTCTCGGGTTGAACGGCACGCCCGAGGCGGGCGACATGTTTGCCACGGTGGAATCGGAAAGCCGGGCCCGCGAGATTGCCCAGTACCGCCGCCGCAAGCGCCGCGAAATGCAGGTTGCCGGGGCCGGGCGCACCTCGCTGGAACAGATGATGAGCCAGCTTGCCGATGCTGGCAAGAAAGAATTTCCGATCCTCATCAAGGCCGATGTGCAAGGCTCCATGGAGGCCATCAACAGCGCCATTGACAAGCTGGGCACCGACGAGGTTACCGGCCGCATCGTTCATTCAGGCGTCGGCGGCATAACCGAATCCGATGTCACCCTGGCCAAGGCGTCAAATGCGGTGATTATCGGTTTTAACGTCCGCGCCAACGCCCAGGCCCGCGAGGCGGCCAAGCGCGAGGGCATCGAGATCCGCTATTACGCGGTGATCTATAACCTGATCGACGATGTCAAGGCCGCCATGTCCGGTCTGCTCGACCCGACCTTGCGCGAGACCTTCCTCGGCAATGCCGAAATTCTGGAAGTCTTCAATGTCTCGAAAGTTGGCAAGGTTGCCGGTTGCCGGGTTACGGACGGGATCATCCGCCGCGGCGCCCATGTGCGCCTTATCCGCGACGACGTGGTGATCCACGAAGGCACGCTCTCCACCCTCAAGCGTTTCAAGGATGAGGTTAAGGAAGTCAATGCCGGCCAGGAATGCGGCATGGCGTTCGAGAACTACCAGGACCTGAAAGCCGGTGACACCATCGAATGCTTCGAGGTCGAAACCATCGAGCGCACGCTCTAGGGGCCTGGCAGGACGAGGTTTTATCATGGGCCGGAACAAACTTCCCTCACAGCGGCAGTTGCGGGTGGGCGAACTCATCCGCCACGCCCTTGCCGCCATGCTGACCCGTTCGGAAATTCACGATCCGGTGCTGGAGCGCACCGCCGTGACCGTGAGCGAGGTGGCCATCAGCCCGGATCTGCGCAAGGCCACCGCCTATGTGGTGCCGCTGGGTGGGGCGGGCACGCAGGAGGTTTTGCAGGCGCTTAACCGGGCGCGCAAATTCATCCGGGGCCGCATTGCCGGCGAGGTCCATTTGCGCAATTCACCGGAAGTTTTTTTCAAGCTCGATGAAACCTTTGATTATTCCGACAAGATCGAGGGGCTTTTGCACTCGCCCAAGGTTGCGCCGGATCTTGATTGATTTTTCAGTATTCAACATCATTCCGGTCGCAGGACTACCAGCATAAGAAGGCAGCAGCATAATGGGACGCAGACGAAAGGGCAGGCCGGTGCATGGCTGGCTGGCGCTTGACAAGCCGGTGGGCATGACCTCGACCCAGGCGCTGGGCAAGCTGCGCTGGCTGTTCGGCGCCGCCAAGGCCGGACATGGCGGCACGCTCGACCCGCTCGCCTCGGGGCTTCTTCCCATCGCCTTTGGCGAGGCCACGAAAACCGTCTCCTACATGATGGACGGGATAAAGAAATACGCCTTTACCATTGAATGGGGGCGGACCACCAACACCGATGATGCCGAGGGCGAGGTGATCGCGCAAAGCGACATGCGCCCGGCGCGCAACCGGATCGAAGCGGCGCTGGGCCGGTTTTGCGGGCATATCCTGCAAACCCCGCCGCAGTTTTCCGCCATCAAGGTGGCTGGCGAGCGCGCCTATGACATTGCCCGCAGTGGCGAGGCGGTGGCGCTGGAGCCGCGCGAGATTTACATCGAGGATCTGGTCATCACCGATATCCCCGACGCCGATCACTGCACCCTTGAGGCGACCTGTGGCAAGGGCGCCTATGTCCGCGCCATAGCCCGCGATCTGGCCCAGGTTCTGGGGACCTGCGGCCATGTCAGCGCCTTGCGCCGCACCCGGGTGGGGCCTTTTTTTGAAAAAGACATGATTTCTCTGGCACAACTGGAGGAAATGCGCCATATTGGCGCGAAATTTGAGGAGCTTGACAGGTGCCTCAAATCCGTTGCGACCGCGCTGGACGACATCCCGGCGCTGGCCGTCAACAAAACCGGGGCTGCCCTGTTGAAACGCGGGCAGCCGCTTTTATTGCGCGGGAACGAAGTTTTTCCGGAAGAGAGCATGATCTATGCCACCTTGCACGACACGCCCATTTGCATCGGGCAGGTCAGGGAAGGCTGTCTTCATCCCGTGCGTGTTTTTAACCTGCCCATCTGAATATTGACGAGATGGAAACGAAAAGGAGAACCCGATGTCGATTACACCTGAGCGTAAACAGGAGCTAATCAAGGAATTTGCATTGAGTGAAGGCGATACGGGATCGCCGGAAGTCCAGATTGCGGTTTTGACCGAGCGCATAACCAATCTGACCGAGCATTTCAAAACCCACAAGAAAGACAATCACTCCCGCCGCGGCCTGCTGAAAATGGTCAGCCAGCGCCGCCGTTTGCTCGATTATGTCAAGAAGGGCGATGAAGCCCGCTACAAGGACATCATCACAAGACTGGGCATCCGCCGCTAGGATGAGCGGTTGCCCCGCGGGTCATGAAACCCCGCATACATCACGCGTGGCTCATGGGGAGCCGCGCTAAAAAACGGATATATCGTATGTTTGAAATACACAGAGAAGAAATCACCTGGGGCGACCGCCCGCTGGTGATCGAAACGGGCAAGGTTGCCCGTCAGGCCGATGGCGCCGTCATGGTGACCTATGGCGAAACTACCGTGCTGGCCACCGTTGTCGGTGAAGCCAAGCCGCGTCCGGGGATCGACTTTTTCCCGCTTTCGGTTCACTACCAGGAAAAATATTACGCGGCGGGCAAGATCCCCGGCGGGTACCTGAAGCGTGAGGCCCGCCCCACGGAAAAGGATACCCTGACCTCGCGGCTCATTGACCGTCCGATCCGCCCGCTTTTCGCCAAGGGTTACAATTGCGAAACCCAGGTAATTCTGACCGTGCTGAGCCACGATCTGGAAAATGACCCCGATATCGTTGCCATGGTTGGCGCGTCGGCGGCGCTCACCATCTCCGGTATTCCCTTCCTCGGTCCCATCGGCGGCGCGCGGGTTGGCATGATCGATGGCGAGTTCATCCTCAACCCGACCGTGGACGAGGTGGCCGATGGCGATCTTGACCTGGTGGTCGCAGGCACCAATGATGCGGTGCTGATGGTGGAATCGGAAGCCAGTGAGCTGTCGGAAGAAACCATGCTCAAGGCGGTCATGTTCGGCCATGAGGGGTTCCAGCCGGTGATCGACGCCATTATTCGCCTGGCGGAAAAATGCGCCAGGGAACCGCGCGATATCGAGGCGCCCGATACCTCCGAGATTTTCGCCAGGGTTGAAAAAATGGCGGCTGACGACCTGGCCGCCGCCTATGCGATCCCGGAAAAGATGGAACGTCAGGATGCCGTTGGCGCAGTGCGTTCCAGGGTCATGGACGAGCTTTGCCCCGAAGAGGGCGAAGGCGAAGATGCCGGTCAGGTCAGCGGCGCGTTCAAGAAACTGGAAAAGCAGATCGTGCGCGGCTCGATCCTGAAAACCGGCAAGCGCATTGACGGGCGCGGCCTTGCCGATGTCCGCAAGATCGTTGCGGAAGTCGGTGTTTTGCCCCGCACCCACGGTGCGGCGCTGTTTACCCGCGGCGAAACCCAGGCGCTGGCGGTGACCACCCTTGGCACCTCCGATGACGAGCAGTTTGTCGACTCGCTTGACGGCACCCGGCGCGAAAACTTCATGCTGCATTACAACTTCCCGCCCTATTCCGTGGGCGAGGCGGGCCGCATGGGCTTCACCGGACGCCGCGAGATCGGCCATGGCAAGCTCGCCTGGCGGGCGCTTCACCCGGTCATGCCGGGCAAGGACGACTTTCCCTACACCGTGCGCGTGGTCTCCGAGATCACCGAATCGAACGGTTCATCCTCCATGGCCACCGTCTGCGGCACCTCGCTTTCCCTGATGGATGCCGGCGTGCCCTTGAAGCGCCCGGTCTCTGGCATTGCCATGGGCCTTATCAAGGAAGGCGACGAGTTCGCCGTTCTTTCCGATATTCTGGGTGATGAAGATCACCTGGGCGACATGGACTTCAAGGTCGCGGGAACCGAGAAGGGCATCACTTCGCTCCAGATGGACATCAAGATCACCGGCATCACCGAGGACATCATGTCCCAGGCACTGGAGCAGGCCAAGGAAGGCCGGGCTCATATTCTGGGCGAGATGGCGAAAGCCCTGACCGAGAACCGCGCCGAGGTTGGCGAGTTTGCGCCGCGCATTGAAGTCATCCACATCCCGGTTGACAAGATCCGCGACGTGATCGGCACCGGCGGCAAGATCATCCGCCAGATCGTCGAGGAAACCGGCGCCAAGGTGAATGTCTCCGATGACGGCACCGTCTCCGTGGCCTCCAGCGACAAGGCCTCCATCGAGGCGGCGCTGAAATGGATCAAGGGCATCACCGCCGAGCCCGAGGCCGGCATGATCTATGACGGCAAGGTGGTCAAGGTCGTGGACTTCGGCGCTTTCGTGAACTTCTTTGGTCCCAAGGATGGCCTCGTGCATATCTCGCAGCTTGCCCAGCACCGGGTCGGCAAGGTCACCGACATCGTCAATGAAGGCGACAGCGTGAAAGTCAAGCTCCTGGGCTTTGATGATCGCGGCAAGGTTCGCCTCTCCATGAAGATGGTGGACCAGGAAACCGGCGAGGAAATCGAACAGTAAGGCTTTCGGTTTTACACCAGATCAAGCCCCGGTTTTCACTTTCGAGAGCCGGGGCTTTTTTTATCGCCGGTTTTGGTGTACATTAACAATACCTAATATAATTCCAGTTTCAGGGATTGTGATTTTCAAGGGGCTATGATTTTCAAGGGGATATGATGAAACTCCGCCAGACCATCCTTGCCATGCTTTTCCTGCTCACCTCCGGGGCGGCGGCGCTGGCTGATTCTCTGGTCCTCGTGCAGGGCTATCTGGGTGATGCGGGAAGCTGGCGCCTGAGCGGCGTCACGGCGGCTCTCAATGCCGCCGGCTGGCGTGATGGCGGGCATCTGGGCCTTGGTCCGCGCGGCGTATTCCGCCAGGGTTACGGCGCGCAAGCCAAACAGCGATTCTACACCATTGATCTGCCCACCGAAGCCCCTGTTCAGGCCCAGGCCGGGATGCTGGGGCGCTATCTTGACTATATTGCCGCCCGCCACAAGGGTGAGAAAACCTATATCGCCGGACATTCCGCCGGCGGCGTGGTGGCGCGTTATCACCTGGTACGCGCCGGCGCGGCGCGCCTCGAAGCCGAAGCGGTCACCGCCCTGATTACCATTGCCAGCCCGCATCTGGGCACCGATGCCGCCGAAACCGGTCTGGCGGTGGGGCAAAGCCCCTTGAGCATGTTCACCCCGCTTTTTGGCGGCTCCACCATCAACCGCTCCCAGCAGCTTTATTCGGAACTGGTGCGCGAGCGCCCCGGTTCCATGCTTGGCTGGCTGAACCGCCAGCCGCATCCGACGATCGGTTATTACTCCATCGTCCGGCGCGGCAACCCCGGTGAAATTGTCCCCCAATGGAGCCAGGACATGAACCATGTAGTGGCTTTAAGAGGCCGCTCCAAGCTGCTTTTGACTCCGCCCGGCCACGGCCTGCGCGCCGATGACGGGCGGCTCATCGCCAATATATTGCGTGATTTTCGCAGCAATGTTCAGGCCCGGCGGCAGCAGTCTTACCCCAGGGGTATCCGGGTAAAGCCCTCAAGAACATTTCCGGCCCTCACCTGAGCCGGGCGGGGACGATTTATATTTGACACCTTCCGCGGACCGGCAGCCCCTGCTTTGCCGGGCATGGAGGGTTGCATGAATTTTTATTGATACCAGCCTGTGAAATGGACATCCCATGACAAACGCAAATTCCGATAACCCTGCCGCTCTTTATCAAACCTGGCTTGAAACATGGGGCAGCAAGCACCCTGAAATTGAAGACCTCCTGCGCCGGGCGCGCAGCGTCCACGTGCCGCGCAGCCGTGCTGAACTTTTCAGCCTTGCCATGGCCGGGCAGGACGAAACCCATGAAGTGGCCTATGAGGTCGAGGGTCATGGCCGCGTGGTCGAGGCCCATGTGGTTAACTGCCGCAATGGCGTGGCGGTGAATTATGTCGAGCCTTACATGCGCCGCCGCGATCCTGACTCGATGATGATCGCCGATGAAAAGCCCACCGACAAGCCGCTTTATTCCGAGCGCTTCGGCGCCCCCTTCGCCCCCGTGCGGCAGCAGATTTTCAACTGGCTTGCAGAACAGGACCTGATCGTGTTCCCCTTCTCGGCCGGCGGTGGGAGCATCGAGCATGACGCGCTGTTCATCGGCCCGGCCAATGCCGGGTTTTTTGCCGCCGCCCTTGCCGATCTCCAGGGCATGATCGACATGGAGCGCAAGGGCGCCGATTTTGACCCCAAGGCGGTGATCTACCTGGCCCCGCCCTTCCGCCATACCCATTGCGAGGGCAGGCAGATCGTGGTTCACAACCGCCTTGATGAATTCCACGAGGTGTTTTCCCTGAACCTCTATCCCGGCCCCAGCGCCAAGAAGGGGGTTTATTCGATCCTGCTCAATCGCGGCGAATCCGAGGGCTGGGTCACCGCCCATGCCTCCACCGTCCGGGTGATTACCCCTTATGACAATATCGTCACCATCATGCATGAAGGCGCCAGCGGCGGCGGCAAGAGCGAGATGCTGGAATATCCCCACCGCGAACATGATGGCCGCATCCGCCTTGGCGTCAACGTGGTCACCGGCGAGCGCCGCCATGTGGCGCTGCACCAGAACTGCCGCCTGGAGCCGGTCACCGATGACATGGCCCTGTGCCACCCGGAAATCCAGGGCGCCGATTCCAAGCTCGCCATCACCGATGCCGAGGCGGCGTGGTTCGTGCGGGTCGATCATGTCAACGAATATGGCGTCAACCCGGATCTTGAAAGCATCTGTGTCAACCCGCCCGATCCGCTGATTTTCCTTAATCTGCGCGGTGTGCCCGACGCCACCTGCCTGATCTGGGAGCATACAGAGGATGCCCCCGGCAAGCCCTGTTCCAACCCGCGGGTGATCCTGCCGCGTGATACCATCCCGGATATTGCCAGGGAGCCGGTGATGGTGGATGTGCGCAGCTTTGGCGTGCGCACCCCGCCCTGCACCCGGCAAAACCCTTCCTACGGTATTTTGGGGATGCTGCACATGCTTCCCCCGGCGCTGGCCTGGATCTGGCGGCTGGTTGCGCCGCGCGGCTATGCCAATCCCAGCATCATCGCCGATGACGGGCTGGCCAGCGAGGGGGTTGGCTCCTTCTGGCCCTTCGCCACCGGGCTTCGGGTGGATTATGCCGATCTGATGTTCGACCAGATGAAGGCGGCCTCGGCAACCCGCTACGTGCTGGTGCCAAACCAGCATATCGGCGCCTGGAAGGTCGGCTTCAACGCCCAGTGGCTGGCGCGCGAATATCTCGCCCGCCGCGGCGGCGCGCAGTTCCGCCCCGAGCAGATCGCGCCGGCCCGCTGCGCCCTGCTGGGCCACGCCATGCAGACCATGCAGATCGAGGGCTACCGGATTCCCAACTGGTTCCTGAAAACCGAAACCCAGCCCGAGATCGGCCTTGAAGGCTATGATGCGGGCGCTGCCGAACTGGCGGCGTTTTTCAAGCAGGAACTGTCTGTCTACAACACCGCCAATCTGAGCCGGGAGGGCCGCAGGATCATAGAATGCTGCCTTGATGACGGCGCGGTACCCGATTACGAGGACTTGTCAAAAGCCATGATGTAGGCTTTTGCCAAGGTCCAACATCCACTGGGCCGGGGTGATCTGAACTCTCCCCAAGCTCAAACCCCCGCTCCCCCTCTCCACCATCCTTTCACAAACTCCCCAGGGCAATCGGGTGAACCTCAAGAAAGATACAAACTACATGAGTGAACCGAATAACCATCTGTTTAATCAGTATTTTTTAGCCTAACGGGCCAAACAAAACCGTCATTCCTGCGGAGGCAGGAATCCAAAAAGGGATATC
>CAZHLV010000032.1:0-7936 GCA_964533415.1 uncultured Hyphomicrobiales bacterium
CATGCAATATGGCGCACCGCCTCATGGCGGCATAGCGCCGGGCGTTGACCGTATCGTCATGCTGCTGGCCGGTGAGCCCAATATCCGCGAGGTTACCATGTTCCCCATGAACCAGCAGGCGGAAGACTTGCTCATGGGTGCCCCTTCAGATGTCTCCGCCGCCCAGTTGCGCGAGCTGCATATCCGGCTGAACCTGCCAAAAAAGGCATGAAGATGACGAAATGCCATGGAAAACCATGACTTTTTGTCTCTTCTCAAACTCTCGTTAACTGTAGTCAATCATTATGGCCTTTGTTTTAGGGGTTATAACTGGATATTTACGTGCGGGGAAATCTTAAAAGGGCTGTCTTGATCGCCTCGGGAGTCCTGTGTTCCCTCGCAGGCGTGTATGCTCTTGGCCAGTATATTGACCGTCAGGCCCGGGCAGAGCAAATCTCCTATGTCCGCAACCTTGCCGATATCATTCTGGCGCAGGCTGAAGCCACCCTTGATGATGGGATGCAGGCCATAAAAGCCGTGCGCGACAAGCAGATTTCTTCCTGCACGGAAACGGATATGCGTATTCTCGGGTTTTTGACCTTCACCCATCCTTCCTTGTATGAAATCGGTCTGTTCAATATCAACGGCACCATGTTGTGTTCGAATTTGGGGCTTGATGGACAAACCCTGCAAGAAAACAAGGTTGTCTCTGGTGAGCATGAGCAGGTTTCCTTTGCCATGACAAGTTCCCGGGTGCCCGGTGCAAATGCCATGATGATAAACTGGAAAAACCCCGATGGCGGGGGGGTAAGGGTTATCATCTCGCCAAAGGCGCTTTATGACGGGTTCCTGCAAAATGAACTGCACAGTTTTGGCCATGCCAGCGTCAAGCTGAGCAATGGCTCGTTAATCAGTGAAACCGGTAACCTGTGGCGCAACGAGGCTCCCGATACCGACAAGCGCATCGTTGCCATGGAGCGGCAATCTGTGCGTTATCCGCTGAAGGTTTCTGTCGAGGTGCTTGCTGCTGCCCTGCCGGGGAATCTGTTTGCCTTGCGTCTTTTTGTTTACCTTGGCGGTCTTGTCTTCACCCTGCTGGTGGGGATGATTATCTCCAGCATCACCAGGCGCGATACCAATCTGCGTTCCGAGATCAACACTGCCATTCGCCGCAAGGAATTCATCCCCTTCTATCAGCCGATCATCAATTCAAAAACCGGCGCGATTGCCGGTTGCGAAGTCCTGCTGCGCTGGCAAAAGAGCAATGGCCAGCTCATCTCGCCAAACCTGTTTATTCCCTATGCCGAAATGAACGGCCAGATTATCGAGATTACCCGTAACCTGATGATCTCCGTTCGTGATGAAATGGCGGAATTTCAAAAAGACAATTCCGGTTTTTTCTATTCCGTAAACCTGACGGCGGACCATTTTGACAGCAAGGATATCCTTGATGATGTCCAGGAGATATTTGACCGGTCGGTAATCACGCCGCAGGACCTGATCTTTGAAATCACCGAGCGCCATCCGCTGCATGACATGGATACCGCCTCGATGATTATTGATGGCTTACAGTCCCTGGGTTCCAAGGTGGCCATCGACGATGCCGGCACCGGTCATGGCGGGCTGGCCTATATCCAGCATCTGGGGGTGGACAAGATCAAGATCGACAAGATGTTTGTCGAGGCCATCGACAACAACAGCCCCGGCGCGCCCATCGTCGATGCCCTGATTACCATGAGCCGCGAGCTGAATATCTCGGTGATCGCCGAAGGCGTTGAAACCGCCTCCCAGCTTGATTACCTGTGCCGCCACGGCGCGGAATTCCTGCAAGGATTCATCTTTGCCAAGCCCATGGCCAGGGACAGTTTCATCCAGTTCTACAATGCCTATCACCGGGAAATCGTCAACATCACTCCTCGCAAGGCAAAGAAAAAATCCCCGGCCCTGTTGCAAACCATCGCCGCCGCGGCCGCATGATCCCGGCTCAAGATTCCTCGATCATCGTGATGACATCCTCGCCATTGGGGCCAAGGCACAAGAATTCATAAGGCGCATCGCCCTGAACCTCGTACCAGTGCGGCACGCCCGGCGGGATGAACAGAACATCGCCCTGCTTGACCTCGTAAACGATGTTGCCAATGCCAACCATCGCCGAGCCGCCAAGAACATATTGTTCATGCTCAACGGAATTGGTGTGATTGGGCATGAAACTGCCCGGCTGCATGATAAAGCGCCGCATCTGAAAATTGGGGGTGATCTCCGGCCCGAGCAACATCTGCCGCGTCGTGGTCCCCGTTCCCTGCTCAACGACAACCGCGGCAACCGAATCCGCCGCAAAAACCCGTTCCTTGACAGTGTTCATTGGTGAACTCCCTTGTCCAATACCTTGCCATACCAAGACCGACAAATCGGCGCACCATCCACGTTCATGACCGCTTCAGATGCATCCCCGGTGGCTTGGAGAGCCTGCCAATCGGCCTGGCTCTCCGCCGGGGAGATGAGGGTACCCAAGTCGGGGCACCCGGTTAGCCAACCGGACCCGTTCGGGCCTCACCAAACTAAATCAACTGCACCCGCTCGTTCCCCCGCAGGTGTCGCATTTGAGGCAGGTGCCGTTGCGCACCAGGGTGAAGTTGCCGCATTCGCCGCACGGGTCGCCCTCATAGCCTTTCATGCGCGCCTGCATGGCCTGCGCCGCGCTGTCGGGCTTGGCCGCTGTTTCGGTCTTGCCGATGGATACCGGCTCCTGCGCCGCCTTCAGAGCAGCTTCCGCCACGGTGGAGCCCGAAGTCATCAGGCTGGCGGCTCTTGCCTGCATGGCGCTGACCTCGCCGCCATTGGTGGTGTTACCGGGCAGGATCACCAGGTTATGCTGGGAGTGGCGGGTAAAGCCGGAGCTGACCATGCTGGTGGCCGGGACCGGCTCGGGCGCATGGCCCTCGGAGACCCCCTTGCCCATGACATCATGACCGATCTGGTCCGGCTCCACATGCGCCAGGTCCGTGCGGTCAAGATACGAAACGGCCAGCTCGCGGAACACGTAATCAAGCAGCGAGGTGGCATTCTTGATGGTATCGTTGCCCTGCACAAGGCCCGCCGGCTCAAAGCGGGTAAAGGTGAAGGCCTCGACATATTCATCCAGCGGCACGCCGTATTGCAGCCCCAGCGAAATGGCAATGGCGAAATTGTTCATCATCGCCCGGAACGCCGCGCCTTCCTTGTGCATGTCGATGAAAATCTCGCCCAGCCGCCCGTCTTCGTACTCGCCGGTGCGCAGGTAAACCTTGTGGCCGCCCACCACCGCCTTTTGCGTATAGCCCTTGCGCCGCTGGGGCAGCTTTTCACGTTCGCTCTTGGCGACAACCTCAACGATGCGCTCGGCCACCTTGCCGGTGCGCAGCAGGGCCGGCTGTTCGCTGGCGGTTTTCTCCAGCGTCTCCTCGATTTCCTCTTCATCCTCGCCGAGGATTTGCGAGTTCAGCGGCTGGCTGAGCTTGGAGCCGTCGCGGTAGAGCGCATTGGCCTTGATCCCCAGCTTCCAGGACAGCATGTAGGCTGCCTTGCAATCATCAATGCTGGCGTCCGAGGCCATGTTGATGGTCTTGGAAATGGCCCCCGATATAAACGGCTGGGCCGCCGCCATCATGCGGATATGGCTTTCCACCGACAAATAGCGCCTGCCGATGCGCCCGCACGGATTGGCGCAGTCAAACACCGGAAGATGCGCCTCGTTCAGCCCCGGTGCGCCCTCAAGGGTCATCGCGCCGCAGCAATACAGATTGGCCGCCTCGATCTCCCGGGCGCTGAAGCCGATCTCGCGCAGCAGGTCAAAGTCAAAATCATCGAGTTTGGCCGCCTCGATACCAAGGGTTTGGGTGCAGAACTCCTCGCCCAGGGCGAACTTGTTGAAGGCGAACTTGATCTCGAAGGACGTGGCCAGCGCCGCCTCGACCGCCGCGATCGTCTCATCCGTGAAACCCTTGGCCTTGAGGGTTTCATGATTAATCCCCGGTGCACCTTTCAGGGTGCCAAAACCCACCGCGTAATTGATGATGGCGTCGATGTTTTCCTTCGAATAGCCCAGTGCCTCCAGCGCCTCGGGTACCGCCCGGTTGATGATCTTGAAATACCCGCCCCCGGCGAGTTTCTTGAACTTTACCAGCGCAAAATCCGGCTCGATCCCGGTGGTGTCGCAATCCATGATGAGGCCAATCGTGCCGGTGGGGGCAATTACCGAAACCTGCGCATTGCGGTAGCCGTGTTTTTCACCCAGTTCAAGCGCCCGGTCCCAGGCCCTGGTGGCAAAGGCAATCAGGTCCTGATCCGGGCAGGATTCATGATCCAGCGGCACCGGTTTGGTATTGAGCGCCTCATAGCCATCCGCCGTGCCATGCGCGGCGCGGTGATGGTTGCGGATCACCCGCAGCATGTCCGCGGCATTCTTTTCATAGCCGGGAAACGCGCCAAGCTCGCCGGCCATCTCGGCCGAGGTCGCATAGGCCTCGCCGGTAATGATAGCGCTGATCGCGCCGCAAATCGCCCGGCCTTCATCTGAATCATAGGACAGGCCGCTGGCCATCAGCAGCCCGCCGATATTGGCAAAGCCCAGCCCCAGCGTGCGGTATTCATAGGACAACTCGGCAATGCGCGCGGAGGGAAACTGCGCCATCAGCACCGAGATTTCCAGCACGATGGTCCACAGCCGCGTGGCATGGGCAAGGGCCGGGGCGTCGAACTTGCCGTTTTCATCGCGAAACGCCATCAGGTTCATGGAAGCCAGGTTGCACGCTGTATCATCAAGGAACATGTATTCCGAACACGGGTTCGATGCGTTGATGGGCCCCGATTGCGGGCAGGTGTGCCAGTCATTGATGGTGGTGTGGAACTGGATGCCCGGATCGGCGCAGGACCATGCCGCATAGCCCACCTGGTCCCAAAGCTCGCGCGCCTGCAGGGTCTTGGTGATTTCCCCCGTGGTGCGGGCGGTCAAGTTCCAGTAGCTGTTGTTCTCAACCGCTTGCAAGAATTCATCCGAAACCCGGATGGAATTGTTGGAATTTTGCCCCGAAACCGTCAGGTAGGCCTCTGAATCCCAGTCCGTGTCATAGGTGTCAAACGCCAGGTCGGTAAAGCCCTGACGCGCAAACTGGATGATGCGGTTAATCAGGTTGTCCGGCACCAGCGCCTTGCGGGCGGCGCGCACCTCGCGCTTGAGCGCCGGGTTCTTGCGCGCGTCAAAGCAGTCATCCCCGTCGCCCTCGCAATAGACGCAGGCCTTCATGATCGCCTTCAGGTGCTTCTCGCAAATCTTGGAACCGGTGACGAGAGCCGCAACCTTTTGCTCTTCCTTTACCTTCCAGTTAATATAGGCCTCGATATCCGGGTGATCGATATCCACCACCACCATCTTGGCGGCGCGCCGCGTGGTGCCGCCCGACTTGATGGCGCCCGCCGCCCGGTCGCCGATCTTCAAAAAACTCATCAGCCCCGAGGACTTGCCGCCCCCCGAAAGGCTTTCCGCCTCGCCGCGCAGATTGGAAAAATTGGTGCCCGTTCCCGAGCCGTACTTGAACAGCCGTGCCTCGCGCACCCACAAATCCATGATTCCGCCATCATTGACCAGGTCGTCCTGGATCGACTGGATGAAACAGGCATGGGGCTGGGGATGCTCATAGGCGCTGGTGGAGCTGGTCAGCTTGCCGGTCTGGAAATCCACATAAGAGTGCCCCTGTCCCGGCCCGTCAATGCCATAGGCCCAGTGCAGGCCGGTATTGAACCATTGCGGCGAGTTGGGCGCCGCTTTCTGGGTGGCCAGCATGTAGCGCATTTCATCATGGAAGGCATGGGCATCATCTTCAGAATCAAAATAGCCGCCCTTCCATCCCCAATAGGTCCAGGCTCCGGCCAGCCGGTCGAACACCTGCGTGGCGGAGGTCTCGCCGGAGCTGCGTTCCTCCTCGGGCAGGCGGGCCAGCGCCTCCTCGTCGGGAACCGAGCGCCACAGCCATGCCGGAACCGTGTTTTCCTCGACCTTTTTCAGGCGAGCCGGAACACCGGCCTTACGGAAGTATTTCTGCGCCAGGATATCACAGGCCACCTGCGACCACGCAGCCGGGGCAATCACGTTTTCAAGCTGGAAGACCAGCGAGCCGTCCGGGTTCTTGATCTGGCTTGTCGTGGTGCGAAAAGCAATGGCCTCGTAAGGTGAGACTCCAGTCCTTGTGAAGTGTCGGGAAATCCGCATTTTTTCATGCCCCTTGAAGTCGACGGCGCCAAATCCCGGTACACCGGAATCCAGCTATTCTCAATTCATGATCCGCATCGAATCAGCTCAAATTTTCCGGTTTCTCTTTAACCTCATATCCTCTGTTTCGAAGGACAGGCAACCACGCGCTCCAACCGCATCTGACAAGGGGCGGCGATGGCCAAGATGTACTTGATATATGAGATTACTGAACCTTGTTTGCCAGGAATTTCTCGTCCCCCCGGCAGAATCGTAAGTTAAATGACCCCTCCAGTTTCGTCAAGAAGTTGTAGGGTTGAATTTCACAACCACAACATTTAGCCCAGGATATGAAGAAAGAGTTAAAATACGCAAAAGTTCAACGAATCTGCATGATTCCACGCTTTGTGTCCGGGCCGGAGTTTTCTTTCAATACGTAAACCTTTTTTTCAGGACCGGGGAATAGTTTGCACGCTGGGTCGTACAGTTATTCAATAACCTCTTCATGATTGATCTTGCTGTCCATGCCCAAACATATTGCCTACAAGCTTCCCTTATCCGCGCTCGACATTGTTGCTATTGACGATAATCAGCCGATGCGCCAGATTTTGTACAGTATCATCCATGCCTTTGGAATCGCCCGGTTGCGAATCTTTGCCAATGGCGAATCAGCCTTGCAGGACATGATGGACGACCCCCCCAATCTGGTGATTACCGATTGGCACATGAAACCGGTAAACGGCTATGAAGTCGTTCGCACCATGCGCCATAAAAGCTCAAGATCCCTGTCGCTGGTACCAGTCATCATGCTGACCGGTTTTGCCTCGCGCTCTTTCGTCCAAAAATCCTTTGATGTCGGCGTGCAGCAGTTTTTAATCAAGCCCGTCTCGCCCAATGCCCTGCTCAAGCGAATCAAGTGGATTCTCAATGATGAGCGCGAACTGGTTCTGAAAGATGATTTTTATGTCTGTGCCGAGGAACTGAAAGTTGTGAATGAAAAGGCAACCCGGAACAAGGCCAGGGTGCAGATATTGCTTGCCCGGATGATGGTGGAAAAGAACAATGCTCCCGGGCCTGCCCATACCCCTGCCCATACCGAAGAGCCAGAACCTGCTCAGGCAGCCGTGGCCCAGACCGGGGGAAGGCGGCATGAGCAGTGGGAAATCTGATCGCTGTTGGCCTCTTGAAATCCTGTGCTTCGCGCTCTCACACTGGCCCGGACTGGCAGGAACTGGAGCAAGAATGAGACTGGACAGGCGAAACGTCCGGTGTCATAGTCCGAGGCGTCTTTTCAAGCGTGATTTGGGCGGTCTCCATGCGAATCGTGAACTATCTCAAATTTATCCTCACCTGGTGGAATGACCAGACCCCCGGCACATGGTTCTTTACCTGGCGCAAGGGGGAAAGGGTTGGCGAGGACGATCAGGGAAATGTCTATTACAAGGAGCGCGGCGGCAACCGGCGCTGGGTGATCTATAATGGTCTGGCCGAGCCCTCGCGCATCCCGCCCGAATGGCATGGTTGGCTCCATCACACCGTGGAGGTCGCACCCGTTGACGAGGAATACACGCCGCGCCCCTGGCAGCTTCCTCACCGCGCCAATTACACCGGCACACCTTACGCGCTCTATCCCGCCGGTTCGCTCCATCGTTCCGGCAAGCGTCCACCCGTCAGTGATGACTACGAGCCATGGACGCCGGGAAAACAGCCCGAATAACAGGCTTTTGAACTCAT
>CAZHLV010000033.1:0-3708 GCA_964533415.1 uncultured Hyphomicrobiales bacterium
GGTTCCCTTTTCCCCGCGTACATCATCCAACGTGTAGGTTTTACCATCAACTCCAGGCAAAGAGAAAAACGGAGCCTTCCAGCCAAAATCACAAATCGGGGTTTCAACCGCCATATTCAAATCTCTCCATGTTTACAATTCCAGAGTCTGCACAATAGCGCGTTTGCGCTGTTACGCCAATGGATGTGAAAACATGGATCAGCCCTTGAGGGGGATAAACTTTCCCTCCCGGCGGGAAAAAGCCGGTTTTGCCGCCGGGCTTGAAGGCTTTGCAACGGCTTTGGCCTTCTTGTTCATCCGTTTTTGTTTAAAGGCTTCGAGTTTCTTGGTAAGATCATCCATGGACCCGTTAAATGCGCTTGTCTCCGAGGTGGTTTTTTCGACCAGATCTTTCACCTTGGAGATCTGGAAGGTTTCAATAGCGGTAAGATTATCGTCCGGCTGTTCCAATTTTACACCGGGATCCGACACCTCCGGGTTGCTCCCGGATTTTGCTTCCTGCCTGGATTCACCATCGCATTTCCCGCTGCTGAAAAGTTCGGCGGCATGATTATACCATTTGGCGAAGTTTTCCGGGGTGGCCGGGGTCTTGTTTTTCAGCATCAAGGCCATGGCCTGCATGGCGTAACTGAGGATCTCATTATATTCATCCTGATTTACCATGCTCTCCCCCATTTTGAATTTTGACCGCATTTTAAGAATTATGCCAAAGATGCGTTACCATCTTGTAAAATGCTAGGGCAACGCGCCTTCAAGCGATTCCACCTGAATACAGGTTGATCTAAAATACAGCGTTTGCAACGGACGAGATTTATAATTCCAGCGACTCTTATATTTTGCTGCGTGAAATGGCACACTCACCTGGTGAACTCTGGTGATTCGCGCCGCCGTAACAGGATCTAGACAACATGCCAAAATCTCGGAAAATGGACCTTTTTTCCAATCTTCAGAGTTCATCCTCCCCCCCTGCCCCCGCGCCGCGCAAACCGAAAAACGCCGTGCCGGACGGCGAATATACAGCGGCGCAAATCGAGGTCCTGGAAGGGTTGGAACCGGTGCGGCGGCGACCGGGCATGTATATCGGCGGCACGGACGAAAAAGCCCTTCATCATCTTTTTGCCGAGGTTCTGGACAACTCCATGGATGAGGCGGTGGCCGGTTTTGCCACCCGTATCGAGGTGGATCTGGATGCAGAAGGCTTCTTGTCGGTGAGCGATAATGGCCGCGGGATTCCGGTGGACCCACACCCGAAGTTCAAGGATAAGTCGGCGCTTGAGGTCATCATGACCACCTTGCATGCCGGAGGCAAGTTTTCCGACAAGGTTTACGAGACTGCCGGCGGTCTGCACGGGGTGGGAATCTCGGTGGTCAATGCACTTTCAGAAACGCTGGAAGTCGAAGTGGCGCGGGAGCAAAAGCTCTATGTGCAAAAATTCTCACGCGGGCTGGCGCTGGGCAAGCTGGAAAATCGCGGCGCCATACGCAACCGGCGCGGCACCAGGGTGCGCTTCAAGCCGGATAACGAAATCTTTGGCCAAAAGGCGCGCTTCAAACCCGCGCGGCTTTATAAAATGGCCCGCTCCAAGGCCTACCTGTTCGGCGGGGTGGAAATCCGCTGGAACTGTGCGCCGGAACTGATTGGCGAGAAAGACACGACACCGCAAGAAGATGTGTTGCATTTCCCCGGCGGGCTGAAGGATTTCCTGAGCAGTTCCATTGGCCGGAAAACACTGGTCACCAATGATATTTTTTGCGGCAAGGTGGACAAGAAACGCGGTCACGGCACGGTGGAATGGGCGGTGGCATGGTTTGGCGGTTCAGACGGCTTCGTGCATTCATATTGCAACACCGTGCCAACAACAGAAGGCGGAGCGCATGAGGCCGGGCTGCGGCTGGCGCTCACGCGGGGGCTGAAAGCCTATGCCGACCTGACAGGCAACAAAAAGGCAGCCCAGATCACCACCGATGACGTGATCGGCCAGACCGGCGCCCTGCTCTCGATTTTCATCCGCGATCCTGAGTTTCAGGGCCAGACCAAGGAGAAGCTCTCAACCCCCGAGGCCGGGCGCATCGTGGAGGCGGCGGTGCGCGATCACTTCGATCACTGGCTGGCGGCCAGCCCGTCTCAGGCCACAAAACTGCTGAACTGGGTGGTGGACCGCTCCGAAGAACGCCTGCGGCGCAAGCGCGAGCGCGATGTCAAGCGCCAGAGCGCGGTGCGCAAGCTGCGCCTGCCCGGCAAGCTGGCCGATTGCAGCCAGCGCACGGCGCAGGGGGCGGAAATCTTCATTGTCGAGGGCGATTCGGCGGGCGGCTCCGCCAAACAGGCGCGCCACCGCGCCACGCAGGCGATTCTGCCGCTGCGTGGGAAAATCCTCAATGTGGCCAATGCATCATCGGCAAAAATCACCGCCAACCAGCAGATCAACGACCTGATCCAGGCGCTGGGCTGCGGCACCGGCAGCGCCTATGCCGAAGAGGACTTGCGTTATGAGCGGGTCATTATCATGACCGATGCCGATGTGGACGGGGCTCACATCGCCTCGCTGCTGATTACCTTTTTCTACCGGCAAATGCCAAAGCTGATTGATAACGGGCATCTTTTCCTTGCAGTTCCGCCGCTTTACCGCATTGCACAAGGCGGCAAGACGCTCTACGCCCGCGATGACGCGCACCGGGATTTGCTGCTGGAAACCGAGTTTACCGGGCGCGGCAAGATTGAAATCGGGCGATTTAAAGGGCTGGGCGAAATGTTGCCGGCGCAATTGAAAGAAACCACCATGGCGCCGGGCAAACGTACCCTGCTGCGGGTTGAGATTACCAAGGACAGTATTGAAAGCACCGCCAGTTCGGTTTCACGGCTTATGGGCTCAAAACCCGAGGCGCGTTTCAAGTTCATCCAGGATAATGCTGAATTTGTTACAGATGTAGATATTTGATTCCGGCATGATGCAAAGATGAAAACCGACAACACCAATGACGAGAAAAAGGCAATGTGGCGCTATATAGGCATTTTTGCAGCCTTCAAGGTGGCTCTGATCGTCGGCGTACTGGTGCTGGTTTTGTCATATATCTAGATCAACCTGCGTTCCAGCGGAATCACTTGAACGCAGGTTGCGTCTAATACGCGAGAGATTAACAACCGGTTCAACTCCACTCGCTGGCACAACCAACCCGGGACATATAGCAATGGTTTTAAAATTAGTTAAAATTCAGCGCCGCAAAACAAGCAAATTTACATGCCCGCTTGATATGCTGCCCACGAATGGATGTTTACCCCGTTCAATACTCCATTGTGAAAGGCAACATACACAGCATGCGTGCAGGCCAGGTTATAATTTTTTCAATTGCCATTCTTTCGGGCGGAACAGCAGCCTATAGAGCCGCAGATTTCAAGGATCCTGAAACCATCATTGAAAAAACCGCCGTCATCGTGCCTGCACCGGTCGAGAAAATGAAAACCGTTATCGTTGCGGCGCATCCTCTGAAATTTGGCGCCAAGCTCACAGCCAATGATCTCCGGGAAGTCAAATGGCCGGCCAACGCCACACCGGAAGGCTATATCACCAGTAAAACCACTCTCATCTCAAAAGATGCCCCCCCACGCGTAGTTCTGAGCACCATTGCCACCAACGAACCTGTCCTGAACCACAAGATTTCCCAGCCCGGACAAAAAGCCACCCTTTCCGCGCTTCTGGGCAAGGGAAT
>CAZHLV010000034.1:0-53358 GCA_964533415.1 uncultured Hyphomicrobiales bacterium
AGGGAAAGAAATTTATATTGAGTCAGCCTTTTCGCTCGTTGGTATTATTCATCAGGCATCTCCTATGTCAGCTGTTTAGCGAAACCGGCAGTTTACAACCACCGACCGCCGTTTACCTGCATAGGATCTAAGGTTGATCTCAGGGCAATCGCATGATATTTGGGGAAGCATTTCAACAGCATTTTCGCCCCAAAATATGAAATGCTATAATATATTCAAATACATATTAAAAAACAAATTCGTCATTCCTGCGAAGGCAGGAATGACGACCGAAAACTACGGAACTTCGCGGTTTATTTCATGCGATTGCTCTGAGGTTGATCTAAAGCTGTCTTGCGCCGAATGTATCACAGGCTCTAAACTCGCCCGCTTCAAGGCCGGTCTTGAACCAGCGCATCCGCTGGGCGGCGGAACCGTGGGTGAAAGAATCCGGGACAACATAGCCTTGCGAGCGTTTTTGCAGTGTATCATCACCAATGGCATGGGCGGCGGTAAGGGCTTCTTCAATATCCCCGCGCTCAAGGATACCCTTGGTCTTGTCCGCATGATGCGCCCACATGCCGGCAAAGCAATCGGCCTGCAATTCCATGCGCACCTGAATCGCATTGGCGGCCTTGCGGCTTGAATTTTTCTTGGCCCTTTGCACCTGGGCGGAAATACCGAGCAAGGTTTGCACGTGGTGGCCCACCTCATGGGCAATCACGTAAGCCTGGGCAAAATCACCCGGCGCCTTGAACCTGGTGCGCATCTCGCGGTAGAAGGCCAGGTCAATATAAACCTTGTGATCGCCGGGGCAGTAAAACGGCCCCATGGCTGATTGGGCAAAGCCGCAGGCCGAGCGCACGGAGCCGGAAAACAAGACCAGCTTGGGCTCGTCATAGCGCTTGCCCATGGACTTGAAAATCGCGTTCCAGACATCTTCGGTATCGGCCAGGACAACGCCCACCATGGCGCTGAGAGTCTTTTCTTGCGCGCTTTGGTGCGCCGGGGCGCGCGGGGCATTTTGTGAGCTGGTAAAGCCGCCGCCAGCTCCTCCCCCACTGCTTAAAAGTTCCAGCGGGTTGATGCCGAATACATAGCTCACGATCAGGATGATAATCAGCCCGCCAATACCGATTCCGCCGCCCCTGGCGCGCCGCGAAGCGGGCATGCGTCCGCCGCGGCCGGGAAAGGGAAAACGCAAGCCCCCGCCGCTTGCCCCGCGCCGGTCTTCCACGTTATCGCTTTGTCGGCGTCCTTTCCAGCGCATGCGCTCCTCCTCAGATTTGTTGCTTGCCGGCGGCCCTGTGGGCGGCATCCAGCCTGGCATAACGCATTATGCCAAAGGGAATGGAGACCAGATAGCCCAGCGAGAGCACCGTCAGGCTGAGCCACGGGAAACTGAGCAAAACAGCCGCCAGCATGACCACCAGTATCAAGATCGGCAGCACCGCATCCCGGCTGACCCTTTGCCCGAGCAATTTGCCCGAAAAAGTCGGGATCCGGCTAACCAGTAAAAATGCCATGCCACCGCAAAATGCCACGATGGGCATGGCCATATAGGGGATATAGGGCACTCCCAGCTTATGCAGGTAAAGCGGCAACAACAATACGGCCGCACCTGCCGGGGCCGGAACACCGGTGAAAAAATTGGCTTTCCAGGCTGGCTTATCCGGTTCTTCCAGCGCCACGTTGAAACGCGCCAGCCGCAGCGCCATGCAAAGCGCGAAAGCCAGCACCGCGATCCAGCCGATGGATTTAACCTCGTGCAGCAGCCAGATGTATAAAAGCAGGGCCGGGGCCACGCCAAAATTGACAAAATCCACCAGCGAATCCAGCTCCGCCCCGAAACGCGAGACCCCCTTGAGCAGGCGCGCCACCCGCCCATCCAGCGCATCAAGAACCCCGGCCAGGATAATCGCCCCAACGGCCAGCTCATAACGGCCATCCATCGCCATGCGGATGGAAGTCAGGCCGCTGCACAGGGCCAGCAGGGTAATCATGTTGGGGATCAGCACATTCACCGGCACACGGGTGAAACGTCCCTTTTTGCGCTGTTTTTCGCGGTTTGGCTCCGGGGCCTTGAAGATATCCTTGTCCTGCATGACCAGATCAGGCGGTGCGGGTTTCGCGCGCCGCCTCCCTCGATTCCAGATCTGCCAGTACTGTTTCTCCGGCAATGGCGCTTTGCCCCACACCAACCTGAATGCTTGCGGTAACGGGAAGGTAGACATCGACCCGGCTGCCGAAACGGATCAGCCCGAAGCGCTCTCCGGCCTGAAGCTGATCGCCGGTCTTGGTGAGCGGCACGATGCGCCGGGCAATCAATCCGGCAATCTGCACCACGCCGATCCGTTGCCCGTCTTTCATCTCAAGCGTCATCAGGCGCCGTTCATTGTCCTCGCTGGCCTTGTCCAGCTCGGCATTGATGAACTTGCCCTTGATATAATGCACAGCAGCGATCCGCCCTGCCACCGGGGCGCGGTTGATATGGCAGTCAAAGACATTCATGAACACCGAAACCCGGATACTTTCGGGCATGTTCAAGCCCAGCTCTGCCGGGGGCACAACACGCACGACATGGCTGATATGACCATCGGCCGGCGAGATCACCAGCGCATCGCCCAAGGGCGTGACCCGCTCGGGGTCACGAAAAAACAGGGCGCACCAGATGGTAAGAGCAAGACCGATCCAGCCCAAAGGCTCGGCAAGCCAGAAAGCGGCCAGGGAAATGATGGCAAAAATAGCAATAAAACGATAGCCTTCCGGGTGAACCGGCGGAATGGCGTTGAGAATGGATTTCAGCATGTACAGCTTTCGCCCGGGATTAACAAAACTCTGGCTATCTGCTTACCTCAAGGGGAGAAATTTCGCCAGCCCTTTCCCGCGATCCGCTTGCCTGTCCCTTGCGCTGCTGGGCCCAAAGCCCGGCATAGATACCGCCCGAGGCGATCAGTTCATCATGGGTTCCTGTCTCCCGGATGCTTCCCTTTTCCAGGACGATAATCCGGTCGGCATGGACCACGGTGGAGAGCCGGTGGGCAATCATCAAGGTGGTGCGGTTTTGCGCAACCTGGTCGAGTGCGCTCTGGATTTCTTTCTCGGTTGCCGTATCAAGCGCCGAGGTGGCCTCGTCAAGCACCAGTATCGGCGGGGATTTCAAAATTGTCCGGGCAATCGCTACCCGCTGTTTTTCACCGCCCGAAAGTTTAAGACCGCGCTCGCCAACAGGCGTTTCATAGCCCTTGGGCAGCGCATTGATAAAGTCATGAATCTGCGCCATTTTCGCCGCCGCCACAATCTCGTCAAATGAGGCCTCGGGCCGACCATAGGCAATGTTATACTTGATCGTATCGTTAAAAAGCACCGTATCTTGCGGCACCATGCCGATAGCTGAACGCAAGGAGCCTTGTGTGACCGCGTTGATATTTTGGCCATCAATCAACAAGCTGCCTTCAGTGACCTCGTAAAATCGGAACAGCAGGCGCGACAGGGTTGATTTCCCGGCCCCGCTGGGGCCCACAACCGCCACCGTATGACCTGCCGGAATATCAAAACTGACATCTTTCAATATCGGCCGATCGGCATCATAGGAAAACGACACATTCTGGAAAGAAACTTCGGCATCGGTGACCTGCAAGGCAGGCGCGCCCGGCGCATCGCGAATCTCTGGCGGGGTTTCAAGAAGCTCAAAGGTGTTTTCAATATCCACGAGGCTTTGCTTGATATCCCGGTACACCATGCCGATGAAAAACAACGGCTGGTACATCTGGATCAGATAGGCATTGACCATGACAAAATCGCCGATCGTCATATTGCCCTGCATCACCCCGTAGGCCGACATGGACATGCACAGGCCAAGACCGATGGAATAGATAAACGATTGTCCGGCATTCAGGATGGAAAGCGAGGTATAGGTTTTTATCGCGCCTGATTCATAGGTTGCCACGGCAGAATCAAAACGCCGCGATTCCAGCTCTTCATTGCCGAAATACTTGACCGTTTCATAGTTGAGCAGCGAATCAATGGCCCGCGAATAGGCCTTTGTATCCGCCGCGTTCATCTGCCGCCTTATGCGGGTGCGCCACTCGGTGGCGTAAAAGGTAAAGGCCAGATAAAAGCCGATCGTGACCATAATCACCAATGCATAGGTGAGATGATAATACCAGGCCAGAACAATGAAAACGAGGCCAAGCTCTAAAATCGTGGGGACAATCTGGAACAGGGAAAACCGGATAATGGTCTCCACCGCCCGCGCGCCGCGCTCCATGACCCGGCTCAGCGCCCCGGTGCGCCGCTCCAGGTGGTAGCGCAGGGAAAGATCATGCAAATGCGCAAAGGTCGCCACCGAGAGCTTGCGCACCGCGTTCTGGGTTATCCTGGCAAACAGCCCGCCACTGAGCTGGATAAAGCCAACCATGGCAAAGCGGCCCACGGCATAAGCGGTAATGAAGGCAAATATGACCCCGGCGCTCAACACCGCGGTTCGGGCTTCAGGCGCAGCGCTTGCGCTCATGGCGTCCAGCCCGTCAACCGCGAGCTTGAACAGGTAAGGAACCAGGACCGTCGCCCCTTTTGCAGCAAACAGTGAAATGAGCGCAAAAACCACGCGCCAACGCAGATCTGCCCGGTTGTCAGGCCAGATATAGGTCAAAAAGCGCCGGATCGTTCCCAGGTCCCAGTTCCCGGATCCCGCGGCATCATTGTGTTGACTTGATTTCATGCCGCGCATATTTGCCTGTTTGTTTGAAAAATATCGGGAAACACCGGCCTCAAATCAGGCAGATCATCTCTCCTATATGGGGCGCCCGCCACCCAAAGACAATATTTGGACATGATCGCAAAGAAAGGCCTTGTTTTTTCAGGCCGGTGTTCGGATCATGATCCAGCCTGTCGGCGTTGTTCCTCTTGCGCCGTGGACAGGCTGGATTATTTATTGCCCTCGACCGGATTGGAGCCCGGTGTAGTGAAAATCTGTCCAGGATAAATAAGGTCGGGATCCTTGATCTTGTTCCTGTTAGCTTCATAGATAATCGTGTATTGCACCCCGTGCCCGTATAAGGCGCGCGATATGTTCCACAGATTGTCACCTGGCTGGATAACCACCTCGCCATTGATGCGGGCCTGCTTGACAGCTTCTGGCGCAGCCCGCTTGAAAGGCGCCTCGACACGTGCGGCAATCCGGTTGCCATGGCCGATCTGATCGACCCGCAAGGTGTATTGCCCCGGCGTGACATCGGTCCGGGTCTTCAACTCCCAGACCCCTTCAGAATTGCTGGAGGTCGAACCAATAAAATCATTGTTGAGATAAACCCGTACAAGGGCGCCCGGTTTGGCCTTGCCAGACAAGATCACCTGTCCCTTGTCGTTGTAATCAACACTTCTGAACGTCAACGGCATGGTCTCTTGCGCTGACTCTTGCGCCGGGGTTTGAAGCACACGGCTGGCCTTTCCCGGTTCGCTGACAACGATCAGGGGCTTGGCCGGTTGCGGTGCTGTTGTGGTGGCCGGGTTTGCAACCGGGGATTTGGCCTCGGCCGGTACTGGCGCAGCGGCTTTCAAGGGAGCGGTTTCAGGTTTCCGTTCCGCCATGGCCACGGTTTTTTCCGGTACGGTTTTTTCCGGTGCGATTTTCTCGGTTATGGCCTTTTCCGGTTCAATTTTGGCCGGAGCCGGATTTTCCGGTTTTTCCCCGGTCACTTCGGCCAGTTTGCTCACCTTGCCCGCGCTGGCATCCGGTGTTTTCTCAGCCGGCTTGGCCGAAGGATGGCTATCCGTGGCTTGCGGCGCCGGATTTGCGCCGTCCATGCTGCCGGATTTGGCGCCGGCAATGGATGTTTCAGGAGCGGTTTTGCCCGGTGGTATATCTTTTTGAGGATCTGTATCCGCGTTTTCGACTTCGCCGCTTGAGGGTTTTGCAAGGGATTTTGCCGCGTCTTTTGCTTCGGGCTTGGTTTGCACCGGTCGTTTTGCCTCGGCGGTATCTGATCCGCTTGTCATCTCCGGCTTCTGGCGGACCGGGGATTTCATGGAGGTCTTGATCTTGGATTCAGAGGCAGCCGGAGCATCAGGGCCTGTTTTTACCGTGTCTTCAGCCTTGGGGATTTCCGCCGCAGCCATTTTGCCCGGTGTCTTCAACGTCGCGGCAGGGCGCGAGATGGCGACAATCTGCGAGGAGGCCAGGGTTATTTGATTGTCGGGTGAACTGGCTGTCAGTTTCAGATTGGAGCTTCCAGCCGATACCGGCTTGTCGGATATAATCACCCATTCCCCGCGCGCGTTGGCAATGGCTTCACCAATGATAACCCCCTTTGAGCTTACCACGACCTTCCACCCCGGCTGGGCCCGCCCGGCAATAACGGCGGAACCATCAGGTTCAACGCGCACCACGTCGAAGCTGGGCAAGACCTTGTCTTGCGCCTTGGCCTGTTTCCCGGTTTTGGATTTTTCCTCGGCCTTGGTCGTGGACGGCCCTGTCCGGGCTGAAGCTTCTGCCTTGGCGGTATCCTTCATGTCCTTTCCAGACGTGGCGGCGGTCTTTTTTTCCGGCGTTTTGACCGGTTTGGCTGCCGCTTTGGGGGGCGCCGTATCGGTTTTGCCTTGAATGGCCATCTGGGGCTTGACTGGCGGTGTCCGGGAAGACTTCATACGATCATATGAGTACCACGCGATGACAGCGGCAAAGGCGGCCAGCAATCCGGTAATTCCGTACCATACGGCTTTCATGAGATACCCTTTTTCATTTTAAGCGGGTTTGCTAACAATAACTCAGGAAACTTGCAGTAAATACTCTTTGCAAGCCAGCTCCTTATAGCAGTAAATTATGGGCAAACCTACCGTACATGTCGATGCGGCGGAATGTACATGAATTTATGTTTAATGTAAAAGCCATTGGCGCACCCCCCGGAGGGGAAATCCTGGACTTGACGTATGGACGCGGCAATGCCAAGTCATGCGCCCATGAGAATCATAAAAAACATCTGTGTCTATTGCGGCTCCGGCCTTGGGGCCAATGGAAAATACGCCCAAACCGCCAATATTCTTGGCAAGGCCATGGCAGGGCGGGGCATTGGTCTGGTCTATGGCGGCGCCAGCATTGGTATCATGGGCGAAATTGCCCGCGCGGTGCGGAACAATGGAGGTCATGTCACGGGGGTTATCCCGCGTTTTTTAACCCGTCATGAGGTGGTTTATGATGAGGCGCAGGAGATGATCTTCACCGAGACCATGCAGGAGCGCAAGCATATCATGGCCGAGCGGGCCGACGCCTTCGTTGCCCTGCCGGGCGGTATCGGCACCCTGGAAGAACTGGTGGAGATGATGACGCTGGCCCAGCTTGAGCGCCATGCCAAGCCCATCGTTATGGCCAGCATCGACAATTTCTGGGATCCGCTGATCGCCCTTTTCAGCCATATGCGGGCCGAGAAATTTATCCGCCCGGAAATCCCCCTGACCTATAAAATTGCCCACGAGGCCGAGGATATCGTGCCGCTCATTCTGGCCGGTGATTAAATCAGCCCGGGGTTGGCGCGCCGTCACGGATCAGCTTGCAGGTAATCGAATCCACCAGTGCCTCGAATGAAGCATCCACGATATTCGAGGATACCCCCACGGTAAACCAGCGCGCGCCGGTCTTGTCGCGGCTTTCAATCAGCACCCGGGTGACCGCCTCGGTGCCGCCGGTGAGAATGCGAACCTTGTAATCCACCAGCTCCAGATCACGGATATAGGGCGAGTATTCGCCCAGGTCCTTGCGCAGGGCAATATCAAGCGCGTTCACCGGCCCGTTGCCCTCTCCGGCGGAGATATAATGATTACCGTTCACCGTGATCTTGACCGTGGCCTCGGAGACATTGACCATATCGCCAAGAGCATTATAGCGCCGCTCCACCAGAACCCGGTAATGGTCGATCTTGAAGAACTCCGGCACGGAAAGCAAAATCCGCCGCGCCAGCAATTCAAAAGACGCGCTGGCCGCCTCGTAGGCATAGCCGATGGCTTCACGGTCCTTGACCACTTCAAGAAGCTGGATAATACGCGGATCTTTTGGATCAACATCAATACCCAGCCGGTCAAGCTCGCTCAGGATATTGGATTTTCCCGCCTGATCGGAAACCAGCATACGCCGCCGGTTGCCGACAAGCTCCGGTTCGATATGTTCATAGGTTTTGGGGTTTTTCTGCACCGCCGAGACATGAATCCCCCCCTTGTGGGCAAAGGCGCTCTTGCCCACATAGGGGGCATCATCGGAAGGCTGCTGGTTCAACAACTCGTCAAGCAGGCGCGAGGCCTTGGTAAGGGTCTTGAGCTGCGCCTTGGAGATACCGATCTCAAAGCGTGAGTTAAACTCGTCCTTGAGCATCAAGGTGGGAATGATCGTGGTCAGATTGGCATTGCCGCAGCGCTCGCCAAGGCCGTTCAGCGTGCCTTGAATCTGCCGCGCCCCGGCATTGATGGCGGCAAGGGAATTGGCCACCGCCTGCCCGGTATCATCATGGCAATGAATCCCCAGGTGGTCGCCGGGCACCTGCTGCATCACCTCGCCGACGATCTTTTCAATCTCATGGGGCAAAGTGCCGCCATTGGTATCGCACAGCACTACCCAGCGTGCGCCGTTTTCATAGGCCGTGCGGGCGCAGGCCAGGGCATAGCCGGGATTGGCCTTGTAGCCGTCAAAAAAATGCTCGCAATCAAAAATCGCCTCGCGTCCATCCTTGCCGATATGGGCAAGGGTCTGGGCGATGGCGGCAAGGTTTTCCTCGTTCGAAATGCCCAGCGCTACCTCGACATGCAGATCCCAGGTCTTGCCGAACACGCAGATGGCTTGCGCATGGGTATCCAGGAGCGCCGCCAGCCCCGGATCATTGGCAGCGCTGCGCCCGGCCCGCCTGGTCATGCCAAAGGCGGTCAGCCTGGCGCTTCCATAGTCCGGCTTGCGGGCAAAAAACTGCGTATCGGTGGGGTTCGCGCCGGGAAATCCGCCCTCGATATAATCAAGTCCCAGATCGCCCAGCGCCGTGGCGATCAGCACCTTTTCCTCGCGGTTGAAATCCACACCCTGGGTCTGCTGGCCATCGCGCAAGGTGGTGTCAAAAAGGCTGATATATTCTTTCATACGGCTCATCCGGCTCTCCTGCGCTTATCCGGTCAGGAGGTTTCTCCCGCGCTTTTTAAGCTCTGTCCGGGTGTACAGAGCTTGGAGGAGGCTGACAAGGGCGCGGGGGCGCAGGAGACGTTTATTTCTCAAGAAGGACAATTTGCGATGGGTTAAGCTCAACCCTCACCGCATCGGAAACCGCGAAGACATGCTCGCCGGGCTGATGGTTATGGTCCACCAGAAGCGCTTCCTCACCGCTTTGAACCTTGTATCTCAGGATATTTCCCAGGAACTCGACTTCCGAAACCTTGCCATCAAAGACAATGCGATTTTCATCGGCGCTTTCTTCAGGTGCAAGAATTTCGGCATTTTGTGGCCTGAAAACAATCAGCCGGGCATCGGCGCTCTTGTCGTCAACCTTGATCTGCATGCCCTTTTCGCTGACGAACATATGCGTTCCGCCGCTTGTCTGCACGCGGCCCTTGAGGATATTCGCCGTGCCCAGAAAACTGGCGACGAACTTGTTCGCCGGTTCATCATAAAGGGTCATGGGCGCGCCGACCTGTTGCAAAACCCCGTCATTGAGCACCGCCATGCGGTCCGATGTGGTGTTGGCCTCTTCCTGATCGTGGGTGACAAAGATGGTCGTCAGTTCCAGCTTGCGTTGCAAGGCCAGGATATCGCGGCGCATCTGCACCCGCAGATTGGCGTCGAGATTTGACAAGGGCTCATCAAGCAGCAAAACCCGCGGTTCGATCACGATGGTGCGCGCCAGCGCAATGCGTTGTTGCTGACCGCCCGAGAGCTGCGAGGGGCGGCGCTGGGCATAATCGGCCATGTCGACAAGATCAAGCGCCTCCATGACCCGGCTTTTGATCTCGGCCCGGGGAACCTTGCGTTCCTCAAGCCCGAAAGCGACATTCCTGGCGACCGTCATATGGGGCCAGAGCGCATAGGACTGGAACACCATCCCCACATTTCGATCCCAGGGGGGAAGTCTGGCGATATCCTCGCCGCCGATCAGGATGCGTCCCCTTGGCGTTGGGCCAAATCCGGCAATGGCGCGCAGTAAGGTTGACTTGCCCGAGCCGGAAGGGCCCAGGAACGAGAAAAACTCCCCCGCCTTGATATGCAGGTTAATCCCTTTCAGAACTTCCGTTTCGCCAAAAGCGAGGCTGAGATCCTCGATCACGACATCTGAGCTTTGGGGGGGGTGCATTGTCATATCATGCCTCCTCGTTCACCGGCCGCGCTGCGCTGCGCTTTTTCTCGGTGCGTTCGATAATCTTGTGTGAAAGGTAAGTCCCGAGCCCGACGATCACCACGGCGATCATGCCCAGCGCCGCACCCGGCCCGCGCCCGGCGGCGGACTGCATGAACTCGTAAATGCCAAAGGCCAGTGGCGCATCGGATTCGCGCGCCACCAGCATGATGGTGGCGGAAAGCTCAACCGAAGCGGTGGCGAAAGAGGTGACAAAGCCGGCCAGGATACCGCCGCTCATCAGCGGGATGACAATGCGCCAGACCGTGCGGCGGCGCGTGGCGCCCAGGTTTTCGGCTGCCTCTTCCAGCATCACCGAGACCTGCTGGATTGCCGCCACGCAGGCGCGCAGGGCATAGGGAAGCCGCCTGATGGTCAACGCGATCACGATAATCACCCACCAGGTGGCCAGCGGTTCGTTCACCAGCGGCACATCGAACTGGTAGAAACTGCGCAAATACCCGATACCCAGCACCACGCCGGGAACGGCAAGCGCCATGGTGGCCCCGTAATCGAGCCATTTGCGCCCCACCAGTTTGGTGCGGAACACGATATAGGCAATCGCAGTGCCCAGCGCCACGTCAAACAGCGCCGCCAGGCCGGCATAAAGCAGCGTGTTGGTGATATATTGCGAGGCCGAACCGATGACCTTGACGTAATGGGCAAAGGTATAGGCATCGGGCAAAACCGAATAGGACCAGATGGTGCCAAAGGACAGCAGCAGCAGCCCCAGATGCGGCGAGAGCACCAGCACGAGGATAAAAATCACCACCGCGTAACAGCCAAATTTTTCCCATGGGCGCAAATCGCGCTTGGAGAGCCCGCCGCCACCTTTTTGCACGGTGGCGTAATCCTTGCCCCGCATGGCGGCCAGCGAGACCCACAGCGAGAGCAGGGAGAACACGATCAGGATCACCGAGATCACGTATCCCATGGGATCGGAAATGCCGATGGAGGAAATCCTTAAGTAAGCTTGCGGCGCCAGCATCTTGTTGACATCGAGCAGCAACGGCGTGCCCAGATCGTCAAATACCTTGATGAACACCAGCGCCGCCCCGGCGATATAGCCGGGCATGGCGAGCGGAAACACCACCTTGCGGAACATGCGCATACCATGCGAGCCAAGATTTTGCGCCGATTCCTCCATCGCCCGGTCAATATTGTTGAGCGCCGCGGACAGGTTAATCAGGATAAACGGGAAATAATGAATGCTCTGGACGAGGATCACCCCGTTGAGTCCCTCCATGAAGGGAATATTGATGCCGAAATATTCATCCAGCAGCAGGTTGACCGAACCGTTGGAGCCAAACAGCAGTTTCATCGCCACCGCGCCCACGAAAGGCGGCATGATGAGCGGGATAATGCCCAGGGTCTGGATCAGCACCGCGCCGGAGAAGTTGAACCTGGTGGTGAAATAGGAAAGCGGCAGGGCGATAAGCGAGGCGATAATTACTGACATGCCCGAGACATAGACCGAGTTGTAAAAGCTCTCCTGAAACAGGGCGGAAGAAAAGAAATCAGCAAAATTGATAATCGTGAAGGCACCGGTATTGGCGTCCTGAAAGGCAACATAGATTACCTTGAAAACCGGGACTACCAGGAACAGGGTCAGGAACAGGGCGATCAACACCCCCGCCAGAGCCGGACCTCTCTGGCTTTTTGACAATACGGACATAATGCCTCCCGTAACCCTTTTCAGGGTCTTTTGTTCGCGGCCAAAGGGCCGGTCCGCAATCAAGCGCTTGCAAGCATAACAGCTGCCGGGGATGGAAAAAGAGCTTCTCTTTCCTCCCCGGCTTTCTTTTCCAGGTTATCCGGTTGCCTCCCGTAACCCGGTTGATTTCTGGATCAGGGTGCGAGGCTGGATAAATCCCCGCACCCTGAAAAATCTTCTGCAAAACCCGCCAGGGGGAACCAGCGTTTACAGAAGAGATTTGGCGGCTTTGGCCAGTTCGGTGGCCTTGGCGTAATTGGCTTTCACCATCTCGTCCCACTTGCCTTCAACCTCGGCCTGACGTCCGGTGATCTTGGTGGTGGCTTTCTTGCGTTTTTTCTTGAAGATCTTGGCAAAATCTTTCTCGCTGGCCTTGGCCTCGGTGATCGGCAGAGCGTCAATAAGCGCCTGGGCTTGCGCGATCATGGCCGCGGCCTTGGGATTGGATTTCCCGGCCAGGGCGGCGCGGGCTTCCTGAAGCGCTTTTGTCGCGGCGCGCAGCTCGTCAAGACGATAGGTAATCATCACGTCAAACAGCGAGTTTACCACGTTGTAGCGGCTTTTTGACAAGCCAAGGTCAAACTTGACCGCCGCGCCAATGGAGCTGTCCTTGAACGGGTTCGGGAAGCCGGCCGGGGCCTTGGCATAGGTTTTCGGGTTTACCGGTAAGCGCATGATCTTGGGATCAAGCAGCAGTTCTTGTCCCTGGGTAGAGAGCAGGAACTCGATAAAGGCAGCCGCTGCTTCCTTGTTGGGAGCGTTCTTGACAATCGAGATATTGGCCGGAACAAGGGTTGTTACCTTTGGATAGGCAAAATCCACCGGGAAACCGGAGGCTTTTGAAGACAGGCCGAAGAAGTCGATGACCACGCCCAGCCCGAACTGGCCGCTATTCACCCCGTCGGGCACGCCGAAGCTGCGGGCGGTGACGGTCTTGAAATTCCCGGCAATGGCCTTCCATTCAGCCCAGCCTTTTTCCCAGCCCATGCCCTGAATGACAGTTTCCACCGTCAGATGGGTGGTGCCGGAACGCGACGGGGCGCTCATGCCCACATGGCCAAAGTAAACCGGCTTTTTCAGGTCTGACCATTCGGTGGCCACGGGCAGCTTCTTGGCTTTCAGGTAGCGGGTGTTCCACATGATGCCATAGCCTGATGCGGCAAAGCCCTTGTAAAAGCCATCCGGGTCATTGATCGGGAAGGAGCCGACCTTCTCGGGTATGCCTTTTACCTTCACGTCATATTTGGCCAGCAAGGAATCGCCCTTTAAAACCTCAAAGGCATCCGGCGCGGAAGCCCAGAACAGGTCGGATTTATTGGCCGATGCGGTTTCTTGAAGATACTTGATCCCGGCAGTGGTTTTCTTCTTCAGCATCTCCACCTTGATGCCGGGATATTTCTTCTCGAAGGCTTTCTTGAAGGTGGTCGTGGTGTCGGGCGGATAGGAGGTCACAACCGTCAATGTGCCCTCAAGCGCCTGTGCGGCGGTAAGCGGAAATGCACAGGACGCCAGCAGCACCCCGGCGATTGCCAGCCTGGAAATTCTTGTTTTCATTCTTGCCTCCGTAAATTCAAATGGTGCAAATCCCCGCCCCTTTCCGTCCCTGGATGAAAAGAGGAAAGGCGCTGGCATTCATTATCGTTAAGGGTACAAGCAATCTTCAGGCCAGATTGAAAAAATCAACAAAATTGAACGATATCAGCATGATACAAGAAAGACATGGTTTCTCCCCGCTGAGAAAATCGGTCACATATGACCCGTGATTATGCGCAAATGTGTCAATAATGACCCATCATCAAAGGAACTGTTCCTTGCGTAGATCATGCTTTTGCATGCGCAAGTACAGCGTTTTGCGGGGGATTTTCAGATATTCCGCCGTTTGGCCAATGCGCCCTTGATGAATTTTGAGAGCTTGCGAAATGGTCAGTTTTTCAAACTGGTTCACCAACGCCGCCAGGCCTTGCGGGCCTTGCAGAGCGGTATTGGGCAGCAGGTTCTGGGCCATATCCCCAAGGGGCAGGCCGATGACATATTTTTCGGCCCAGTTCTTCAGCTCGCGTACATTGCCGGGCCAGTCATGTTGCATTAACACGGATAAAAGTTCGGGCGAAACTTCAGGCGGGTCAAGATCACGCTGCGCCGCGATCTGCCGGACAAAGGCGCTGAACAGCAGCGGGATATCATCAAGCCGGGCCTTGAGGGGCGGGATCTCGATACTGGCGACATTGAGCCGGAAAAAAAGATCACTGCGAAAAGCTCCCGTCTCGCACAAGGCCGCCAGATCGCCCTTGGCCGCCGCGATGACCCGTATATCCACCTCTATGGTCTCGTTTGAACCGATGCGCTCGATCACCCGTTCCTGAAGAACCCGCAGCAGCTTGACCTGAACCTGAAGCGGGATGCTCTCGATTTCATCGAGAAACAAGGTGCCTTTATGGGCATATTCGATCTTGCCGATCCGGCGGCTATGGGCATTGGTGAAGGCGCCTTTTTCATGGCCGAAAAGCTCGCTTTCGATCAGGCTTTCGGGCAAGGCGGCACAATTGACCGCAACAAATTTCTCACCTGCCCGGACCCCGGTTTTATGGAGCGCATTGGCCACCAGTTCCTTGCCGGTGCCGGTATCGCCGGTAATCAGCGTGTCCACATCGGCCCGCGCCAGCATGCTTACAATCTGGCGCAAACGAATCATGGCGGAAGTTGCGCCCAGAATCCCTTCCACGGGGGCGGGCGGGCTGTCCAGTTCCAGCCGCAAACGGCGGTTTTCCAGAACCAGCCGGCGCAATTCGAGCGCCCGTGAGATAACTTCGAGCATATGCAGGGGGTCAGGCGGTTTTTCCATGAAGTCATAGGCGCCATCGCGCATCGCATTCACCGCCATGGAAACATCGCCATGGGCGGTAATCAGCAAGACGGGGAGTTCCCGGTCAATCTCGCGGACCCGGTCCAGCAATTCCAGCCCGTCGATTTTTGCCATGCGGATATCTGATACCACGATGCCGGGCCAGTCCGGGGTAACCAGGGCAAGGGCTTCCCTGGCGCCGGAAAAGGCAAACACTTCCATGCCCTCAAGGGCAAGGGTCTGGCTGTAAGCCTCGCGGACATCGTCCTCGTCATCAACGATGATGACCTTGCCGATGGTGCTCATGGCCTGGCGGTAACCAGCATGATGGTAAAGCAGGCTCCTGCCGGGCTGTGGTTTTGTGCTTTCATGGAACCTCCAAAATCCTTGATGATATTATAGGAGATACTCAGGCCCAGCCCAAGCCCTTCGCCGACGGTCTTGGTGGTAAAGAAGGGGTCAAAAATACGCAGCAAGGTTTCCTCGTCAAAGCCCGAACCGGTATCACAAATGCGAATCCGGGTTTTGCGGTGCGATTGGCGGATATGGATATCCAGATTTTTCACCGCCGCGCCCTTCATCGCATCAAGCGCATTGCCAAAGATATTGAGCAAAACCTGCTCCAGCCGGTTTTCCCCGGCGCGTACGAACAGGTCATGGTTCGGACAATCGAGAGACACGTTTATGCCTTCGTCCCGAACCCGCCCCTGAAGCAGGTCAAGGGCGGCGGAGATCACGGTTTTCAGATCAGCCTTGCCGATATGGCGCGAGGGCTTGCGCGCCAGGGTTTTCAGGTGATTGATCTTCTTGGCCATGGATGCGGAAAGCTGCGAGATCTTGTCCAGGTTTGCCGCTGCTGCTTCAACCTGCCCGCGTTTCATGTTGACCGCGGTGTTGTGGGCCTGAAACCGCAAGGCCGCCAGGGGCTGATTGAGGTCGTGGGCCACCCCGGCGGCAAGCTGGCCCAGGGCCGCGAGCTTGCCGGCCTGCACCAGTTCACGCTGGGTTTCGGAAATGGTATCACGGAAAATCTTCAGGGTTGAGGCCATCTCGGCAATTTCATCGGCCCCGCCCGATGGCACAGAGGCTTTTAAATCCCCATCGGCGATCTTGCGCATGGCGGTTTTCAAGCCGCTGATGCGGCCCACCAGAGAACGGCCAACATAGAGCCAGACCATCAAAATCGCGATGGCAATGCTGCCCAGCGCCGCCCAGATCAGCAAGGTTTTGGCCTGGGCCGTGATCTTGCCGGCGCGGCGCGAGGCTTTCGTGGTCTGGGCCCGGATTTGCGCACTTAAGGACGAGATGCGCCTTTGAAACGCCTCGACAAGCAGGCGGCTTTCTTCCAGCAGACGGGCGTTGCGTTTTTGCAGTTTCAAGGCTTCCCGGCGCAAGTCAAACAGGGAATCGGGTCCCTTGGTGAAGTTTTCAATGGCGGCGGCGGACTGGCGCAGGGCGGTAAGTTCGGGCTGCTTGCCCAGGTGCTTCAGATCCAGGTCAATTGGCGCGCCCGCCTCACCGGCAAACAGCAAGATCGTGTTAAGCTCCACGGGGTTATCAGCATTGGCCGCCCTGAAGATCAGGCCAACCAGCAGGTTGATCGCGGCCTTGAGTCGCAACAGGGCCTCGTGCCGGCGCAACCGGGCATCAAGATCGGAGAAATTCTTCCGCCGTTTCTGCAAGGCTTCCCCTTGTCCCCCAATTGGAACTTGCCGCAGCCGCCGTAAATCCAGCCCGATGCTGAAATGGGCGTCATCAATCAGCGGGTCAATCTCATCCAGGAAATCGGCATGCGCCCATCTGAGCCGTTCGGTCAGCTCGCGGTTGCGCTTGCCGAACCAGAACTTGCGCCGCACATTGGCGTCAAGCGAGCGCAGGGCCGAGGAGACCGCATCAAGCTGGACCTGTAATGAGTTTTGCTGCTCACCGTGAATGCCGTGTCCGGCCAGGTTCTGGATAAGTTTTTCGGTGCCGTGAATGGAGTTCATCAAGCGTGTCCAGATGCGAATCCGGGCGCGTTCTGTCTCAACCGCCGCCAGGACAGGCGCGGTGGCGACAATCTGCGAGCTTCGGGCGGTCAGTTCCGAGGCCAGGGAAAAACCGGGAATATCCCGCCCGATAATGGCATTCAGGCTGCCGCTGAGCTTTTCGTAAGTTACCCAGGCGGCGATGGATGAGGCCACCGTGACCAGGGCGATAAGCCCAAAGGCGGCAAACATGCGGGCGCGGATGCCAAAGCCGGTGCGTTTCATTTGATCCCTTGCCCATCCGCCCCGGCTTCCAGGCGCATGAGTACGCTCTCGGCAATCTGGGCCGCCCTTGCATAACGGGCAAGGGCACCCTTGCGCCATTTCGCCTCAAACTCCAATTGCCCGGCGGCAACCGCAAAGCCGGGTTTATGGCGCGTAAACATGGCGTTGACCCTGGCATTGCGCGAAAGGCGTTCATCCACCGGGATTTTGAAAACCAGGTCCCGCGCTTTATCAAGGGCTTTATCAAGGGATTTTTTCATCCCGGGCAGGTTGGAGCGGGAGAGTTTTTTCCCGGCCCGGTGAATAAGCGACCAGGCATCCTTGAGTTCGCGCAGCCGGTAGGTGACGAGTTGGTCAAAAAGCGCATTCACCAGATGATACCGCAGCCGCGAAAGGCGGCTGTCAAACAGCAAGGTATCGCGCCTTGAGACGCCCTTGAACGGGTTGGGAAAGCCTGATGGCGCAAATTCATATATCTCCGGCCGCACCGGAAGGCGGCTGATGGCTGGCTGAAACAGGAATTTTTGCCCTTCATCGGACATCACGAAAGCAATGAACCGCGCCGCTTCGCCGGGATTCTTGGCGCCCTTTACCATGGCAATATTGGCCGGCAGCATGACCGTCTGTTCGGGGTAAACAAATTTGACCGGATGCCCGGACGCCTTTGACATCAGGCCAAAAAAATCTATCACCAAACCGGCGCCAAAGCGCCCTTCCTCAACCCCGTTGCGCACCCCGTAAGAGCGCGCGGTTACGGTGGCCAGGTTGCCTCCGATCTCAAGCAGGGTACGCCAGCCCTCATCCCAGCCCTTGCTTTGCAGGATAATCTCGACAATCAGGTGGGTTGTCCCGGAGCGCGAGGGGGCCGACAGGCCAAGGTGATTTTCATAAATACCCTTGCGCAGATCATTCCAGCTTTCAGGCTCGGGCAGATCATGGCGTTTCAGATAGGCGGTATTCCACATGATGCCATAGCCGGAAACGGCAAAGCCCAGATAATAGCCATCGGGATCATTGAGCGGATAACCGCCGATCCGGGCATTGCGGGCATTACGGGCAACTCCCGGGGTCTTGAGTTTTTCAAGATCGTTCGACTGCTTGAGCACCTCAAAAGCATCGGGGGCAGAGGCCCAGAACAGGTCCACCTGATGATTTTGCCGGTCCTGGATATAGGAGATGGCGGCAGATGTCTTCTTGTTGAGAACGAAAAGCTCGATATCCGGGTTGTTTTTCTCAAACGCGGTCTTGAAAGGTTGATAAAGCGCATCGGGAAAAGAGGTAAGCAAAATAAGCGGTGAACGCTCCTGGGCATTGACCGGCAAGATGGGCAGAAAAAACAAAACCAGCCCCAGGATACAGGTGTAAATCCGGGTCTTGAAAGCGAGACTGCATGTTTTGCCGGAACGGTCCATTACAAGATCCCTAATCCTACCCTGGCGGCTGGGTTGCATTTTCAAATACGGAACGCGGCCAGGTCATTTCGATCACCGCCCCATGTTTCGGCGCGGCGGCATTGAACACCCGGACCCGCGCCCCGGAGCGCTCCAGAAGGGTCTTGGCAATGAAAAACCCCAACCCCATCCCCGACGAACCTGGTCCGGGGGCCGGCGCGGACAACTCCGAGCGGGTGGAAATAAATGGCTCTCCGAGTTTTTGCAGCAAGTGCCCGGTGAAACCGGGCCCGTCATCGGAAATGGTTATGGTTACTTCATAAGCCGTCCACACGCCCTCAAGGGTTACCTTCGAGGCGGCATAATCGAGCGCATTCGCCAGCATGTTGCCGAGGCCATATGACATCCCCGCACTGCGCCAGCGCTCAGGCTCGGGCCCGCAGCCATCGCCATGGGAATGAGAGGATATGGAAATTGACTTCGTCTCAAATGCGCCATAGGGCTCGGCGATCTCTTCCAGAATTTCCCCCAGGCGCACCCGGTCAAGCAGTGCATCGGGCTCTCTTTCATGATTGGTCAGGGTTCCTAATATGGTGCGGCAGCGATTGACCTGCTCGCGCAAGAGATCAAGGTCTTCCCGGACATTCTCATTTTCCGCCAGCTCACGGCGCAGCTCGCTTGTCGTGATGGCGATGGTGCCCAGCGGGGTGCCCAGTTCATGGGCCGCCGCGGCGGCCAGACCATCAAGCGCGGAAAACTGCTGCTCGCGCGCCAGGACCAGCTCGGTGGCCGCCAGCGCATCGGACATCCGCCGGGTTTCATCGGCAATCCGCCAGGAATAAAACGTGATGAACAACAGTGATATCACCAGCGAGGCCCAGATCCCTGCCAGATAAACCGTATCCACCTTGAACACGGTATCGGCATACCAGGGCAGGGGAAGGTGGAAAAACACCAGCAGGGAAGCGGCATTTATCGTCAATCCGCCCAGCGCCAAAGTGTAACGCAGCGGCAGGGCCGAGGCCGAGACCGTGACCGGAACGAGAAACAAGAAGGCAAAGGGATTGGTCAGCCCGCCGGTCAGGTATAGCAACACGGCCAGTTGCAAAATGTCATAGGCAAGCAAGGCCCCGGCGGCGAGGTCTTTCAGGCGGGTATTGGCCGGGTAATGAACGGTCAGGCCCACATTCAGGGCAACCGAAAAGGCTATAATTACCAGGCAGGCGATGAAGGGAAGATCAAACTCCAGAACCGTGCGCACCAGCACGATGGAAATTGCCTGACCCACCACCGCAAGCCAGCGCAAGAACACAAGGGTGCGCAACCTGAGCCGTCCACCGAAGAAGCTCAGCCGGGCCGCCGGGTTGGTTTGCCCCTTGAAAAGGGCGGACATATTCCAGTGCAAGGCTTTCATGGCCTGATTAGAGCAGCCAAGCGTGCAAATCTCAACCATAGAATAAAGCACGGAGCATTTGATTTGCTCCGGCAAAAGAGCCGGCCAGCCCGGCCAGCATCTTGATATTCATCAATCTGCATATCTTGACGAATCCGGCCCCGGTGCTTAACTACGCCTATGAGTTAGACAGAGACTGGCGCGTCATGCGCCATGCTCAAATGGAGATTATTATAAAATGGCAACCGAACATGTTTCTGACGCAAGCTTTGATGCGGATGTGCTGGGGTCCGATCAGCCGGTGATCGTGGATTTCTGGGCAGAGTGGTGCGCACCATGCAAGATGATTGGCCCCTCTCTTGAAGAGCTGGCGGCGGAAATGGATGGCAAGGTCAAGATTACCAAGATGAACATTGATGAAAACCCGACCACTCCCACCAAATACGGCGTGCGCGGGATTCCCACCTTGATGCTGTTCAAGAACGGCGAGGTCGCCTCCATGAAGGTCGGCGCTTTACCCAAGGGCAAGATCAAGGACTGGATTGAAGGCGAGATTTAATCCCCGCTGTTTTTTCTCAGGACATGACCGGCCAGGTAAAGTGACCCGGCGATCAGGATGCGCGGCGGCTGCGCCGTGCTCTGGTCGCAAAGGGCAAGGGCGGCGCTTATTGTTTCACTGGTAAAGCACTTCAGGCCCAGCCGGGCGGCGCTCGCGCGCAAGGCAGAGGCAGGGGTTGCACCCGGCTCACCGGGAATCGGCAAGGTGACCACGAGAGACGCCAGCCCCTTGAACGGATCCAGAAACCCGGCGGCATCCTTGGTTCCCATCATCCCCAAAATCAGGCATAGCGGTTTGGAAGCACGTTCTTCCAGCCGCGCCATGGCCGCCCCGAGCACCAGCCCGGCAGCGGGGTTATGTCCGCCATCGAGCCAGATTTCCGTCTCATGGCGCACCATCTGGACAAGGGGGCCGCCTGTCAGCCTTTCCAGCCGCCCCGGCCAGCGGGCGGTTTTAAGACCTTTCGAGATATGGTTTTCTTCCAGCCCTTCCGGGTCAAGGGCGCGCAGGGCAGCAATCGCCAGACCAGCGTTTTCGACCTGGTGGTGACCGCTCAGGGCGGGCAGCGGCAAGTCCAGCAACCCTGAAGGATCCTGATAAACCAGCCGGCCATGCTGTTCAAAAGCCTGCCAGTCCCGGCCATGCTCCAGCAAGGGCGCGTTCAGGGCATGGGCGCGCTCTTCAATCACTTCAAGAGCTTCATCATCTTGCGGGCCGGTCACACAGGCAATGCCCGGCTTGAGAATCCCGGCTTTTTCAAACGCGATTTTGGCCAGCGTGTCGCCGAGAAACTCGTGATGGTCATGGGAGATGGGGGTAATGATGGTCAATGCCGGGCCGGTAATCACATTGGTGGCGTCAAAGCGCCCGCCAAGGCCGGTTTCCAGCAGCACGAAATCGGCCCGGTTTTGTGAAAACGCCTGAAAAGCCGCCGCCGTGGTGATTTCAAAAAAAGTGATCGGCGCCCCGGCGTTAACCGTTTCACAATGCGCCAGGATCCGCGCCAGGTCGGCCTCCCCGATGGGTTTGGCGCCCTCGTTTCCGGCAAGCTGGATGCGTTCGTGAAAACGCACCAGATGCGGTGATGTATAGACATGCACCCGGTAACCAGCCGCCTCAAGCATGGCGTGGATAAAGGCAAGGGTCGAGCCCTTGCCATTGGTGCCGGCGATATGAATGATGCGGGGAAGGTTATCCTGCGGGTTCCCCAGAGCCGCCAGCAAACGGCGCAGGCGATCAAGCGAAAGATCGATCAGTTTCGGGTGAAGCTCAAGCAGGCGCTCAAGGATTTGATCGCTTGTGGTCATGAAGACAAGAGCTTTTTCAGCCCTTTTTCTCCTCGTCTTTGCTTGCCGGGTGATTTGTTTCCGCTTCCTCCCCGGCATCAGCTTCATTTGCCGTTGCCGCCGCCGGTTCCTTGTCAGGCTGTGGCGGCATATCCCCGGAGAAAGCCTCCTCGCCCAGGGGCGATTGCTTCATGATGACCCGGACAAGCCGGATCAGCGTATCACGCATGTCATGGCGGTGAACCACCATGTCCACCATGCCATGTTCCTGAAGATATTCGGCGCGCTGGAAGCCCAGGGGCAGTTTTTCCCGGATGGTCTGCTCGATCACCCTTGGCCCGGCAAAACAGATCAGCGCGCCCGGCTCGGCAATGTGGATATCCCCCAGCATGGCGTAGGACGCAGTCACCCCGCCGGTGGTGGGGTCGGTGAGAACCACGATATAGGGCAGGCCCGCTTCGGCCAGCATCTGCACCGCCACCGTCGTGCGCGGCATCTGCATCAGCGACAAGATCCCCTCTTGCATGCGCGCCCCGCCCGAGGCGGCAAAAATGATGAACGGGGCTTTTTCCTCCACCGCCTTTTCCATGCCCTGGACAATGGCGGCCCCCGCCGCCATGCCGAGCGAGCCACCCATGAAGGCGAAATTCTGCACCGCCACGACCGTTTTAATGCCGCCCAGCAGGCCAATGGCCGCGGTCACCGCATCGTCATGGCCGGTCTTGGCGCGGGCGTCCTTGATGCGGTCGGTATATTTGCGCTGATCCTTGAACTTGAGCGGATCGGAAGGGGCGTTCCAGCCCTTGAGCACTTCGTATTCACCGTCAAAAACCGACTTTAAACGCGCCTCTACCGGCATCTTGAAATGATAGCCGCTGCCTGGAATTACATACTGGTTCTGCTCAAGATCCCGGTGATGCACCATCTGGCCACTCTCGGGGCACTTGATCCAGAGATTCTCCGGCATGTCCTTCTTGGCCCACATGCCCTTGATCTTGGGCAGGACATCATTCGTGATCCAGTTCATATCAAAACCTCTGACCGGTTTACCTGGTGTATCATGTTTTACCTGCCGCGCCGGGCGCCCGCCGCGATCAGGGTTGTTCTTTCTAGCACATTTTGCACTGCATCGTTACCGTTTTGCGTGGCCATCTCAATCTCGCGCACCAGCGCCGAGCCCACCACAACCGCATCGGCGCAAGCGGCGATTCCGGCGGCCTGTTCCGGCGTGCTCACGCCAAAGCCCACCGCAACCGGCAGATCGGTATGCGCCTTTATGCGCTCTACCGCCGCCGCCACCTCGCCCGCATCAGGCGTGGCCGCGCCGGTTATGCCGGTGATCGAGACATAATAGACAAAGCCGCCGGCATGTTCCAGAACCATGGGCAGGCGGGTATCGTCGGTAGTGGGGGCGATCAGGCGGATAAAATCAATTCCAGCCGCCTTGGCCGGGATGCACAGCTCATTATCTTCTTCCGCCGGAAGATCAACGATGATGAGCCCGTCCACGCCGGCAGCTTTTGCATCCTTTAAGAATCGCTCCGGCCCATAGGCATAAACCGGGTTGTAATAACCCATCAGCACGATCGGGGTTTCATCATCTCCCTCGCGAAAACGGCGCACCATGTCCAGCGTCTTTATCATATTCTGCCCCGCTGCCAGCGCGCGCTGGTTGGAAAGCTGGATCGCCGGACCATCGGCCATGGGGTCGGTAAAGGGCATCCCCAGCTCGATGATATCGGCCCCGGCCTCGGGGAGTTTTTTCAAAATCTCCAGCGAAGAGGCATAATCAGGATCGCCGCAGGACAAGAAGGTGACAAATCCGGCCCGGCCCTGTTCTTTCAGGGCGGCAAAGCGGGCGGCAATACGGGTTCTGGTCATGGCGCAATCTCCACGCCCAGATGTTCGGCCACGGCGAAGACATCCTTGTCGCCGCGCCCGCACATGTTCATCAGGATGATATGATCGTCAGGCAATTGGGGCGCAATGCGGGTCACATGGGCCAGCGCATGAGAAGGCTCCAGCGCCGGGATAATGCCCTCAAGCTGGCTGCAAAGCTGAAAAGCCTCCAGAGCTTGCGCATCGGTTGCCGAGACATATTTCACCCGGCCCGTGTCGCGCAGCCAGGCGTGTTCCGGGCCAATGCCCGGATAATCCAGCCCGGCGGAAATCGAATGCCCCTCGATGATCTGCCCGTCATCATCCTGCAGGAGATAGGTGCGGTTGCCGTGCAACACGCCCGGTTTGCCACCGCTCAAAGAGGCCGCGTGATCGGGGGTCTCCAGCCCCTTGCCGCCCGCCTCAACGCCGAAGATCTCCACTTGCGGATCATCAAGGAAGGGGTGAAACAGGCCGATGGCGTTGGAGCCGCCGCCAATGCAGGCCACCAGCGTATCGGGAAGCCGGCCTTCGGCCTCGATCATCTGCGCCCTGGCCTCGGTGCCGATGATGGATTGAAAATCCCGCACCATGGCCGGATAGGGATGCGGCCCGGCGGCGGTGCCGATGATATAGAAGGTATTGTCCACATTGGTCACCCAGTCGCGCAGGGCCTCGTTCATGGCGTCTTTCAAGGTTCCGGCCCCGGCGGTCACGGCGCGGATTTCCGCGCCCAGCAGCTTCATGCGAAACACATTGGGCTTTTGCCGCTCGATATCGGTCGCCCCCATGAACACCGTGCAGGGCAGGCCAAAGCGCGCCGCCACCGTGGCCACCGCCACCCCGTGCTGGCCGGCGCCGGTCTCGGCGATGATGCGGGTCTTGCCCATGCGCTTGGCCAGCAGGATCTGGCCCAGGCAGTTGTTGATCTTGTGGCTGCCGGTATGATTGAGCTCATCGCGCTTGAAATAGACCTTGGCGCCGCCAAATTTTTCCGTCAGGCGTTCGGCAAAATAAAGCGGGCTGGGGCGTCCCGCGTAATGGGCGTTGAGATAGTCAAGCTCGTTTCGATAGGCCGGATCCGCCTTGGCCGCTTCATAAGCCTCTTCAAGGCTCAGGATCAGCGGCATCAGGGTTTCGGCCACGAAACGGCCGCCATAGATACCAAAATGCCCGTCCTCGTCGGGACCGGAGCGATAGGAGTTCGGGGGGTTGGTTTCATGCACTGGATAGAGTTTCCGTTTATAAAGATTTCACCGACCGGATAAAGGCTTCGATTTTGCCATTGTCCTTTATGCCCGGTTCGCTTTCAAGGCTTGACGAGGCATCAACAACAGGGGCGCATGTCAGGCGGACCGCCTCGCCCACATTTTGAGGGGTAAGGCCGCCCGCCAGGACAAAGTCCCTTATAGGGCTTTGCGACAGCAGTTTCCAGTCGAAGCTCAGGGCATTGCCGCCGGGCAGGGCACCCGGCATGGTTTCGGGCGCCTTGGCGTCAAACAGGATTTTTCCGGCTATCTGCACATAGCGCCGCGCCCCGGCCACATCTTGCGCCGTGCGCACGGCAACGGCTTTCCAGACCGGACGCTTGAACCTGCCGGTAATCTCCCGGATCCGTTCGGGGCTTTCCTTGCCATGAGCTTGCAGGATATCCGGATCAAGCACCCGGATAATCTCGTCAATCTGCGCATCACCGGCATCGACGATCAACGCCACCTTGGCGATATGAGACGGAATGCCCAGCGCCAGTTCGCCGGCCTGGCAATAGCTCACATGGCGCGGGCTCGGCTCATGGAACACGAAACCAAGATAATCCGCCCCGGCTTTTACCGCGGCGGCAATGCTGGCGCGCGAATTCATGCCGCAGGTTTTCACCTTCACGCTCATGCCCGCGCCGCCTCGATCTCCCGGGCAATCTCAAGTGCCGCCCGGGCCGGGTCCGCGGCCTTGGTTATGGGTCGGCCAATAACCAGGATATTCGCGCCGAGCTCCAGGGCCTGCGCCGGGCTCATGATGCGTTTTTGATCGCCAACAGCCGCCCCCGCCGGGCGGATGCCGGGAACGACCAGCAGGAAATCCGCGCCGCATTCCGCCCGCAGAATTTCAATCTCATGGGCGCTGCATACCATGCCGTCAAGACCGCAGGCCTGCGCCAGCGCGCCAAGGCGGCGCACATGATCGGCAACCGAACCGCTGACCCCAAGCTCGGCCAGATCGGTTTCATCAAGGCTGGTGAGCACCGAGACCCCGATCAACTTCATATCCGTCCCGCTTGCCCGGGCAGCCTGCGCTGCCGCGCGCATCATCTGGCGTCCACCACCGGCATGAACATTGAGGATCGCCGGTTTCAGCGGCGCAAGAGCGCCAATGGCGCTGGCCACCGTATTGGGAATATCATGCAGTTTCAAATCAAGAAAAATGGGTTTTCCCGCCACCGCCACGGCTTCATAACCGGCGCGGCCATGGGCATAGAAAAACTCCATGCCGATTTTCAGGCCGCCAATATGCGGCCCCGCCAGGCGGGCAAGCTCGCGGGCAGTTTCAATCTGCGGGGTATCAAGGGCGCAAAAAACAGGATTTTCAAACATGGCCCGATTTCATATGGCAAAAAAGCGGCTTTGACCAGCCTCTTGAAGGCTCACCCCTCACACCCACAAAACAGGCTGTGCCTGATCTTGCCATCAACAAGGCGAACAAGCTCCCAGCCACCGCCAAAATGCGACTGGCCTTCCATGATGATTTCAGGTTTTTTATCTCCGTCAAGATCAACAACGCCGATGATGACATTCACCCATAAATTGCCCGGAAATCGCGAATTTTTCAGGGTGATCTCGTCCTGGATGACAAGCGGCAGGGGTTTGTCCGGGCGGTTTAATTTCAGCAACACAACCGAATAATCACCGCGCCGCGCCCGGTCGCGGCGCGTGCGCACCGCGTTAATCAGGACATCCTGCCGGCCATCGCCGTCAAAATCGGCCCCGATGACCTGGGTAATCCGTATCACCGGTTTTTTAATACCCTTGCGAACAAGAAACGAATGCAACAGGCCCCGGTATTCCGGTGAGTTCGGGTCAAGGCGTTTCAAGGGAACCTGTCCCGTGAGTTTGCTGCCCGGTTTCAGGCGAAGCGCGATGGCGGATTTTTTCTTGCGCAGGGGATCAAGCGCCAGCGCCTGCAACCAGAGTCCCGAGCAATCGCCCCCCTCTCCGCCTTCATCATGGGGAATTCCAACCGCCGGGGCAATACCGCCCTTGTTGTCGAGATTCAAAAGCTGGTAAAGATCACCGTGGCGCATGAGCGGGGCGAGAATCCTGGGGCCGACAATCTTGCCCTTGAGCGCACCGCCAACCAGGCAGGATTCCCCATCGGCTGAAACACCCAGCAAGAAAGAAGCCGGCCGCGCCGCAAAGGCGCCGGGCGAGAGCAACAGGACGGCAATCAGGAAAACGGCAAAACCCCCTGTCGGCAAAAAATATTTCATCGGAATCACGGGCCGGTGCGAGAGGAAAGGGATTTTCAGTAACGGGGCAAAGCCGGGGCCGAGAGAGGGTCATTGCGCCTTTTTTGCTCATCGGCCTCTTGTTTCAAAATGCTGGCCTCGCGCCCCTTTCTGGCGGCCTTGGCGCGCCATTTGTGCTGTCCGGCCCAGGTGACGCCCCAGCCCAGAAACAGGCCAATGAACACGCAGGCAAAAAGCAGCAGGTAAAGCGGCACTTCAAAAGCCAGAAACGGCGTTCCTTTTGTTGTCGGGTCAAGCGAGAAGGTCACGACATGCCGGTTGGCGACCGAAAGCGCGATCACTGCCCCGGCGACCGGGATCCCGATAATCCAGAATACAAACTTGCGTATCACGGGATACTACCTTTCTTGAAAAATCAGCTTTGAAACAAGCGTTCAGAGCTTATCCGCCCTTGACATTCAAGCGCTCGCGCAAGCCCTTGCCGGCCTTGAAAAACGGTACGAATTTTTCCGGCACCTGAACCGAGGCCCCGGTGCGTGGGTTGCGGCCTGTCCGGGCCTTGCGGTGCTTGGTGGAAAACGCGCCAAAGCCACGCAGCTCCACCCGCTCCCCGCGGGTCAGCGCCTTGGTGATCTCATTGAAAAAGGCCCCGACAATACGCTCGGCATCGCGTTGATACAGATGGGGATTGGCCTCGATAACCTTTTGTACAAGCTCGGATTTAATCATGATTTTCTCCCTGCCGCGCAAGTCTTCTTGTTCCGTCAGCTTGCAGGGTGCCAAACTGAGAGCAGACCGTCAAGTCGTGATGCGCCGGCGCGCGCTGGCAAAAGCGTCCCGAGAGCCGAAACATCAATGCCAAAGATTTGCCCGATCCACCTGATTGCCAGCCCGGCAAAAGCCGTTTCGGTCAGGCTTTCGCTTTTCCAGTCCTTGATTTCAAGATCCTTGGCAATGTTCTTTTCGGTTTTGAGCCATTCCCGCGCCTTGTCCTCGCCGCCAATGGCGTCTACCAGCCCCTCCTTGAGCGCCTGGCGTCCGGTATAGATGCGCCCATCCGCCAGCCGCGCCGCCTTGGCCTTATCAAAGCCGCGGCGTTCAGCCACCAGGTCGCGGAACCACTCGTAAGAATCGCGCACCATTTCCCGCGTAATTTCAAGGGACTTGGGATCGGGAACCAGGAATGGCGACGGGCTGGCCTTCAGGGGGCTGCTCTTGACCTCGCGGTACTTGACCCCGATCTTTTCCAGAACCCCGGCGATTTCAGGCCATTGCACGATAACCCCGATAGAGCCGGTAATGGTGTTGCCGCGCGCCACGATATAATCTGACGAGATCGCCGCCACATAAGCGCCCGATGCCGCCACGGTTCCCAGAACCGCAACCACCGGCTTCTTTTTCGCGACCTTGCGCACCGCCTCAAACAGGGCTTCAGAGCCCGTGGTGGTGCCGCCGCCGCTGTTGATGCGCAAAATCAGCGCCTTGACCCGCTTGGCCCGGGCAATTTTTTCCAGTAAATCCTGTTGCTTGGCGTCATCGGTGATAAACCCGTTCAACGTGATCCGGGCAATATGCTTGCCGCCGGGCATGCCGATATTTTCATCGTTGTTCAGAACAAGGGCGCCAAGCGCCAGCAAAACCGCGAGAACCGCCCCGAAACGCCAGATCGAAACCCGGCGTTTCAAACGCCGTCTCTCCAGTATCAAGCGCGCTTCAGGCGTCATGGTTTTAAACAGCCTCCGGTTTTTAAAGTCAAACCCGGCCCGGGAAAGCAAAGATCTTGTTTTCCCGGGCCGGTATCACGTGGTTTTCCAGCGCTTATTCGCCGCCTTCCTTGTCGGCCTGCGCCTTGTTCAGCGCTGCGCCAAGGATATCGCCAAGCGATGCACCGCTGTCGGTGGAGCCATACTGGGCCACCGCTTCTTTTTCCTCGGCGATTTCCAGCGCCTTGATGGAAAGGCCGATACGGTGATTGGCCTTGTCGATGCTGGTCACCCGTGCATCGACCTTTTCGCCGCGGGCAAAACGCTCCGGGCGCTGCTCGGAGCGATCGCGTGAAAGATCGCCGCGGCGGATAAAGGCGGTCATGTCGGTATCGCCAACCTTGACCTCGATGCCGTTATCATTGACTTCCGTTACCTCGCAGGTCACCACCGAGCCACGCTTGACGGGGCCGAGCGAGTCCATCGGGTCACCCTCAAGCTGCTTGACGCCAAGGGAAATACGCTCTTTCTCGGTATCGATATTGAGCACTACCGCCTTGACGATATCGCCCTTCTTGTACTCCTTCAAGGCCTCGTCGCCCGAGCGGTTCCAGTCGAGATCGGAGAGGTGGACCATGCCATCAACATCGCCATCAAGGCCGATGAACATGCCGAACTCGGTGATGTTCTTGATCGCGCCTTCAACCTCGGTGCCCTGCGGATAGGTAACCGCGAAGGAGGTCCAGGGATTATCAACGCATTGTTTCAGCCCCAGGGAGATGCGGCGCTTGAGCGGATCCACATCCAGGACCATCACCTCGATTTCCTGGGAGGTGGAGACGATCTTGCCCGGATGCACGTTTTTCTTGGTCCAGCTCATCTCGGAGACATGGACAAGCCCCTCGACACCGGCCTCAAGCTCGACAAAGGCGCCATAATCGGTAATGTTGGTAACCACGCCCTTGAGGCGGGAGCCGATCGGGTATTTCGCGGCCACTTCTTCCCAGGGATCGGTCTCAAGCTGTTTCATGCCAAGAGAAATGCGCTGGGTTTCCGGGTTGATCCGCACTACCTGAACCTTGACGGTTTCGCCAACGGTAAGAATTTCCGTGGGATGATTGACCCGCTTCCACGACATGTCCGTGACATGCAGCAGCCCGTCAATACCGCCCAGGTCAACAAAGGCGCCATAATCGGTGATGTTCTTGACAACACCTTCGACCACCTGGCCCTCCTTGAGGTTCTGGACGATTTCCTGGCGCTGCTCGGCGCGGGTTTCTTCCAGGATGGAGCGGCGCGAAACCACGATATTACCGCGCCGGCGATCCATTTTCAAAATCTGGAACGGCTGCGGGATGTTCATCAGTGGCGCAATGTCGCGCACCGGGCGGATATCCACCTGCGAGCCGGGCAGGAAGGCGACAGCGCCATTAAGGTCAACCGTGAAACCGCCCTTGACGCGGCCAAAGATCACGCCCTCGACCTTCTCGTTGGCCTCATAGGATTTTTCAAGCAGCACCCAGCTTTCCTCGCGGCGCGCCTTTTCGCGGCTCAGCACCGCCTCACCGAGCGCATTTTCGATGCGCTCAAGATAAACTTCAACTTCATCGCCAACATTAATGGCGGCGGCGTCATCAGCGTTTTGTCCCTTGGGGAAAAACTCGCGCAAGGGAACGCGGCCCTCGGTTTTCAAGCCGACATCAATAATCACCAGGTCATTTTCAACCGCAATGACCTTACCCTTGACAACTTCGCCTTCATTGAGCGGATTGCTTTCAAAGGATTCTTCAAGAAGGGCGGCAAAATCCTCAACCATGGGTGTGGCTTCGCCTGTATTCGTACCGGACATGTATTCTCCTAATCACTTCATCTTTGGTTATACGGGCCATCGGTTGGATCCGAAGGTCTTCCCTGCAAGATGTGCTCATTCACTTCTTCAGCAGGGCTGTTTTCATTTATTGATTTCATCTGGCTGTTGTCTCGTGAAACACCAAAAGGGCGCGTTTCACCGGGAAACACCCCCATCAAGCGCATCATCTATCAAGGATACAGCCATATGGAACGCTGCTTCTATATCCAATTTTGTCGTATCGAGCAAGTGGGCGTCTTCAGCCATTTTCAAGGGCGCTGAAGCCCGGCCGCTGTCGCGGGCATCGCGTTTTTCGATATCCGCCCGGATTTGCGCCTCGTCCACTTCTTCGCCGCGGTCTTTCAGTTCCAGCCAGCGCCGGTGCGCCCGCTCTTTTGTGCTGGCGGTGACGAACAGCTTGATATCGGCGTGCGGCGCCACCACCGTGCCGATATCGCGCCCGTCCAGCACCGCACCGGGCGCTTTGGCGGCAAAGTCGCGCTGAAACTGCAAAAGCGCCGCACGGACCTGCGGATTAACAGAAACCACGGAGGCCGCCTCCCCGGCCTCGGCGCTGCGCAGGTTCTTGTCATCAATGCCGGACAGATCAAGCTTGCGCGCCGCCTCCGCCGCGGCCCTGGCGTCATGCGGGTCAATCCCGGCTTCAAGCAGCGCATGACCCACGGCGCGGTAGAGCGAGCCGGTATCGAGATAGGAAAGCCCGTAATGCGCCGCCAGCTTGCGCGCCAGCGTGCCCTTGCCTGCTGCCGCCGGACCGTCAATGGCAATAATCATATTATGCTCCTCGTTGTTCCTCAGGCGGTAATATTGGCGCCAAGTTCTTGCATCATCGGCACAAATCCGGGGAAAGAGGTCATGATGGTGGCGCCGTCATCCACCTGTACCGGGGCTTTGCTGACCAGCCCCAGAACCAGAAAGGCCATGGCGATCCGGTGGTCGAGACGGGTCTGCACCACGCCGCCGCCGGCAATATCTCCCCCGCCCTTGACAACAAGAACATCATCCTGCACCGAGCAGGCAACCCCGCATGCGCCCAATCCCTGATAAATGGCGCTGAGCCGGTCGCTCTCCTTGACCTTCAGCTCGCCCAGCCCCTCCATGCGCGTCTCCCCCGCCGCGCAGGCGGCGGCGATGGCCAGGGCGGGGTATTCGTCAATCATTGAAGGGGCGCGCTCCGCCGGAACCTTGATTCCGTGAAGCGCGCTGGCGCGGACCCGCATGTCCACCACCACTTCGCCCGATTGCTGGCGCGGATTGAGAAAATCAATCTGCCCGCCCATTTCCGATAATGTCGTGTAAAGCCCGGAGCGGGCCGGGTTCATCATCACATTCTGAATGATGATATCCGAGCCCGGCACGATCAGCGCCGCCACGGCGGGAAAGGCCGCCGAGCTGGGATCGCCCGGCACGACAATATGCCGGGCTTCAAGTTCAGCCTCGCCGGTCACGCAAATTTTCAACCCGCCTTCAGGGCGGTTTTCGATCGTGACATCCGCGCCAAAGAGCTTCAGCATCCGCTCGGTATGATCGCGGGTGGCCACCGGTTCAATGACACAGGTTGTCCCCCTCGTATTGAGCCCGGCCAGAAGCACCGCGGATTTGACCTGAGCGGAAGGCACGGGGAGCTCGTAAGTGACCGGAACCGGAAGAGAGGCCCCGCTCAAGGTGAGCGGCAATCTTGAGCGCCCGTCTTTGACCTGTGCGCCAAAACCGGCCAGCGGCTCCAGAACCCGCTTCATGGGGCGCGAGGATAGCGAGGCGTCTCCCGTGAGATGCGCCGTTACGCAGTGAGAGGCAATCACCCCCATCATCAGCCTGGCGCCGGTTCCTGAATTGCCAAAATCAAGAGCCCGGTCCGGGGAACACAGCCCCCCCGTGCCGCGCCCCAGAACATGAAAACTGCCGCCTTCATCCTGATCCTGGCGGATCGGGACCCCGAGGGCGCGCAGCGCCTCGGCGGTCGCCAGCACGTCATCGGATTCCAGCAGACCGGTAATTCTTGTTTCACCGCTCGCCAGGGCGCCAAGGATCAGGGCCCTGTGGGAAATGGATTTGTCCCCCGGTATGGCAATGCGTCCGGCAAGGGGGTGGCCCGCCATCGCGGTTAGCGGTTGCTTTGTCATCTTTTCTGGCCCTGGCAAATGGGTGTTCATGGTACAATTTTGATGCCTCCTATCACACCATGGTGTAAACTTCCACCGGAGCGCTGTCGTAAAATATTTTGACAGCGGAGAAGCAACATGGCAATGGAAGCTCAAATTCAAACAGATGTAGGACTTAAAAACCGTGGCAAGACCAGAACTGGGCACCAAGCATACCTGCCCTGAATGCGAAGTGAAATTTTATGACCTGAACAAGGCCGATGCCGAATGCCCCGCCTGCGGGCATGTGATCGTCAAGGAAACGGACGCTCCCGAAGACAAGGAGATTCCGGTCGCCAGCACCACCGGTAACGGGCTGAAACCGCCAGAAACCGGTGATGATTTTGATGATGATGAGGCTGGCGTTATCGATGACGATAAGGATATTGCCGATCTGAGCGATGATGACACGGTCGTGGTTGCCGAAGTTGAAGATGTCGCCGAGGTAAGCGATGTGGTTGAAATCGTGGTTGATGACGACGTTGTGTAACCTGCGTTATCCCGTTATCCGCGCTTTGGCAACCGGTTGGATTTGAGCAATAAGCGGTAGCTTTTGCCGATATTACCGCAGTATCACCCAGAATGATGCCGGCATTGCTCTATCTGCTTGATCTAGCAGCAAGATCCCGGGTTGTTTGGATGCGTGGTCCAGTTGGCGTATTTGTTGTCGATTGCCTTGCCGGTGCGCGGATCCGTGCCGGATGTCAGTTGTTCAAGCGTGATGCAGCCCTCTTCGGGGCATACATTGACGCATAAATTGCACCCCACGCAATCTTCATCTTTCACCTCAAACCGCCGTAACCCGTTCACCTCGCAGGTAATCGCCTGATGCGACGTGTCCTCACAGGCGATATGACAACGCCCGCAGCCAATGCATTGCTCCTGGTTGATCTTCGCCTTGGCAATATAATTCAGGTTGAGGTGCTGCCAGTCCACCACGTTGGGCACTGCCATGCCGATAAAATCATCAAGGGAGGCAAAGCCTTTTTCATCCATCCAGTTGGACAGCCCCGCGATCATCTCTTCCACGATGCGAAAACCATAGGTCATCACCGCCGTGCAAACCTGCACATTGCTTGCCCCCAGCGCCATGAACTCGGCCGCATCGCGCCAGCTTTCCACCCCGCCAATGCCGGAGACCGGCATGCCGCGGGTTTCCGGGTCCCGGGCAATTTCCGCCACCATGTTGAGCGCGATGGGTTTCACCGCCGGGCCGCAATAGCCGCCATGCGAGCCCTTGCCGTCGATATTCGGGCTGGGCGCCATGGCGTCAAGATCAACCCCGATAATCGAATTGATGGTGTTAATCAGCGAGACCGCATCGGCGCCGCCGGCAAAGGCCGCCCGGGCCGGTTGGCGGATATCGGAAATATTGGGGGTAAGCTTGACAATCACCGGCATATTCGAGTGCGCCTTGCACCAGCGGGTCACCATGCCGACATATTCGGGCACCTGCCCCACTGCCGCGCCCATGCCGCGCTCCGACATGCCGTGCGGGCAGCCAAAATTCAGCTCGATCCCGTCCGCCCCGGTGGCCTCCACGCGGGGCAGGATTTTTTTCCATGCCTCTTCCTCGCACGGCACCATGATCGAGACCACAACCGCCCGGTCCGGCCAGTCCTTTTTCACTTGCGTGATCTCGCGCAGGTTGACCTCCAAGGGGCGGTCGGTAATCAGCTCGATATTGTTGAACCCCAAAAGCCGCCGGTTATCACCGTGCCAGCCTCCGTAGCGCGCCCCGTTCACATTCACCACCGGCGGGCCGTCCTCGCCAAGGGTTTTCCACACCACGCCACCCCAACCGGCTTTAAAAGCGCGCTCGACATTATACGCCTTGTCGGTGGGCGGCGCAGAGGCCAGCCAGAACGGGTTGGGAGACTTGATGCCGAGAAAACTGGATCGCAGATCCGCCATGTTATGCTCCTTCTGCGCGTAAGTACTGATCGATCGCCACCGCCGCCACATTGCCGTCTTCAGTTGCCGAGACGGTCAGGTCATCCCCGCCCGCCACGCAGTCCCCGCCTGCCCAGACATTGGCCACCGAGGTCTTGCGGTCTTGATCGACTTTTATCCGGCCCCGGCCCATATCCAGCCCGGCCCCGCCCAGCGCGGCGGCATCAAAAGCCTGCCCGATGGCGCGAAACACCTGGTCGGCGGCAAGGCTGAACAGCTCACCGGTACCGCTCAGTCCACCATGGTCATCAAGCGCGGTGCGTTCAAATTCAACCCCTGTAACCTGACCATCTGTTCCGCTGATTCGTATGGGCCGGGCCTGGAAAATGATGTTGACCCCGTGGCTTTGCGCATATTCGCGTTCAAACTCGCTGGCCCCCATCTGCTCCGGGCCGCGCCGGTAAACAATGGTCACATCGCGGCTCCCGAGTTTCTTGCTTTGAACCGCGATGTCGATCGCCGTCATGCCGCCGCCGATCACGATCACGCCTTGCCCCACGGGCAGCGTTGACAAATCCGCTGTCTGGCGCAGGTTTTCAATAAAATCCACGGCATCCTGAACCCCTTCGAGTTCCTCGCCCCCGATCCCCAGCAGATGCGTTGCGCCAAGGCCAAGGCCAAGAAAAACCGCATCAAAGCTCCGGCTCAATTCATCAAGGGAAATAGTATCACCCAGCCTCTGGCCATGCCGGATTTTGATCCCGCCGACCGAGAGGATAAATGCGGCCTCATCCTGGGCAAAATTCCCCGTCGCCTTGTAAGCGGCAAGGCCGTATTCGTTAAGCCCGCCCGGCTTCCCGCGCGCCTCGAAAATCGTAACCTCGTGCCCCTTCGCCGCCAGCCGGTGAGCGCAGGAAAGTCCCGCGGGTCCCGCTCCCACAACCGCCACGCGCTTGCCGGTGGCCGGTGCGCGCGCAAATGAAACCTTGCCCGATTTCATGGCATGATCGGTGGCAAAGCGTTGCAACTCGCCGATTTTCACCGGCAAATTGCCCTGTTCGACCTGTACACAAGCCTCCTCGCACAAGGTTTCTGTAGGGCAGACCCGGGCGCACATGCCGCCCATGATGTTGGCGGCATAAATCGTGCTGGCCGCGCCATCAATGTCGGCCTTGGCGATCTGGCGGATAAACATCGGAACATCAATGGAGGTCGGGCAGGCGATGGTGCAGGGAGCCTCATGGCAATAATAACAACGATCAGCCTCGATAATGGCCCTGTTGGCGCTCAGGGGCGGGTGCAGATCGGCAAAATTGTCCACATAGGCCTGCGCCTCAAGGCGTCCGGCGGCTATTCCCGGCTTTGAGATCCTGCCCATCTGCTGCGTCCTCCCCTGACCCGTGTTGCGCTTTAGCGCATTTCCGGTTTTGACTGAATCAAAACCGGGCTCTTGTTTTTACCGCGCTTCTTATCGGAAAAACCGGTTCCCACTTTTCCAGAAGTGCCCTGGCATGCTTGGCTTGAGTATGTCAGGAATCTGACCATTTGGTCAAGAATTTAAAATCTGGCCCGAAATTACAATAAATGGCGACAGCGCTCGCTTTGATTTTATTCCCCGGATCCGATTTACGTTGATAATCCGGTGTTTTTTGCACATCTCCCCCCGCGCATCTTTCGCGCAAGGTTGACTCATCACCGGCAACACCGGATAAGACGGCACCTGCCGGAGCGGCTGCAACAGCCTGAAGAACGAATCAAAGACCAAAACCATGAAAATCCTGTTTGCCGCATCTGAAGTTTATCCGCTGGTCAAAACCGGTGGCCTTGCCGATGTGGCCGGAGCCTTGCCCCTTGCCCTTGCCGGGCTTGGGCTGGATATGCGCGTCATGCTGCCTGCCTATCGGCAAGTGCGTGAGGGGGCCGGGTTTACGGGAAAAGAGATATTCCTGGGCGATCCGTTCGGGAGCGGCGAGATGCGCCTGCGCGAAGCCAAGCTGCCCGGAAGCGGGTTGAAACTCCTGCTGCTTGATTGTCCGGCGCTTTTTGACCGGCCCGGCGGGCCCTATCAGCGCGAGGATGGCGCGGAATGGCCCGATAATGATATCCGCTTTGCCGCCCTTGCCTATGCCGCCGCCGCGCTGGCCAGAACGGATAACCCGCTGGGCTGGCGGCCCGATATCATCCATGCCAATGACTGGCAGACCGGGCTTGTCCCCGCTTATCTGGAATTTCACGGCAACCGGGATGTGAAATGCGTGTTCACCATCCATAACCTGCAATATCAGGGGCGTTTCTCACGCGATATCCTGGACCGGGTACTTATTCCCCAATCGGCCTTTTCTCCTGAAGGGCTGGAGTTTTACGGGGCGGCCTGTTACCTCAAATCGGGTATTTTCTATGCCGATCACATCACCACGGTAAGCCGTACCTATGCTGAAGAAATCCGCACCCCGGCATTTGGCTGGGGCATGGAGGGAATCCTGCAGGCCCGCGCAGCGCATTTGAGCGGCATTGTCAACGGTATCGACACCGCGATATGGAACCCGGAAAACGACCCTCATATTGCCTGCAACTACACGGCGGGATCCTTGAACCGCAAGGCGCAAAACAAGGCGGCGCTTCAGGCCGGGCTGGGCCTGCCACAAATCCCCGATGCGCCGCTTTTCGGCGTGGTCTCAAGGCTGGCCGAGCAAAAGGGGATCGACCTTGTCTTGCAGGTTATCCCGGATATCCTCGCCATGGGCGGGCAATTGGCAGTCCTGGGCACCGGGGACGCCTATTGGGAAGACGCCCTGCGCCAACAGGCGCAGCAAAGCCCGTCGGTAAGCGCCGCGATTGCCTATCGCGAAGAGCTCTCCCACCGCATCATTGCCGGATCTGACATGTTCCTGATGCCCTCGCGTTTTGAGCCTTGCGGCCTGACCCAGCTTTATGCGCTGGGTTATGGCACGGCTCCCATCGTGCGGCGCACCGGCGGGCTGGCCGATACCGTGCAGGACATGGACAAGGGCAAGGAGGGAACGGGTTTTGTTTTCGATGAAGCCTCGGCGCTAGCCTTGCGGGACGCCATCACCCGCGCCGTTGATCTTTACAAGAACACGGATGGCTGGCAAAACATGCAGCGCCGCGCCATGAAACAGGATTTTTCCTGGGACCGCTCGGCGCGCGATTATGTCAAGCTCTACACATCACTCCTAAAATAAAGAAACAAAATCATGCAGGATACCCCCTTAACCTCGCTGGCTGGCGCGGAGAACACGGAAAAATATCTTCTTGAATTTGGCGATGTTGAATCCTTGAAGGAATTGCTCATCACCTACATGGTGCATTCGGTGGGCAAGGACCCGGCCTATGCCACCGATCAGGACTGGTATTATGCCTTGTCATTCCTGCTCAGGGGGATTTTGAGCGAGCGCTATATCAACACCACCCGCGCTCAATACGTGAACAAGTCGCGGCGCGTCTATTACCTGTCCATGGAATATCTTCTGGGGCGGCAGTTGAACAAGAACCTGCTGGACCTGGGCATTCAGGATATCGCCCGCGAAGCGCTGGCCGAACTGGGCAAGGATCTCGATGCCCTGATCGAGATCGAGCACGACCCGGCGCTGGGCAATGGCGGGCTGGGGCGCCTGGCGGCCTGTTACCTTGAATCCATGGTCACCCATGGCTATCCCGGCTTTGGCTACGGGGTACGCTATGATTTTGGCCTGTTCTCCCAGTCCATCAGGGACGGCCAGCAAATCGAGCATCCCGATAACTGGCTGCGCCATGGCAATCCCTGGGAGTTCAAGCGCCCCGATGTGGTTTATCGGGTGCAGTTTTATGGCCGCAGCCACTGCGTTGAGAATGAAAACGGCCAGCGCCGTTGCGAATGGCTTGATGCAGATAGCGTCATCGCCATGGCCTATGACATGCCGATAGCCGGTTTTGGCAATGACAATGTGACCAATCTGCGTTTGTGGACGGCGCGGGCCACCGGGGATTTCGACCTGCAAAAGTTCAATCAGGGTGACTACATCAAGGCGGTTGAAGACAAGACCGATTCAGAAACCCTGTCAAAAATTCTCTATCCGGACGACTCCACCCTTTCGGGGCAGGAGCTGCGCCTGAAGCAGGAATATTTCTTTGTCAGCTCGTCCTTGCAGGACATCATCGCCCGCTTTTTGCGCGATCATGAAGACCTCGACAAGCTGGCGGAAAAAACCGTTATCCAGCTAAATGATACCCACCCCGCCCTGGCCATTGCCGAGTTGATGCATCTGTTGATGGATAATCATGGCTACCGCTGGGAAAAAGCCTGGGAGATCACCTCCAATACCTTTGCCTTTACCAACCACACCTTGTTGCCCGAGGCGCTGGAGCGCTGGCCGGTGGCAATGCTGCGCCATGTACTGCCGCTGCACCTGGAGATTATCTACCGCATCAACGCGCAATTCCTGAAAAAGGTTCAGGAAACCTGGCCCGGTGATGCGGGCAAGCTGCGCACTCTTTCGCTGATCGATGATTTTGAACAAAGCGCCCGCATGGCGCATCTGGCCATTGTCGGCTCGCAAAAGGTCAATGGCGTGGCCCGGCTGCACACCGACCTGCTGCGCGCCAACATGTTCCCCGAATTCGACGAGATGTATCCGGGAAAATTCGTCAATGTCACCAATGGCATTACCCCGCGCCGCTGGCTGTTGCAGGCCAACCCGCCGCTTTCGGCCCTGATTAACGCGCATATCGGCGAAGGCTGGGCGCGGGATCTGGCGCAGTTCGCGCGGCTTGAGACTTTAGCTGGTGACGAGGACTTCAAGTCCCGCTTCATGGAGATCAAGGCCGCCAACAAGGCGCGCCTGGCGGGGCTGATTGCAAGGGAGACCGGCATAGAAGTCGATCCGGCCTTCCTGTTTGATTCGCAAATCAAGCGGATCCATGAATACAAGCGCCAGCTTTTGAACGTGCTGCACATCATCACCCGTTATAACCGCATACGCGATGGCCAGTTGCCAAAGGTTCCGCGCGTTGTCATCTTTGCCGGCAAGGCGGCGCCGGGCTATTTCATGGCCAGGCTGATTATCCGCCTTATCCATGATGTCGCGGCCCATATCAATGCCGATCCGGTGGCGAAAGATCACCTGAAAGTGGTCTTTATTCCCGATTACTCGGTGGCGCGGGCGGAGATCATCATTCCCGGCTCGGATCTGTCGGAGCAAATCTCTACCGCCGGGATGGAGGCTTCAGGCACCGGCAACATGAAGCTGGCGCTCAACGGCGCGCTCACCATCGGCACCCTTGACGGGGCCAATATCGAGATTGCCGAAGCGGCGGGCGACGAGAATATCTTCATCTTTGGGCTGAAAACGCAAGAGGTGGAAAACCGCCGCCGCGAGGGGTATTCCCCGTGGGAGATTTACCATGGTGATAAAGAGCTTAAACGCGCACTGGACATGATCGGCGAGGGTTTCTTCTCTCCCCGCGAGATGGATCGTTACCTGGGAATTTATCATGCCCTTCTCGATCACGGCGATCATTACATGCTGCTGGCCGATTACGCCTCCTATGTTGCTTGCCAGGACGATGTGGATACAGCCTATACCGATCAGCCGGGCTGGGCGCGCAAGGCGGTGCTGAACGTGGCGCGCCTGGGGGCTTTTTCCTCGGACCGCTCCATCCATGAATACGCGCAAAACATCTGGAAGGTCGAGCCGGTAAAAAAATCCTGAATGCCCCGGTTCAGGATAATTTTCGCTCTTCGCCAAGCACCGGGCCAAGTTGCATCAGCCGGGCGTGGATATCGTCCAGATCCTTCGGCAGCCTGCGCCGCCAGTTCGGGCATTCCAGATAGGTGCCGGGAATATTGACCTGCTCACGCAGGGCCAGCACATCTTCCAGGTTAACCATCATCAAGGCTGAAGACGAGCGGGCCAGGAAGCGGTGAACGGCCAGAATGATGGCTTCCATGTCTGTATCCGCGCCCTCCGGCCAGAGTTGCTGGTCACGCAAGGCATTGCTGAGCATTTCCAGGTCACGCCGGCGCGCTTCGCGCGCGCCTTCCTCAAGCCGCCCCAGTTTTGCAAGCTCGTCAAGATCGCGCCCCTCCCGGTATCCGGCAATGGGCGGCAGGTCATGGGAGCCAAACATGGCCAGCGCATCGGGCTTGTAGGTGGATGGGCGCTTGAACAAGCCATCGGGATAGCGCTCGAAACGCATCAGCCGGTAGGAGAAAAGCCCGTAGCTTTCCATCTTTTCCGCAAATCCGCCCGGCACGGTGCCGAGATCCTCGCCAATCACGAGACATTCATGCCGCTGGCTTTCCAGCGCCAGGATTCCCATCAGGTCATCCACCGGGTAGCGGATATAGGTTCCATCCACCGCCCGTTTCCCTTGCGGGATCCAGAACATGCGCTGCAACCACATGACATGGTCGATCCGCAAGGCCCCCATATGGCGCATATTGGCGCGCAGCATGTCGATAAAGGGCTGATAGGCCGCCTCGCGCAGCTTTATCGGATCGAGCGGCGGCATGCCCCAGTTTTGCCCATCGGCGGAAAACGGGTCCGGCGGCGCGCCAAACTCCACACCCCTGACATAAATCCCCCCGCTACCCCAGGCATCGGCGCCCCAGGCGTCAACCCCGACCGCCAGATCACCGTAAAGGCCGATGCTCAGGCCGCTCTGGCGGGCCTGCCGGGCGGCTCTTTCCAGTTGACCTTGGGCAATCCATTGCAGCCAGACATGAAAATTGATCTCCAGGCTTTTTTGCCGGGCAAAGCGGGCGACCTCCGCACTGTCCGGGTTCTGAAATTCTGGCGGCCAGCCTTGTGCGGCAACGCCAAAATGCGCCTCCAGGGCCTGATAAAGTGCAAAATGATAGAGTTTCGCGCCGCCTTCCTTGGAAAACCGGGCCAGATCAGCCCGGCGGTCTGCATCTCTTCCAGCCTCAAAACGGGCAAAAGCCCGCCGCAGGGCCGGGAGCTTGTGCGCAACAAGCGCCTCATGGTCAACCAGCGCTGTCTCCTGCTCCTGCCCCTGCGGGTTCCGGTATTGGGCCGATTCGGGAATGGCGGTTACATCGATATAGAGCGGGTTGATGAAGTTGCGGCTTGAAGGTGCATAGGGGCTGGCCTTTTCCGGTGCGCTCGGGAACAGCGCATGCAGGGGATTAAGCCCCAGGACCGCGCCTCCCGCCTGCGCCACGCTCGCGCCCAGGCGGGCAAGATCGGAAAAATCGCCAATGCCCTGATTTTCCGGGGAACGCAGGGCATAAAGCTGATGCGCCGCGCCCCAGGCCTTGCCCCCCCGGATAGCCTCGGGGCGAAAGGCGGTTTTGGGGGTGACGATGATACGGCTTTTTGCCTTGAGCCTGCCACCGCTAATGGTGAGTTCGTGATAGCCTGCCGGCATATCGCCGGGCAGGGGCAAGACGCGGCGAATGAAATCCCGCCCCTCGATCCGGCGGCTTTCGCGCCGTTCAAGATGATCGGGGTAAAACGCGCCGGAAACGAAACCGCCCTGCTCATATTCAAGCCGCCAGATCTGTTCTTGTTCCTGCTGTGTCACATCATGCGTTACGATGATCCCGGCAGGCTCGCCCTGCCGCAAAACATAAACCGGAGCAAGACACCGGCCCCAGTGGCGCATTTCAAGGGCATTGATGCTGGTTTCAATGGCATCTTGTGTTTCAATCTCGTGACCCATGGCCACCAGAAGCGCCGATTTGGTGGCGCCGGGAACCTCGTGCAGGGTCCCGCCCAGATCCCAGTAGGACGTTTCAATGCCGGCAAGCTCGCAGAGCCGGTCAAGCTGATCGCGTTCAGTCATGGCCTGTTCCGCCGCCTTCCGCCGCCAGAATGGCAAGAGTATGGGGGTTGAGCAGGTAGGAGGATGTGCCCGAGACGGTTTTCAGAGCGCTGTCCCGAGTGCCGGCAAATGTATCCACAAGGCATGTCCAGTTATCTTCGGCGCAAATGGCAGGAAGCTGAAACTTGGCGGGGCTGTCATGGGCATTGAGCAATACCAGCAAATGCGATCCATCGCCGGTGCCGTCAAGGTGAAAGCCAAAACAGCATAATTGCGGATTGTCCCAGTCGGCCCCGGTCAGCTCATGGCCATCTTTTGACCACCACGAGATATCTTTCAGGCCGCTGTGTTTTGGCTCGCCCGAGAAAAAATCCGTGCGCAGGAAAATATCGTGATCCTTGCGAATGGCGATCATGGTTTTGACAAAGGCGTAAAAGGCCCGGTCATCCGGCCCCGCCATGGACCAGTCCAGCCAGCTTGTCTCGTTATCCTGGCAGTAGGCATTGTTGTTACCGCCCTGGCTGCGCCCCAGCTCATCACCGCCCAGCAGCATGGGCACCCCTTGCGAGAGCAGCAAGGTGGCCACCAGGTTGCGTTTCTGGCGCTGTCTGTATTTCTGGATTTCTAGATTTGAGGTTTCCCCCTCAACCCCGCCATTCTGGCTCAGGTTATGATCGGTTCCGTCCCGGTTACCCTCCCGGTTGGCTTCATTGTGCTTTTTCTCATAGCTCACCAGGTCGGCAAGGGTAAAGCCGTCATGAGCGGTAATGGCATTGAGGCTGGCCTGCGGCGTGCGGTGGAAAAACAGGTCCTGCGAGCCGGTCACCCGGCTGGCCAGCTCGCCGGTCACCCCCCGTTCGCCGCGCCAGAAGGCCCGGATGGTATCACGATACCGGTCATTCCACTCCGACCAGCGGGCCGGGAACCCGCCCAGTTGATACCCCCCCGGCCCCAGATCCCACGGCTCGGTAAACAGCTTGGTTCCGGCCAGGACCGGATCCTGGTCGATCGCGGTAAAAAGCGGCGCATGGGGATCAAACCCGGCAGGTCCGCGCGCCAGGGTCAGCCCGAGGTCAAAGCGGAACCCGTCCACCCCCATCTCCGCCACCCAGTAACGCAGGGAATCCATCACCATCTGCAAAACCCGCGGATGCGAGATATTGAGCGTATTGCCGCAGCCGGTGTAATTCACATAATGCCGCTTGTCGCCGGGCATCAGGGCATAATAGCTGGCGTTATCAATGCCTTTCAGCGAAAAGGTCGGCCCCATCGCGCCGCCCTCGGCGGTATGGTTATAGACCACGTCAAGGATGACCTCGATCCCTGCGCCGTGAAAGCGCCGCACCATCTCGCGAAACCCGGCCACCGCATCGCCGGTCCCGTACAGGGTCTCGGGCGCAAAAAAGCAATAGGGATTATAGCCCCAGTAATTGCGCAAGCCATTGCGCCCCAGATGCGGTTCATCGGCAAAGGCAAAAACCGGCATGAGCTCCACCGCGGTTATGCCCAGGTCCTGAAAATGGCGCAGCATCGCATCACTGGCCAAGCCCTCGTAAGTGCCGCGCAGGCGGGCGGGCAGGTCATGCCGCAGCATGGTCGCGCCGCGTATGTGAATCTCGTAGAGAATGCTCTGCGCCAGCGGGGTCAGGGGAGGCTCGAATTCCGCCTCGTCCTTGCGCAGGGGCGCGGTGAGGATGGCCTTTGGCATATAGGCCGCGTTGTCCCGGTCATCGAAGGACAAATCCTCGCGATCATCCCCCATGATGAAGCCGAAATTGGCCTCATGATTGACAATGCGCCCGCTCAGCGCCCGCGCATAAGGATCAACCAGCAGTTTGCAGGCATTGAAGCGGTGCCCTTCATGGGGGGCATAGGGGCCGGACACCCGGTAGCCATACAATAGCCCCGGCTGCACCCCATCAAGATAGCCGCTCCAGATACCCCCCGCGCCATGCGCAAGCGCAAGGCGGGTAACCTCCTTGCTTCCGTCAGGCGAGAACAGGCATAGCTCAACCTTTTCCGCATGTTCCGAAAACAGCGCAAAATTGGCGCCCTTGCCATCAGGATGCGCCCCGAGGGGAAACGGGCGGCCGGGAAGAAGAGTCGGCTTGGTCATGTTCAGGGGCTGCGCCGCAAGACCACGGCGCCAAGAGGCGGGAGGGTGAGGCGCAGCGAGACCGGCTGGCCATGCGCCGGGGCATAACGGGTTTGCACGGTCCCCAGGTTGCCCTTGTCGGAGCCGCCGTAAAAGCGCGAATCGGTATTGAGCACTTCTTCATAGGTCCCTTCAAGCGGGACACCGATCTGGTAATGCTCGCGCACGACCGGGGTGAAGTTGCATAATACGATCACCGCATCCTCGCGGCTTTTGCCGTAGCGGATATAGCTGAGCACGCTTTGTTCAGAATCATTGGCTTCAATCCACGAAAATCCTTCCGCCTCGCAATCCTTGTCGTGCAACGCTGGCGTCTCGCGGTAAAGCCGGTTGAGATCGCGCACCAGGGTCTGGATGCCCTGGTGTTGCGGCAGGTCGGCAAGATGCCAGTCCAGCGAGGTGCGGTAATCCCATTCACCCCCTTGCGCGAACTCGCAGCCCATGAACAGCAGCTTCTTGCCCGGATGGGTGAACATATAGGCCAGGTAAAGCCGCATATTGGCGAATTTTTGCCATTCATCGCCGGGCATGCGCGCCAGCAACGAGCCCTTGCCATGCACCACCTCGTCATGGGAGACAGGCAGGACAAAGTTTTCGCTGAACGCGTAGATGAGCGAAAAGGTCAGCTCGTTATGGTGATACTTGCGATGCACCGGCTCATGGGAGATGTAATCGAGGCTGTCATTCATCCAGCCCATGTTCCATTTATAGCCAAAGCCCAGCCCGCCCATATCCGTGGGCCGGGAGACCTTTGGCCAGGAGGTGGATTCTTCCGCCACCGTGAAAGCGCCGGGATGCCGGGCATAAACCAGCTCGTTCAGGCGCCGCAAGAACGCCACCGCGCCAAGATTCTCATTGCCGCCCTGCTCGTTGGGCACCCATTCGCCCTCCTCCCGGCTGTAGTCGAGATAGAGCATGGAGGCCACCGCATCGACGCGCAAACCGTCAATATGGTATTGCTCCAGCCAGAACAGGGCATTGGCGAGCAGGTAATTGGCCACTTCCGCACGGGTGAAATTGTAGATCAGCGTGCCCCAGTCGGCATGCCGGCCCATGCGCGGGTCGGCATGTTCGAACAGATGCGTGCCGTCGAAGGCACCCAGCCCGTGCGGATCCTCGGGAAAATGCCCCACCACCCAGTCAAGAATGACCCCGATGCCTTCGGCGTGGCAACGATCCACGAAACAGCGGAAATCATCTGGCGCGCCGTAGCGGCTGGTGGGGGCAAACAGCCCGATGGGCTGGTATCCCCATGAGCCGTCAAAGGGAAATTCAGTGACGGGCAGCAGTTCGACATGGGTAAAGCCCATGGATTTGACATAGGGAATGAGGCTGTCGGCCAGCTCGCGATAGCTGAGCGCCCGGTTGCCATCTTCAGGTTTGCGCCGCCATGAACCCAGATGCACTTCATAGATGCTGATCGGCGCATCCCGGCGGTTTTTCGCCGCCCGCTTGTCGAGCCAGTCCTGGTCCGTCCATGAAAATCCGCCGATATCATGCACGATTGAAGCGGTACCGGGAGACTGCTCCATGTAAAACGCATAAGGGTCGGCTTTTAAGGGCAGCAAGGCTCCGTCGGCCCCCTTGATCTCGAACTTGTAGAGCTCTCCCTCGCCAATGCCGGGAATAAAGATCTCCCAGATGCCGCAACCTGGATGCAGCCGCATGACATGGCGCCGCCCGTCCCAGTTGTTGAAATCCCCGACAACGCTCACCCGCCGCGCATTGGGCGCCCAGAGCGCAAAAGAGACCCCGTCAACTCCATCGATCGTGACCACATGCGCGCCCAGCTTGTCGTAGGAGCGGTAATGGGTTCCCTCGGACAAAAGATAGCGATCCACCTCGCCCAGAACCGGCGCGAAGGCATAAGGATCGTATATTTCCTCACTCTGGTTGCCGTGAAGGTTGCCGCGGAAAACCCGCAGGCGATAGGCAAAGGGCTCTTTTCGCCCGGCCAGCCGCGCGGCAAACAGGCCATCTTCATGCAGGCTTTGCAGGTCGGCAATCACCTTGGCGGTTTTTGCATCGACAAGCTGAACCTTTTGCGCGCCGGGCAAAAAGGCGCGCACAACCAGGCCGCCCTTGACCTTGTGCATACCCAGCCGCGAAAACGGATCGCGGTGATTGCCATGGATGATCGCCTCGATCTGTGTTTCGGGTATTGATCGGGCCATGGTCAGACTGCGGACAGTTTTTTCGCCTGCCCTTTCCAGTCAGTATTCAAAATTTTCGCCTTGCATTTCAAGGCCTTGCCGATTTGTTCGATATCCTCATCGGTAAAAGCCGCGATCCGGGCGAAGCTGGTGATTCCCATGTCGTTCAGTTTCCTGGCCAGCACCGGGCCGATCCCGGATATTTTCTTGAGATCATCGGCGCCCCCGGCGGGTTTTTCCTGCGCCGTGCGGGCAGTATCTGCGACCAGTTTTTCCGCCTTGAGCCAATGTTCCATATCCCGGCCATGGGGACGGCCTTCAGCTTCCCAGATCAGGTAAGCAGCCTCGGGAATGCTATTTTTTTCGTGTCCTGCGATCATCTCTTTTCTCTTCATGCATTTGGTGTGTTGTGGCGATATATAGCCTCACTCCCCCTGATGGTGAGTGAAAAATGAATATTGCCCATTGGTCAATCTTCCAGATTGATCCCATTATACATAAGATTTCGGGGTTTAATTGCAAATGTTTCAGTAAAAATTCAATTCCGCCGCCCGGTTCGTCAAAGGGTTTCTTCAGCCGAACGCACCGCCCGGCAGGCCGTGGCAATGGCCAATCCTGCGCCGCAGCGCTGGCGGACCCAGTCTTGATGCGCCAGAACCGAACCGGCTGCAAATACACGCTCGTAAACAGCTTTCCGGTCTGGCCCGAGGGGACGCAAATGCCTATCCACTTCAAGCCCGGCCCGGTTGAGGCGATGCCCGCGCGGATCGAAATAATCCTGCCGGTACCAGTCCTTGCGGGTCTCCGGCTGGGAAAGCGGCAAATCAAACAAGGCTTCGTGCAAGTGTTTTGGCCCGGCCTTCAGGCCGCCAGACAAGAATCGCCCGGTGGCAAGGACAACCGCCTTGCATTCCACGACAAGATCATCCATGGGGCCATGCAGAAAAAGCCGTATGCCCTCATCATGGACCTCTGCCCGCTGCACCTTGAGCTGGGGCTCCAGCTTTATTCCCCGTTCCGGCAGCGCCCGCTCAAACAGCTCGCGCAGGCGTATCCCCGGAACCGCGGGCGGGATGGTGGGAATTTCAAACACCGGCATTCCCAAGAGCCTTTCCATGTCCCGGTGAACTTCATCCGGCGCATGCATGCCCAATATGGCAGGCAGGCCGACATAGCAGGCCGCGCCAAGATACGGCGCTATGCGGGCGGCCAGCTCTGTGCGCATGGCGGGCACTTCCAGCGCCCGCGCCATGGCCTCGGGGAAAACCTGCCCCTTTTCCATATCGGGAAATTTCAACCGCCGGGTTTCAATACGCGGCCATTGATCGCTGAAATTGGCCTTGAATTCGGCGGCGCTAAATCCGGCCAGACCGGAAAAATCAAGAATGAGCGTGTTAGCCCGGGTTTGCGCGGCCTCAACCCCGGCCAGCATGGTATGGGGGAGCGATAATGTGGGCTTGCGCAATCCGGCGGGCAAAAGCGCCATCTGGTTTTGCTCTGCGGGGGCCGAATACAAAATACCCATTTCACAAAGCGCGGCGGTGAATTGTGCAAAGGCTTTTTGGATCTCCGCCTCGTCCAGCCGCGCCAGCGGATGCGCCGGCTCATCCTGGCGAAGCGCCTCCAGCCCGGCCCAGGGATCAGCAAGGATTTTGCCCCGCCGCGCACCGAGAAGATCAAGATACCCGGTGGTATAGGCCAGCGCTCCGGAATGGCCGATCTGCATGGTCGCGATGCCGCGTTTTATTGCAAAGATACTGGCGGCAAAACCGGCCAGGCCGGCGCCAATTATCACCAGTTTTGTCTGGATATGCCGGTGATGCCGTTTCATCTGCCTTGCCCGTCTTTGCCCAGGTCAAGCCCCGCCATGGCGCAGTGGAGGATTTCCGCCAGCTCCATTTGCGGCACCTGGCGGCCCCACAAGACCGGCCGCACGCCCTTGAAGCGTTCGGTCACAAACTCCGCCATCAACTCCATGCCTTCAGGACCATCATAAACCCCGTTATCATGCAGGTAAGAGGTGACCCGGTGAGCGCAAAATGCGCCCTGACAGGCCCCCTTGCCAATCCGGCTGCGCAGGGCAATGGCCTGCAAGCTCATATGCGCCTCGGCTCCCGGCGCGGCGCGAGCGATCTCGTCAACTGCCGATTGCGGGGTCATCTCGCATTCGCACAAGATCAGGTCATCCGCTTCGGCGCGCTTGCACCAGTCCCTTGCCGCCTGCCCCGGTTCGGTCCAGCGCACCGCATCGCCGGTGGGCAGAGGCGTTGCCGTGGTCTGGCATGGGGCGGTGTTTCCAAGCCGCCCGGCCACCAGGTCACCGGCCTTTTCCGCCATTACCCGGAAGGTCGTGAGCTTGCCTCCGGCTATGGTGGCGAAATTCTCCAGCCCCTGGGTTTCATGGTCAAACAGTAAAAAGCCGCGCCCCGCCTTGCGCCCGTCTTTTGCCGCGCCCGAGGCCATGAGCAGCGGGCGAACCCCGCAAAAGGCGCGAATGAAGCGGGCGTTTTCAAGAGAAGGGATCATGACCGCGCCTTCCCCGAGAATGCGCTCAACCTCATCCACCGTGGGGCGAATGGAGTCCGGGTTATCCACCGTCACCGACGAGGTACCCAGCAGTGAGACGGTGCCGCCGGGCACCAGGATGTCGCCATCTCCGGGCGGGCGCAGGCGATTGATGACCCCGTGGCTGATCCTTGTATTGCTGACAATCAGCGTCCCCTTGGAATAGAGCAGGTGCACATCCAGGCACCCCGCCAGCCTTGCGATGTTCATGGCCCAGGCCCCGGCGGCATTCACAACCTGCCGCGCGCTGATATACACGCTCTGGCCGCTGCGTCCATCGCGGCACCGGGTCTGGGTGATCCGCCCGGACTTGATCTCAAAACTCTCGACCTCTGTATGGGGCAAAAACAGGCTGTCATTGAGCTGGCGGGCATGTTCAACATTTTGCAGAACCAGCCGGAAAGGGTCGATGGTGGCGTCCGGGATGGCGTAAGCGGCAAAAATGCGCCGGGACAAGGACGGTTCGCGCTCACGCGCCTCCCTGGGCGAAAGCGCCGTGCAGGAAATGCCCGCTTTTTCACAAAACTCAGGAAAGCTTGCCGCAAAATCCACGTCATCGCCTTCAACCGCGACAAACAGCCCGCCACAATCATCAACGCATTCAGGCGCAAGGGCCTTGAGATACTCGCTCTCGATACGGCATTCCGCCGCTGTATGGGTATCCGATGAGGCATAGCGCCCCCCGCTATGGAGCAAACCATGATTGCCCCCCGAGGCCCCGGCGTTGAGATCGCGCCGGTCAACCAGCAGGCAATGGATGCCGCGCAGCGCCAGGTCGCGCATGATCCCGGCCCCGGTTACCCCGCCGCCGATAATCAGGACCTCGGTTTCATAATGCCGGGTTTGTGACTTTGTGTTTGTGCTCATAAGCCCGCCAGTTCCGGTCCAAGATATTTACGCTCGCCGGGCCCCAAAATACCCAGCGAAAGACAGATTAGCGTCCAGAAATGGACAACGTGATAATTACCGCCATAATGCGCCCCGATATCTTCCATCTGGCTGTGGCAATTATGGCAGGGGGTAAGCACATATGGCGCGCCGGTGGTGATAATCTGGTCAAACTTGCGCTTGCCATAGGCGCGGCGCTGCTCGCTCATCCCGGCCTGCAAAAACCCGCCGCCGCCGCCGCAACAGTAATTGGCGCTGCGGCAGGGCTGCATATCAACAAAATTTTCCGCCCCCACAAGGGTTTTGGCCACAAAGCGCAAGTCATCCGCCACCGGGTCCCCGGCTGATTTGCGCACCAGTTGGCACGGGTCCTGAAGGGTAAATTTCAGGTTTTTCGCATTCCATGCCGCATTGACCGGCAACCGGCCCTCGCGGATCCATTTTGCATAACAGGAAATCAAATTTCCGGCTTCGAAATTCGCCTCAAGGCCAAAACGTTCGATCCCCTTCCACATGGTATAAAAAGAATGCCCGCATTCGGTGTTGATCCACGTCTTTGCCCCCAGCGCATTGATCGCCTCGACCCGGGTCTTCACCATGGCTTTCCACCTCGCGTCATCGCCGGTGAACATGCAGAAATTCTCTGCCGCCCAGCCCTTCGATGCATAGGTCCAGCTTGCGCCCACATAGTCAAAAATCTTCCACAGCGGCCCCATTTCTTCCGGCTCCACTGCCGGTTCGCGCGAATTCTGGTTAATCACGAACTCGGCGCCCACCTTGTCGATGGGGACTGATAATTGCCCGAAACGATCATCGGAGCGGCGGATATCATTGGCGGTCTCTTCCACGATCTCGATAAAATCGGCGCTGCGCAATCCCATGGCGCTGGTGCTTTCATCGCGCATCTGCGCCTCGCATGAACGCATGATCCCCTTGGGCTTTTTTTCCTCCGGCCAGCTGCCACGGGCGATCCCCACCAGCACCGAGACATCAATATTCATCGGGCAGACATAGGCGCAGCGCTTGCACTGGGTGCAGGTCCACACCCAGGGCGTTGTGGAAAGCTCTTCATTCAGCCCCAGCGCCGCCATGCGGATAAAGCGCCGCGGGTCCATGCCAAACAACCCCGAAGCCGGGCAGCCCGAGGCGCATAACCCGCAGGCTATGCAGGATTCATAGCTTGCCCCCTCGGGCAGAAGATCCCGCGCCAGGACCAGGAAATCAATGGGCGCGATCATGTCTTGAAGCGTTTCCATCAGGTGTCATCCGTCATGAATTTGTGGGGTTCTGCCGGGATGTTTTTCCAGCCACCGGGTCAGCTCTTCAACCTCCCCGGCGGAAAGGTAAAGCCCCAGCTTGGAGCGCCGCCAGATGATATCCCCGGTGCGGCGCGCCCATTCATGAGTTTGCAGGTAATTCACTTCCGCCTCGTAAAGCCCCGCGCCAAAGTGATGGCCAAGCTCATGCAGGCTCTTGGCGCCCGCCAATACCAGCCTGACCCGCGTGCCATAGGCATGGCAAAGGCGCCGCGCCAGGGCGCCGGGCAGGAACGGATAGTCTGTTTTAAACTCATGCAGCAGGTCTTCAAACCCCTCCACGCCAAAATCACCGCCGGGCAGGGAACTGCCCCTTGTCCAGTTTCCTTCAAGGCCGGGGAAGAATTGCGCCAGCTTGTCCAGAACATCTTCGGCAAGCTGGCGATAGGTGGTGATCTTGCCGCCATAGATATTCATCAGCGGCGCATCAATACCGCCGCCCTGAAGCTCAAGCACGTAATCACGGGTGGTTTCCTGCGCCGAGTCTCCGCCATCATCAAACAGCGGGCGAATCCCGGCAAAGGACCACACCACGTCATCAGGGGTGAGGGGGGAGGCAAAATAGCTGTTGACCACCTTGCAAAGATACCTGATCTCCCCTTCGGAGGCCTCAACCTTTCCCGGACCATCCAGAATATCCACGTCGGTCGTACCGATCAGCGTGAAATCACGGGTATAGGGGATAACGAAAACAATGCGCTGATCCTCGTTTTGCAAAATATAGGCGCGTTCGTGATCGAACATTTTCGGCACGACAATATGCGAGCCCTTGACAAGACGCAGGCTGGAAGCTGCCCGCCCGGAAGCTGAACTTTTCGCCGCCATCTCGCCAACCCAGGGACCGGCGGCATTCACCAGTATCCGGGCCTTTAAATCTTCATGACGCACCGCGCCGGCCTCGTGCAGGGTAATGCGCCAGAGACCAGCTTCGCGCCGCGCCTTGGTAATTTTGCTTGCCACGCGAATATCCGCGCCGCGCAAGGCGGCATCAATAGCATTCAGAACCACCAGCCGCGCATCATCCACCGCACAATCGGAATATTCGAACCCCTTGATATATTCCGCCTTCAAGGGCTTGCCGGCGGCATCTTTCCGCAAGTCCAGCATGTGGCTGGCTCCCAGCCTTTTGCGCCCGCCAAGGTGATCGTAAAGGAACAATCCCAACCGGATCAGCCAGGCCGGGCGCATGGCCCGGTGACAGGGCAGGACAAAACGCATGGGCCGGATGATATGCGGCGCCAGCGCCCACAGGGTTTCACGTTCCTTCAGGGATTCGCGCACCAGTGAAAACTCGTAATGTTCCAGGTATCGCAGCCCGCCATGGATCAGTTTTGAAGACGCCGAGGATGTTCCGCTGGCCAGATCATCTTTTTCGGCCAGTAACACCTTGAGCCCGCGTCCGGCGGCATCACGGGCAATGCCGCATCCGTTCACACCGCCGCCGATAATGGCCATATCATAAATGGTTTCGGGCAAATCCTGTCCTCGGCAGCCGGTAAATTCCAGAGTTATGAGAAATTTTATTCGATGATATACGAAGGTGTAGCGAAAATAAACGAAACTTTTGCCCCTATTATTCATGAGGAGATTTGCCCGGCAAGATTATATTGACGCCATTTTCAACGCAGATACGGGCAATATCTTCAACCGGGGGCTGGTTGGTGACAAAGGTTTGCATTTGCGAGATGTGACAGATGCGCACCGGCGCGGCGCGCTCATATTTCATGTTGTCGGCTACGAGGATCCTGTGGCGGGAATTTTCAATGATCGCCTGGGC
>CAZHLV010000035.1:0-29010 GCA_964533415.1 uncultured Hyphomicrobiales bacterium
ACGCCGCGCACACAGCTCGTTCAGGTCCTTGCGGATGGTTTGCGGGGTGACGCCAAAGTGTTCTGACAGGGAGTCAACCTTGACCTGCCCTTTCTTGTGAGCCAGCTCCAGAATGAGCGAATGCCTGTGCGCAAGAGGCTCAACCATCCAGAAAACCGTTTGTTGCCAGTCCCAGGTTCGACCTTACAAAAACCGGCAGCATGGAGCAAGATTCAAAGGAAATTTTCAATAAATATTCGTTTTATTTCGTTTGAACACCTTCCCGGCGGCCTCAATATCCAGGATGTTTTGGTGAAAACCTCATTTTTAATGCTGAATTCCAAATGTTCCGGACTCTGTTATGATAATACTGGAATCAGAATAATTCGGTAAAGAGCGGGCCAGAGAAACTAGAACTCTTTCGGAAAAGTGGGAACAGGTTTTCCGATAAGAAATGCGGTAAGAACAAAGAGTTAGAGCCCGGTTTTGATTCAATCAAAACCGGAAGCGCTTGTCAATTTCTGATTCTGGGGCCTTTCACGTGAGGATGGTCGATCTTTGCATTGCAAATATTTCTTGATGACGATTTGCCCGGTCGGGAGCGTTCATATATCTGACCTGTCGGATTTGAGCGACAAGCCGTAACCTGCTGCCCGATTTCTTGGGATCACCTGACATCTCAATCATGGCTTGATAAACATCAAAGAGAAAAAGTTTTTTGTATGTTTGCTAGTCTGAGGATTGATACTACCCTGGAGTAGTTTGGATTTGGAACAGAACGGATTTCTTTCGCAACGATAATCCGGTTTTGTAAACTTGAAGTTGGGTGATGGGTGTATTTCGGGGGTATATGAAGAGCTGGGCCTTGGCGCTGTCGCTGTTTGCGATCGTGTTCCAGGCGCTTGTTCCCCTGGCCCAGGCCATTCCTGTTGATCGGGACAGCGATTCCCCGTTTGATTCCCTGGTCATCTGCACCGCCTGGGGGCTTAAGGTTATCAAGCTGACAACAGGTGAAGAAGCGCCTGTTGACGAGACCACTCCGGATAAATGCCCGGTCTGCTCGGTTGTCAGCCTGAATGTCGCCCTGACATCTTCAGGTGCGATCGTTGTTCCCCATGAGGATTATTTCCGTAAAAAGCTCTTGCCACGGTCTTTTTCCGAGGTTCCATTTCTTTTTATCGTCCATAAAGCCGCAATACGCGCTCCTCCGGCCCTCACGGCCTGAATCTCCCATTTCTCTTTCCAAAACCATTTCACGCGTGGATTCTGACCAAAATCGCGTGACCGGTCTGGGAACCTGACCTTCCTGCAAGATAAACATGCAGAGCGTTTTGGCCGAAGCGGGAATGATTCAAGGTCGCTGCACCTCCATTAAAAACCATCAAACTACCGTTTTTTAACAGGGTATGGGGCGAATCCATGAAGAAATACCTGCTTATGACCACCGGCTTGGCGACCGGCCTGCTGGCGGGGGGGCTATATGCCTCACGGGCGCTGGCAGAAACCGAGCTGGAGGAAATCGTTGTTTTCAGTAAGAATGTCGGGGCCAATTTTATCGATACAACGGTTATGGGCGGGCAAGACCTGCTGACCACGCCGACGACGGTGAACGTGATCGATACCGAGCGTTTCAATCTCGATACGGTCAACTTCACCGAGGACACGCAGGAATTGCTGAACCGGGTTCCGGGAATGAGCGGATCACGAAACCTGCGCGTTGATTGTGGCTGGTGCGATTATACGGTCAATCTGCAAAATGGCGTGGCTGTCGAAAGCTTCGGCGGCGGAAGTTATAATTTTGACAGCGCCAATAATTTCGATATTGGACGAATTGAAATTATCAAGGGACCGGCCTCGGCCCTTTACCCGTCCAATGCCTTTGGCGGGGTTATTGACGTCATCACCAGGAAACCTCCCAGGGAGCCCCGGGTCAAGCTCTTTGGAGATATCGGCTCCTGGGGACGGAAACGGGGCGGTTTTGCCCTGGGGGGAACTTACAAGGGCCTTGGTTTTTCAATGACCGGCTTTGAATACAAGCTGCGTGGCTGGCGCGAAGGCCGGCGTGAGAAAAAACGCAGCGGAAGCGTACGTTTGAGCTATGAGCTGTCACCGGCGACCAGCCTGGAGGTCGGCGGCAGCATGACCCATGAATATACCGAAAGCGTCGGAGATCTCACCCAGGCGCAATGGGATGCAGATTGGGGCATGGTGCCGACATCTTTTGACTGGGCAACGCGCACATTGGTCAAGGATATCTCGATCCAGCGTGAAGACACCAAAACCGCGGATGCCTCTTTCAAGCACATATTCTCCGATAGCCTGAAAATGAAAGTGAGCTATGGTTTTGTGCACAGCAAGAGCGAGAGCCAATGGGGTGACAGCAAAGATGATCGTCATGATCTCAAGCCCCGCTTGACCAAGGAATTCGGTTTCTGGAAGTCCCGGTTGATTACCGGCGCAGACTTTGCCTACGATGAGAGCGAGCGCCTGGGCGCCGCGGGAACGCTGACCAAAACCACGATCATCTCTCCTTATGCCCAATATGAATTTTCACCCTTTACCCAACTTGACCTGCTTGAGCCGCTAAAGTTTACATTAGGCGCACGGTACGAAACCTTTAACTACGATTACACGAAAAAGGTTGGCGCCGGAGGCGAGAAAAAAATAAGGAAATTCACCCCTCATCTTGGCGCCACGTACAAGCTCAATAACAATAATAGTGTGTTTGTGTCATATTCAGAAGGCATTTCACCCCCAGGCGCAAGTCGCATGTTCCCGGCTTCGCCGGACTGGCGGGGCGATGTCTATCTCAGCAATTCCGATCTGAAACCTGAGCAGGCCAGGAACTGGGAAATAGGCTTCCGGGGCAGTGTGCTGGATAGTAAATTTACATATGATATCGCCTACCACGATCTGCAAATCGCGGATTTCATCATTTCCGAGGAAGTTGCCGCAGGGGTATATCAATACAGGAATGTCGGCGGCGTCAGTATTCGGGGGATAGAAGCCCAGCTTGCGGCCTGGCCGGTAAAATGGGCCGGGGTGGAGATGGCCTACACCTACGGTATCCACAAATTCACCGATTACATAACCGCGGACGGCACGGATTACAGCGGCAATTACATGCGCCGGTCAATGAAGCATCGCCTGAATACGCGGTTCATTGCCAAGCCCATCAAGGGAGCCAAGGTGGAGCTGGAATGGGACTATAACTCCGCAGCCTTCATCAATTACGACAATAGCGACACCTATAAACGCCCCGACCTGTTTCACCTGAGCGCCAGCTACCAGTGGCGCGACATGATTACGGTTTGGGGGCAAGTCCGCAACCTGACCAACGTGAAATACGCCAATCGCGTGACCGCCGACGATGCCGCCGATGGCGGGGCAAGGGAATATGAAGCCGGCTTGCCGCGCTCCTGGGCGCTGGGCCTTTCGGCCAAGGTCAAGTTCTAGTGCAACCAGACAACCAGCCGCAAACAACACGGGCATCCGGAATGGCAAAATAAATACCTGACGCTTTTTCGCTTTGTGGTTGGTTTTTATCAAGAAAGAGCTTCTTTGGAGGAGCCGCATGAAACACATTTTCACATTTGCCATTGGCCTTGCGGGTCTTTCGATGGCTAACCCTGCGCCAACTCTTGCCGCCAAAACCGAGATGCCAATGGCGCATGGGAAAATGGCCAACATGTCCCCTGGCATGAAGATGGGCGGGAAGAACATGAGGCATATGGGGCCGCGTCAAGACCGCTGCACCCCCATGGTTCATGATTTTTACTGGCTTGATTATGCCCGCCGCATGAGAATGGGCATGAACCGCTCCTGGGGCGGAAATGCCAATACAAGGCAGAATGGTCAAAACCGGGAAAACCGCTCATCGGGTAATAATATGGGCCGCCGGATGCGAGTTCTGCACCTTAAACATGATGATTTCCCGCCCCGCAAATCCGGCATGGGCATGAGCATGAGACGTGGCTCCGGAATGAAGATGGGGAGGGGAGAAAAACACAAGATGTCCGCTGGTCAATCTCCAGTTGCGGCGGACGGCCGGAGCGGCGCTTCGCGGCGCATGGTCGGGGGCGAGCGCATGAAAATGCGTAAAGCAAGCCATGCCCGTGACAACGCTCCGGCCAATGCCGTTTTCTGGCTTGAAACGCCGGACAGCGCCATTCATCACATCGACACCAGGATGCCGGGAAAGATGAGCTTTCCAGCGCCGCAATGGGGTTTGCACAAGGTTTTTGCCTATCTTGACGGGGGCGTGCGGCGCGCTGTGCGGCGCAAGCATTTTGCCTTTTACAGTTTTTACTCCCACGGTGACGAAGCCGAGAAAAAGCCGCATCCGGTTTTGAACGGCGATGGTTACTGGGATGGCAACCCGGAATTCAACCTTAGCCGGATCTACCGGAACGACCGGCAGCGATTTTCAACGCAAACCGGGCAAGAGGCAACGTTCAGGATTACCCTGCATGGCAAGCCGGTAAAGGGCGCTTGTGTTGTCATGCTCACGCAAAAGGGCTGGCGCAATGCCAGGAGAACTGATGAGAACGGCGAGGTTTCCTTTTTCCTTATCAAGGAAAGCGAAACAAGGGGCGGCTGGCGGACCCGGCGGCGGGCGGAGAAATATCTCGTCATTGCCCGCCACGAAGCTGCCCATGCCGGTGAGTTGAAGGGGCAGCTTTATGGCGATACGCGCTATCTGGCCACCATGAGCCTGCGGGTGCGCCCCTCCCAGCTTGAGTGGGAGAGCAAGAGCACCGCCTTCCTGATGGCCGGCTTCACGGTTGTTGCGGCGGGCGCTGCCATTGCCATTCGCCGCCGCCGCCGCAACCAGGCGGCAAAATCCAGAAAAGGGGCGTGATCCCATGAATGTCCAGCGCATCCGCCTTGTCGTGCAATCCGTTGCCTTTATCCTGCTGATCTATGGCGGGCTGTTTGCCATTGACCTGGGCAACCGTTTGCCGACCTTTGCCTGCTCTTACGTGCCCGATCATGGCGGCGGGTGCTTCCTGGTCGGCTTCCAGCACATGCTCTCGCGTCCCCTGCCGCAGTTTCTGGGCGAGCAGGGCATCCGCCTGCTCAAGGCTATCGGTATTTTTGCCCTCTGGGCAATTGTCATCAACAAGGCCTGGTGCGGCTGGATCTGCCCCTTTGGCCTGTTGCAGGACCTGCTGACCAGGTTCAGGACATGGGTGTCCATTGACCTGTCACGGTTTTCGTGGATCACCCACAAGCGTTACAAGTCGGTCAAGTATATCCTGCTGGCGCTGCTCATTCTCATTCCGCTGGGGATCGGCAACGGGTTGATTTCGCGAGACTGGACGGCGCCATTTTGCCAGATGTGCCCGGCGCGGCCCCTGTTGCCGCTGTTTCAGGGGGATGTCAGCGAATTCATGATCGATTTTACATCCCTTCCCACCATGCTGCTCACCGGGGCGGCCATTGTTCTGGTGGGGCTGATGTTCACCACCGCTTTTGTCAAGCGGCGCTTTTTGTGCTCCTACTGCCCGATGCTGGCGCTGCTTTCCCTGTTCGACAAGGTCGGCTTGTTCTCGCTTAAAAAACATGGCGATCTGTGCACCCGTTGCGGCAATTGCTTTCGCGCCTGCCCCATGGAAATCCGTGAAATCGAAGAGGACAAGAACATCGGGAACCTGGTGACGCAAGATTGCATCTTGTGCCTGCGTTGCGTTGAGGCCTGCCCGGAAAACCGTGCGCTGGAGGCGAAATTCGCCGGGGTTTCATTTATGAAAGCCGACGCCCGGGCTTTTCTCGACCGCCAGCAGGGCGCGGCCCCGGCGGCAAAATTCACTCTCGACAAAAAGAAGAAAAAGACCCGATGACCATGCCGCCAGACACCGCAATGTCCCCTTCTGCCGAAGGCGGAAAGAAACTGACCCGCAAGGAGCGCATCATCAACAAGGTGCGCTTGCACCTGTCCATGTCGGTGCGCGAGATTTTCGAGAAAATGGAAGAGGATCAAACCCGGCCTCGCTCCATGGCCTATTTTGACGAAATTCTCGCCAGGTTCATGCATGACGGCAAGGGCGTCATCAAGGCGCAAGACGGGCAAAAGGTGATCGGCGCCTATTGCGTGTTCGTGCCCGAGGAAATCATCTATGCCGCGGGCGGGTACCCGGTGCGGCTTTGCGCCGGGGCGCATGATTCAGCCGAAATTGGCGAGGATTTCCTGCCCGATGTGGCCTGCCCGATGGTGAAATCGGAAATGGGCTTTGCATCCATGCCGATTCTGGATTTTTACCAGCAATGCGACATGGTGGCGCTTCCGGCCAGTTGCCACTGGAAGCTGAAAATGGGCGAGATGCTGGAACCCTTTGACGATGTGCACATGCTCGATGTGCCGCGGGTAAAAGAGGCCGAACGGGCGCGGGCCTACTGGCTCGACGAGGTCAGGCGTTTCCAGAAAAAAGTTGAAAAGATCACCGGCAAGCGCATCCGCCGCAAGCCGTTGCGCCAGGCCATCCAGATGATCCAGCGCGCCCAGCGCGAGGTGCACCGGTTCCAGGAACTGCGCAAGCACACCCCCGCCGTGGTGCTGGGGCGCGATGCGCTGGAGGTGCTGAACGCCTACTTTTACGATGAGGCCGCATCCTGGACACAGGCCCTGGCAAGGCTCAATGACGAGCTGGAAACGCGTATCGAACAGGGCATTCACGTTGCCCCGCCGCGCGCCACCCGCATCATGCTCACCGGTTCGCCCATGGTGTTTCCCAACTGGAAAGTGCCGTTCATCATCGAGGATCTTGGCGGCATTATCGTGGCGGACGAGTTCTGTACCTCCCAGCGCTACCTGTCCGACATGGTCAGCGTCGATGAGGGCACCATGGGCGATATGCTGCACGCCATTGCCGAGCGTTATGTGCTGCCCTGCGCCTGCCCCACCTTTTCCAATACCATGGAGCGGCGCGACCGCATCGCCCGGCTGGTGGATGATTACCGGGTCGAGGGGGTGATCTATCACGTCCTGAAAGGCTGCCATCCCTTCGATATCGAACTGAAGATGATCGAGGGGCTGTTGCAGGAAAAGGGTGTGCCCATGCTCAAGATCGAAACCGATTACAGCCCCGAGGATGTGGAACAGCTCCGCACCCGGATTGAAGCCTTTCAGGAAACCCTGAGCGGCAGGCGATAAGGAAATAAGGATAAAAGGAAAACGCCATATGACATATTTTGCAGGTATCGACATCGGTTCGGCCACCACCAAGGTGGCGATCGTGACCGAGGACGATATTCTCGGCCACAAGGTGACCACCACCGGGGTTCATATCGAGGAAACCTCGGTGGGGATATTGAATCAGCTTCTGGATGAGCAGAACCTGGTTCTGGATGATCTGAAAGGGGTCACCACCACCGGCTATGGGCGGCGGCTGGTGAGCTTTGCCACCTCGACCATTTCGGAAATTACCGCCAATGTAAAGGGCGCGGTGTGGTATGGCCGCCGCGCCGGGGTGCAGGTGCGCACCATTGTCAATATCGGCGGGCAGGATTCAAAGGTCATCGCGCTGGATGAGCAGGGGGTGACCAAGAATTTTTCCATGAACGACAAATGCGCCGCCGGAACCGGGCGGTTTCTGGAAACCCTGTCGCGCATTCTTGAACTGAACCTCACCGATATCGGCGATGTGGCCTTGCAGGCCGATGTGCCGATCCGCATCAATTCCACCTGCACGGTGTTTGCCGAATCGGAAATCATCTCGCTTCTGGCGCGCGGCAAGAAGCACTCGGAAATCATTGCCGGAGCCCATTATGCCATAGCCAGGCGGCTGGCGCGCATGGCGCGGCGGGTCGGTATTGTCGAGGAGGTGTTTTTTGATGGCGGCCCGGCCCTCAACAAGGGGCTGGTCAAGGCGGTGGAGGACGAGATGGCGGCTGAACTTTACGTGCCTCCGGCCGTACCACAGGTGACAACCGCGGTCGGTGCGGCGCTGATTGCGCGTGATGAATTCCTGACCGGGGAAAGTGTCTTTGAACCCAGGAAACTGGCCAAGCGCGATTACGGAGCCTTGCAAGCATGCACAACCTGCCCGCAATAGAGCAACAGCTTGCCCTGCTGGGAGCCTTCAACTCCGAATATATCGGGGTTCTGGCCATGGGCGTGTTTTATGGCCTGACCCTGTGCAGCTTTTCCTGCTTGCCGATGCTCACGCCCTATCTGTTCGCGGCGGCGGGCGGAAATGGCGGCTTCATGCCCGCCTTCAACCTCACCGCGATTTTCATCATCACGCGGGTGGTGGCCTACGCGGCTCTGGGAGCCGGGGCGGGCGCCATGGGATCCCTGCTTCTGGGCTGGCTGGACCAGGGGGTGTTTTTGCCCCTTGCCGGGGCAATCGTCATCGGTATCGGCGTTTTTGTCATGTTCTCGCGCCGCAAGGGCTGTGCGCGGCCCCGTCTAGAGCACTTCCGGAAAAGTGGGAACCGGTTTTCCGATAAGAAGTGCGGTAAAAACAAGGAGTTGGATCCCAGTTTTGATTCGATCAAAACCGGAAATGCCCTATCATCACGTGGCCCCCGCTGGCGGCGCACGGCACATATGGTCGGGCTGGGCATGGCGACATCCTTGATGCCCTGCCTGCCCTTGAGCGCCATATTGATGCTGGCCGCCTCGCGCGGCTCGATGTTGCAAGGAGCCGTGTTGGGGCTGTTGTTCGGTATCGGGGCTGCCGCTTCGCCGCTTTACTATCTGGGCGGCGCAACCGGCTGGCTGGCCACGCGCATTCGCGCCGAAATTCCAAAATATTCACACGGGTTGCAAAAGCTGAGCGGGTTCATCCTGGCCCTGTTCGGTTTGCGCCTGATCTTGAGCTGGGGGATGACATGAAGGGAAAAACGATGAAAACCAAACCAATACGCAAGGTCCTGGCAGCCGGCCTGTGCGCCTTGCCGCTTCACGCGGGTAACGCCATGGCCGGAGACAGCCACAGTCTTGTTTTTGAACTCAACAATGCCCGCCAGGCCGGGGGCAATTGCCGCTTGAGTTTTGTCATCCAGAACAAGATGCCGGCAGCGATTGAAGCGCTTTCTCTGGAGATTGTTCTGTTCAACAAGCAAGGCAGGGTTGACCGCTTCTTGAAGCTCAAGGCCGGGGCTTTGCCCAGGGGCAAGATACGGGTCAAGCAATTTGACCTTAAAGGGCTGGCCTGCGGCGAGGTTTCAAAAATTCTCATCAATGAAATTGCCGAGTGCAAGGGTAAAGGGTTGAGCCCGGCGGCCTGTGCCGGCGCCTTGTCGATCTCCAGCCGCACGCCGATCGAACTGCAATTGTAAAGCAACAGACAGGTTACATCATGGCAAATGAAACAACTCCAATTCCGGCAACGATAGATACAGCACCGGTTGCAGCAACCACGCCACCGGCCAGCGCCGTGGCATCGCCGCCTCCTGTGGGTGAGTCTGCCGCTGTGGTCCCGGCTCCGGCGGACCCGGCATCAGTACTGGATAGCCTGCTGTCTGTCCTTGACGGCACGCCGCTGGAGCCGGCGGCAGCCCTGTTGCAGGCTGGCGGGCCGGTGGTGGTCATCCTGCTTGGCCTGTCGGTTTTCGCCCTGACCATCATCCTTGTCAAGCTGCTGCAATTCTGGCGGCTGGGGGCCGGGCGGCACCGCCATGTCAACCGGGCAATCGGGCTTTGGCTGGCGGGCAATCAGGTTCAGGCTTACGAGATGCTGCGCCATCGCGGCAGCGCCATCTCCCATGCCGTGGCCCATGCCATGCGCGGGCTAAACAACATGCGCGCCCAGGACGGCCATGTGCGCGAGGACGTGGAGCGTGTTGCCGTCGAGCAGGTCAAGAAGCTCAAATCCGGTTTGCGCGGGCTTGAAGCGGTGGTGCAGATCGCCCCCTTGCTGGGGCTTTTTGGCACGGTGATCGGCATGATCGATGCCTTCCAGGCCCTGCAATCGGCGGGCTCGCAGGCCGACCCGGCGGTACTGGCCGGGGGGATCTGGGTGGCCTTGCTGACCACGGCGGTGGGCCTTGCGGTGGCGATCCCGGTTTCCTTTGTTCTCTACTGGTTCGAAAGCATCGTCGAGCATGAGCGCCTGACCATGGAATCAGCTCTCACCAGCCTGTTTACCGGGCGCATTACCGAGCATGAGCCTGAAGCCGCGAACATTGATAACGTGACCGAGATCGGACCCATCGCCAATGCAGGTTGACACCCCCATCACGCCGCGCCGGCGCATGAGCATGACACCGCTCATTGACGTGGTGTTCCTGCTGCTGATCTTTTTCATGCTGGCCTCGACCTTCATGAAATATTCGCGCATTGACATCACCGGGTCGATGCCGGGCCGCGCCGCCCGGAGCGTTCATGGAGCGCTTTACCTGCGCATTCATGAAGGCGGGCGCATTGATCTCAATGGCGCGCCGCTGGAACTGGCCGGTCTCGTCGCGGCCCTTGACAGGCACGCGGATGATGAAAATGCCCGGATCATCATTCGTCCCCTGGAAAAAACCACGGTCCAGGATGTGGTCAACGTGCTCGATGTCGTTCGCCGCTCAAGGCTCCGCCAGTTGATTATGGCGCGTTAGGGGAGCTGGAAAATGCGTCTTGGCGATATTCAACCAAAAAAATCGGAAGACAATATCCTGCCCCTTATCAATGTCGTCTTCTTGATGCTGATCTTCTTCCTGGTGGCGGCCACCCTGAAGCCCTTTGCCGGGCTTGATGTAAGGCCGGCCGAGGCGGTGGGCGGTGCGCAAACGGAAAATTCACCCGATACGGTGTTGGTGGATGCAAGTGGCAGGATCTCGTATGAAGGCGCTGTCGTTACTTCAAAAGAGCTGACCGAACGGCTGAAAATCCGTTTGCAGCAAGGCGCCATGCCGCGGCTGAAGATCCTCCCCGACAAGGCGCTGCCGGGAGCGCAGCTTCTCGATGTGCTGGCGGCGGCAACCGCATCGGGGGCGCGCCATGTCTCGCTGATTACAGCCCGGAGTCCGGGACCATGACGGGGCGTATTCCCGAATGGGGGCTGGCGCTTGTTGTGGCCCTTGCCGCCCATGTGGCGCTGGCAATCGGCCTTGGCGGCCGTGATGAAGCGCGCATTGAGCGCGGCCCCGGTGATGGCGGCCCCATTGTCATGGGCTCACTGATCGATTCGATCACCGGGGATCTTGAAGCGGAAGAAGCAAGCGAGGCCGATGAAGCTACTGAAACCGAAGAGGTTCTCGAAGCCGCGGATACGCCTGATCTGACAGAAGTTTCCGAACCCGAGGCCATCAGGCCGGCACAAGATATCCCGCCGGTCAACGAGATGCCGGAAATTGCCGGGATGCAACCCGTGGAAGCCGTTCCGGTGACAGATGCGCCGCCGGTAATGGAAAGACTGGCTGAAAACACGGTTCAGCCCGAAGACATGCCCGCGCCGGAACCTGATGAGGTTTCCGAGCCGGTCGCGGATGCCGTCATGCCGCCCCTGCCCCGGGAGGTAGCCGAAATCGCCCCGGATACGCCGCTGGTGGAAGAAGCGCCAAAGCCGGAAATAAAACCGGCGCCGGTCAGGAAGATGCTCGTCAGGAAAAAACCGGCAAAAAAAACACCCGGGAAAAAGAACAAGATCAAGAAGCGTGCGCGCCGGGGTGCAAATGTGGATTCCCGGCGCGGTGGCAGCGGTGGCCGGGGCCGCGCCGGCGGTGGAGGCAGGGGGCTTGGCGGGCGCGCCATGATGTCGAATTACAAGGGCCGGGTGGTTGCCCATCTGCGCCGCTACAAGGCTTATCCGGCCGAAGCCCGGCGGCGGGGTATAAAGGGGCTGGCGCGAGTGCGCTTTACCATCAATTCCGCTGGCCGGGTTATCAACTCCCGGCTGGTTTCCAGCTCCGGCTCTGCAATTCTCGACAGGGGCGCGCGCGCCACGATCCGGCGGGCCAATCCGTTTCCGTCCCTCCCGAAAGGGCTGGGCAAGACAAGAATGACCTTTGTTGTGCCAATCCGGTTCAACACGCATTAGGGCGATGGAGACAAGGTTGCCAAGATCATGAACAGACGCAATGAAAACGATCCCGGCAAGAACGGGCATGAAGCCACCGGGGCTGGAATGCGCCCGAAAGGCGGGGGCGCGTTGCGCATGTTGGCCATGGGCGTGTTGCCGTTGATCTTCCTGGCCCTTGGGGTGTATGGCTATGACAGGATCACCAGGCCAGAGCCCGGTGCACAGGGCGCAAAGTCAGAAGCGCAAAAGCATCGTGCCCGGCGAAAAGGTCCCTGGGGGCCTCGCTATGGCCGGGGGCAAACCCCGCAGACCCGCGCTGCCAGCAAGCCGGTCGCGGTGGCCGCGCGCAAGGTGCAACTGGCAAGTTACACGCCCCGCTTCAGCCTTTACGGGCAGGTAATTGCCTCGCACAGGGTGGTCATGGGGCTGCCGGTTTCCGGGCGGATCATCAAGCTCAACCCGGATTTGCGCGAGGGGGCGCGGGTTGAAAAAGGCGCGTTCCTGGTTACCGTTGACGATTTTCCCTACCGCGCTGTCCTTGAAGAGGCTCGCGCCAACCTTGCCGAGGCGAAGGCCAAAACCCGGGAGATCAGCGCTCAGCTTGACCTGGAACGCGAAACATTGAAACAGCTTGAGCATCAGCTTGAACTGGCGCGCCGGGAGCAAAAACGGGCCGAGAAACTGATTTCACAAGGCACGATTTCACAAAAGATCCTTGATGATGCGGTCCTGCTGGTATCCCAGCGCCAGGTGGCGGTTCAGCAGCGCCGCAGCAATATTGATATTTCCAATGCCCGGCTGGAGCAACAAGGGTCAGTGGAAAAGCGTCTGCGCTGGGCAGTGAAAAAGGCAGAACGCACCTTGCGTGACACCCGCCTTGCCGCGCCCTTTGACGGCAGGATCCTATCGGTAAATGCCGAGATCGGGCAATATATCTCGTCTTCTGACAAGCTGGTGACCATCGTGTCCGATTCTCATCTTGAGGTGCGCTTTACCTTGTCGGAAGACCGCTATGGCGACCTGTTGTTTTCAGGGGCGTCGATCATCGGTTTACCGGTCCGGATCCGTTGGCGTTCCGGCCGGATAAAAAGGAGCTTTCAGGGCAAGCTCACGCGGCTTGCCCCTGAAGTGGCCGCCGATAGCGGGGCAATCGTGGCCTTTGCCGGGTTTGAAAATGGCGGCGAAGCCTCAAGCCTGTTACGGATCGGCTCTTTTGTCGATATCGAGTTGAGCGGGCGTAAAATCGAGAATGTCGCCAGGCTGCCCGAGAGCGCGCTTTATAACCAGGGCAGGGTTTATCTTGTTCAGGACAACCGGCTTGTCGGGCGCAAGGTGCGCCCCTTGCGATGGGAAAACGGCGAAGTGTTGATTTCAGCCGGACTCGACGAGGGTGATCTGGTTCTGGTCAATCATCTGCCCAATATCAAGCCGGATATCCGCGTGAAGGTGGTGCAGGAATGAAGTTTTCTGGAGATTCCCCGCGCTTTCCCGCCATGTCGGGGCCGGTGCGCTTTTTTGCCAATCATGGAACCGCGGCCAATCTGTTGATGGCCTTGCTGTTGATCGCCGGTTTTATTGCGCTTGAAAACCTCAACACCCAATTGCTTCCGACACGGGAAAACCCGCGGGTTTCGGTCCGGGTGAGCTGGTCCGGGGCCAGCGCTTCAGACATGGATAAATCCGTCATCCGCAATCTTGAACCCGCCTTGCGCTATCTAGGCGGGGTTGAAGATTTTTTCGGTCTGGCGCGTCAGGGCAGCGCTTATATGGCAATCCAGTTTCGCCGCGGCATGGATGTCAACGCGGTTCTGGCCGAGGTGCAAAAAGCGGTGGACGGCGTCACCACCTTGCCCGAAGGGGCTGACAAGCCGGTGGTCAGCGCGGTGCGCCATTACGAGCGGGTCGCCAAGATCCTGGTAAGCGGGCCTTTTGATGAAAGGCGGTTGAAGGATTTTGCCATCCAGATCCGTGACGGCCTTCTGGCAGCGGGGATCGACCAGGTTTCCATGACCGGGGCGCGCGATGAGGAAATCATCGTAACCGCAACCGAGCGCAACCTGACCCGCTACCATTTGACCATGGCGGATATGGCCAGCGCCATCAGCCGGGACATGCAAGATCGCCCGGCGGGTAACTTGCGCGGTGGTCTGGACCGCACCGTGCATGGCATTGGCAGCTCCGGCACGGCTGATGAAATCGCCCGGATTACCCTGCGGGCAGGCCGCGGCGGCGAGCATTTTACCCTCGGTGAAGTGGCGCGCGTCAAGCGCGGGTTCAACCCGGACCAGATGCGCGGCATGTATCGCGGCCAACCGGCCATCCGGCTTGAAGTGCAACGCTCACCAGCCGCCGATACCCTGAAAACCAATCGCCTTTTGCACAAATATATCGCCAAGATCCGCAACACCCTGCCCGGGAACCTGGAAATCAGGCTGTTTGACGTGCGGGCTAATTATCTCCAGGAACGCATAGCCCTGCTGGTCAGGAACGGATTGCAGGGGCTGGCGATCGTGCTGGTTGTGCTGTTCGTTTTTCTCAATGCCCGCATTGCCTTCTGGGTGGCGTTTGGTATCCCGGTGGCGATGATGAGCACCCTGGCGGTGATGTGGGTAAGCGGGCAGACGATCAACATGTTCTCGCTGTTTGCCCTGATGCTGACCCTTGGCATTATTGTCGATGATGCAATCGTGGTCGGTGAACATGCCGCGACCTTGCGCGCGCAGGGGCTGGCGGCGGCGCAGGCTTCACAGGGCGGGGCGCTGCGCATGCTGGCCCCGGTTCTGGCCGCGAGCCTGACCACCATCGTGGCTTTTCTGCCGACTTTTTTCTTTGGTGGCCGGGTTGGAAACATGATGCAGGCCCTGCCGCTGGTGGTCATTGCCGCGCTGGCGGCATCCTTGCTTGAGTGTTTCTTCATTCTCCCGGCGCATCTGCGTCACGCGCTGGCAAACCTTGAATCTCCGGGGCGTTTCCGGCGTGGCTTTGATGCCGGTTTTGATTTCTTCCGCGAGCGTATTTTCGGAAAATTGTCGGATATTGCCTTTGACTGGCGCTATTCGGTGCTGGCTTTTGTGATTGCCCTGCTGATCTTCTGCATTTCGGTGATTGCCAGTGGCAAGTTGCGGTTTAACTTCTTTCCCACGCCGGAGGCGGAATACATATCGGCAAGCATCACCATGCAGGCCGGTACCTCCCGGGCGCAAACCCTGAAGGCCCTCGATATCATCGAAACAAGCCTGTACGCGAGCGCCGAAAGGCTGGGAAAGGGAGAAAAGCTTGTCCACACCAGCTTTGCGTGGCTGGGCAAGCTTGGCTATTCCACCGGCGATCACCTGGCCCAGCTCGATGTGCAGCTGCTGCCTTCTGAAAAGCGCTCTGTTCGCACGAGCGAGTTGGTGCGGAGCTGGCGCGCCTTGGTTCCGCCCATTGCCGGGCTGGAGCAGTTTTCCCTTGGCGTTCGCCGCCATGGCGGTGCGCCGCGGGATCTGGAGATCAACCTGAAAGGCAACGATCCGTTTGCCCTGAAAACCGCGGCGCTGGAGATAGAGGATCTCCTGATGGGCATGAAGGGCGTGCAGAGCGTGGATGATGACCTGCCCTGGGGCAAACGCGATGTGCGCATCCGCCTGACCCAGCGGGGCCGGGCGCTGGGCTTCAATATCGAGCAGGTGAGCGAACAGGTGCGCCAGGCTCTTGAAGGGCAGATCGTGCACCGCTTTGCACGAAATTCAGAGGAAATCGTCGTGCGTATCCGCCGCGCCGGCAAGACACGCGGGATGCAGGCCCTGCATGAAATGCGCATATCGTCCCCTGATGGTGTTTTTGTCTCCCTGCTCGATATTGCCGATTTGCGTGAAAGACGCTCTTTCGGCATGATCTTTCGCCGCGATGGCAAGACCAATATCCAGGTCGGCGCGGATCTGGACAGCAATATTCTGACGCTTCTTGAAGCCCGGCGCAAGATCAAGGCATCGGGTCTTGAGTCGATTGCGCGCAAATATGGCGCCACGGTTTCAATGGGCGGCGGGCTGGCGGAACAGCGCGAGGGATTTTCCGATTTGCAGCGCGGCGCCATGCTGGCGCTGGCCCTGATCTATATCGTGCTGGCCTGGGTTTTCGCCAGCTATCTGAAACCCCTGATTGTCATGGCCATCATTCCCTTCAGCCTGATAGGGGCGGTTGCGGGGCATATGGTTATGGGGTTTGACCTGACCGTTCTGAGTCTTGTCGGGTTACTTGGCCTGGCCGGGGTGGTGGTGAATGATTCCATCATACTGGTGGCTCGCGCCGATGAACGCCTTGCCAATGGCGAGAGCGTCCGGCAGGCGGCCACGGGGGCGGCGCGGGACCGTTTGCGGGCGGTATTGCTCACTTCGCTGACCACGATCGGCGGGCTGGCGCCGCTGATGTTTGAAAAGTCAATCCAGGCCCAGTTTCTTCTTCCCATGGCGATTACGATAGTTTTCGGGCTGGCGGCGGCAACTTTCCTGGTGCTGCTTCTGGCGCCGGCTGTTTACGGGATCCTAAACGATATCATCCGCGTGAAAACCAGGGCTATCTCATGATGCTAACCCCCCTGATATTCACGATCAGCTCGGGACAACCACCGACCGCCGTTTACCTGCATAGGATCTTGGACGGGGTTCTAGATGACTAGGAGGCCAAGGGATTCTGAAATATCCTCGCGGATGCGCTTTTGCGCGAAGTCAGGTGCAGACCTGGAATTGTTGAGGTCCCTGCCGGTATTATCATCTTTGGCACAAGGCGACATTGATAAAATTCTCAACCAGTCTTCAGTTGTCAGATATCCCAGAAAAACCATACTGTTTCATCCAGGAGATATCATAAGCAATTTTGATATAATCATTTCCGGCCATGTTAAAGTATATCGGCTGTCTTCGGACGGAAACGAAGCGGTTATTTATGTTTTATCAAAAAACGAGTCTTTCATGTTCAACCTGTTTCAACATGACGGGCTTGACAATCCTGACTATGCCGAATCGATTGACGATACCTGTTTGCTGCGGATCAATAAAAAACACCTGTTTGAATGCATGAGGAAAACCCCGGAGATTTCATTTTCAATACTGAATGCTTTCGCACGGCAAATGACAAGACTCGGGAATGAAGTCCTGCGCATGAAATCCATGATCTTGCCGCAAAGGCTTGCGCTTTTTATCTTCAGGTTATGCACGGTTGAAACGGGTGCTGAAATTGTATGTTTGCCATATGAGAAAACAATTATGGCCAACCAGTTTGGTGTGACGCGCGAGAGTCTCTCCCGGGCATTTCAGTTGTTGAAAGGGATTAACGTAACAACGCATCATGACCATGTGCATGTCCATGATGTTGAGGTCTTGAAGCGCTATTGTATGCTGCAAATCCCAAAACTGCGGTAAAATCTGGAGCTTGTCGCGTGTAATTGACCCCTGCCTGATCCCCGCCCGGATAGGGAGCGCAAAAAATAGGCAATCGCATAGATATGTCTAAAGTTTAGGCATTAGCGTTGTTGTCTATACCCAAGTTTTTTAGATGCAAAAAAATATATCCATATAAAACAACGGGATAAAATGTTTTAGTGAATCTGGCCCGGTTGTTGCTTTTTATTGCCCTGTTCGCCGGAGAACTCGCTTCGGCAGTCTAACAGCTTAGGGAAAGCAACATGAAATTCATTACAGCGGTAATCAAGCCGTTCAAGCTCGACGAAGTGCGCGAGGCGCTCACCGAGCTTGGTGTTCATGGCCTGACCGTTACCGAGGTCAAGGGGTATGGGCGCCAAAAGGGTCACACGGAAATTTATCGCGGCGCGGAATATGCCGTCAATTTCCTGCCGAAACTCAAGATCGAGGTTGCCGTGGGGGCCGATGTTTCCGACCGGGTGATCGACATGATCCGCGAAACCGCCAATACCGGCCAGATCGGCGATGGCAAGATTTTCGTCACTGAAATCGAGCGCGTTGTCCGCATTCGCACCGGCGAGACCGACGCCGACGCGCTTTAAGGAAAACAGGGGAATTAAAGACAATGAAATCAATACGAAAAACTGCGCCTCTGGCCCTTGCGGGGCTGGCGCTTGTGATGACCGCCGCACCGGCTTTTGCCGAGGATAAACTGAGCAGCGGCGATACCGCCTGGATGCTCACCTCCACATTGCTGGTGCTGATGATGACCATTCCGGGCCTTGCCCTGTTTTATGGCGGCATGGTGCGCAAGAAAAACGTGCTGGCCACCGTGATGCAGAGTTTTGCGGTTACCGCCATGATGAGCATCTTGTGGATGATTATCGGCTACTCGCTGGCCTTTGGCGATGGCGGCGGCATGAACGCCTTTGTTGGCGGGCTGGACAAGATGTTTCTCTCCCATGTGGGCAAGGACACGCTGAATGGCACGATCCCCGAATCGGTGTTCATCACCTTCCAGATGACCTTTGCCATCATCACCCCGGCGCTCATCACCGGCGCTTTTGCCGATCGCATGAAGTTTTCCTCCATGATGGTATTCCTCGCCTTGTGGATGCTGCTCATCTATGCGCCGATTACCCATTGGGTCTGGGGCGGTGGTTTCCTTGGCGATGCCGGGGTGCTTGATTTTGCCGGTGGCACGGTGGTGCACATTAATGCCGGGATCGCCGGTCTGGTCACCGCCATCGTGCTGGGCAAGCGCCTGGGCTACGGCAGCGAGAACATGGCGCCGCATAACCTGGTGCTTTCGGTCATCGGCGCTTCGCTGCTCTGGGTTGGCTGGTTTGGCTTTAACGCCGGTTCCGCCGTTGCCGCCGATGGCGGTGCGGGCATGGCCATGCTGGTCACCCAGATCGCGGCGGCTGCGGCGGCCATTGCCTGGATGCTGCTGGAATGGGTCATTCACAAGAAGCCGAGCATTCTCGGCATCATCTCCGGCGCGGTTGCCGGTCTGGTGGCGATCACCCCGGCGTCCGGCTACGTGCTGCCCATGGGCGGTTTGTGGATCGGCTTTGCTGCCGGCATCCTGTGCTTCTTCGGCGCTACCTGGCTGAAACGCGTCATCGGCTATGATGACAGTCTTGATGCTTTCGGCGTTCATGGCATCGGCGGCATTGTCGGCGCGATCCTTACCGGTGTCTTCGCGGTGGAAGCCGTGGGTGGCACCAGGGGGATGCTGGAAGGCAATATCATGCAGGTCTGGACCCAGATCGAGGGTATCCTGGCCACGCTCGCCTACAGCGCCATCGGCACCTTGGTTATCCTGATGGTTGTCAAGGCCGTCATGGGCTTGCGGGTCTCCCGGGAAACCGAGATCGAGGGCCTGGATATCAATCTGCACGGCGAGGTCGTGCATTAACCGGCTCTCGGGGGAACCGGCTACGGGGTCGCAGCAGGTTCCCCGATCCATGCTTCAGGTGGGAGGCATTCACGTTACCTGAAGTCAACCCCGGAGACTGCAAGGTCTCCGGGGTGTTTGTGCTTAAAAATAAGGCATTGTGCACAAGTCCGGTGCCTTTATTTTCGGCATCCGGTTTTCTGCTCCACACCGCCAATTTTATCCATCACCTTGTTTTTGCTTTGGCTTTCATGCCTCCTGCGGCTTTGGCACAAGCCTTGATAAGCCCTCGCAAAGAGGGAGCCGTGTTTGCGAAATGCGGGTCCAGTGGATTTTGGGGCAAGGAGCGATGTAATGGACAGCAATTTAACCGGCGCGGATGTTTTTTTTGTGCTGTTGGGGGCCATTCTTGTTTTTGCCATGCATGGCGGATTCGCATTTCTGGAGGTTGGCACGGTCCGCCATAAAAACCAGGTCAATGCCATGATAAAGATTCTGGTGGATTTCGCCATCTCCACCCTGAGTTACTTCTTTATCGGTTATCTGGTCGCTTATGGAGTGCATTTCTTCAGCAGCGCGGCAACCTTGAGCGGCGCTGGCGGCGGTTTTGAAGGGCAGGGGCTCTCCCTCGTCAAGTTCTTCTTCCTCGCCACCTTTGCTGCCGCCATACCGGCGATCATTTCCGGCGGCATTGCCGAGCGCGCCAGCTTCTGGCCGCAATGCATCGCCACCGGCCTCATTGTCGGCCTGGTTTACCCGTTTTTTGAAGGCATTGTCTGGAACGGCAATTTTGGCATCCAGGGCTGGATGGAAAAGGCGCTGGGCGCATCGTTCCATGATTTTGCCGGCTCCGTTGTCGTTCACGCGGTGGGCGGCTGGATGGCGCTGGGAGCCGTTTTGCTGCTTGGCCCGCGCCTTGGGCGCTACACGAAATCGGGCAAGCTGGTTGGCATTTTGCCCTCATCCATCCCGTGGCTGGCCATGGGCTCGTGGATGCTTTGCGTTGGTTGGTTCGGGTTTAACGTCATGTCATCGCAATCCCTGAAAGGGGTTACCGGTCTGGTGGCGCTCAATTCACTGATGGCCATGGTGGGCGGCATCCTGGTGGCCCTGGTTGTTGGGCGCAAGGATCCCGGTTTCGTGCATAACGGCGCCTTGGCCGGGCTTGTTGCGGTGTGCGCCGGGTCCGACATCATGCACCCCATGGGTTCGCTCATCGTCGGCGCGGTGGCGGGCTGGATTTTTGTCACCTTCTTCACGCTGTGTGAAAACCGCTGGAAAATCGATGACGTGCTGGGCGTCTGGCCCCTGCATGGGCTGTGCGGCGCCTGGGGTGGTGTGGCTGCCGGTATTTTCGGCATGGAAGCCCTTGGCGGCATGGGCGGCGTTTCGCTCATTGCCCAGATCATCGGAACCATAAGCGGCGCAGCCTATGCTTTCGCCGGTGGTCTTCTGGTTTACGGCGTCCTGAAAGCAACGCTGGGCATCCGCTTGAGCGAAGAGGATGAGTTCAAGGGCGCCGACCTTTCCATTCACAGGATCAGCGCCACGCCCGAAGCGGACATGACCAAGTTCTGATCGCGCTTTTATCGCCGTTTATTCAAAACCCCGGAGAGCTTTTGCTCTGCCGGGGTTTTTATATTCTCGCGCCGGGCGGAAAATCCCTTAACCCCGGCTTAACCCTGAATCACTAGCCTTGAGGGATCACATCAGTATTGCGTATTCGTGGCCCATGTCTTCTCCTGGTTTTCAATCCATAGCCGAATCTCCATTTGTGCGTTTGCGTGCTTTGCTGGCAGGCATCAACCCCGCCATGGAGCCGGTGGACATGACGATTGGCGAGCCCAAACACGCCTTTCCCGGTTTTGTAATGGAAGTGATTAACCGCGAGATGAGCGGCTTTGGCCGCTATCCCCCCATTCCCGGAACCCCGGATTTGCGCCGCGCCATTGCCGGCTGGCTGGAGGTTCGCTATGGCCTTGAAGGTCATCTTGATCCTGAAACCCATATTCTGGCCCTGAACGGTACCCGCGAGGGCCTGTTTCTCTCGCCGCTTTTTCTCAGGTCCGCTTCCGATTCAAAAAACAGCTCACCAGCCATCTTGATGCCAAACCCGTTTTACCCGGTTTACGCCGCCGCCGCCATCGGGGCCGGAGCTGAGCCGGTTTACCTGCCCGCTACCGCGCAAAACGGCTTTTTGCCCGATCTTGCCGCGCTGCCGGAAGACCTGCTGGCGCGAGCGGTGGGGATGTATCTGTGCTCGCCCTCAAATCCGCAAGGCGCGGTGGCCCCGGTCTCTTATCTTGAAACCGCCATCAACCTGGCGCGGCAGCACGGCTTCATCCTTTATGCCGATGAATGCTATTCGGAAATCTATAGCGGCCCAAAGCCGCCGGGCATTCTTGAGGTTGCCGGGAAAACGGGAAGTTTTGCCAATATTCTCGCCTTTCATTCCCTCTCCAAGCGCTCAAATCTTCCCGGGCTTCGTTCCGGCTTTTGCGCCGGGGATGAAAAGCTGATCCGCAAGCTGGCCCGGTTGCGCAACATAGCCGCGCCGCAAACCCCCATGCCCTTGCAGGCCGCCGCCGCCGCCGCCTGGCGTGATGAGAAACATGTTGAAGAAAACCGGCGTCTTTATTCAGCCAAATTTGACGCCATGGATGAGATTATCGGCAGTTCCTTCGGCTATCAGCGTCCGGGGGGCGGGTTTTTCGCCTGGCTTGATGTGAGCGCGAATGGCGGCAGCGAGGCTGCCGCGCTGAAACTGTGGCGCGAAGCGGGGGTTCGTGTTTTGCCCGGCGCCTATCTGGGCCATGAAATTGCAGGTGAGAATCCCGGCGCCGCCTATATTCGCGTGGCGCTTGTCGAAGATGAAGGGATAACCCGCATGGCCTTGCAGCGGATAAAGAAAGTTCTGGGAGAGTGAGCATGGCGAACTGGAGTGCACGAAACGCCGTGGATGACATGGTGCCTGAATGGTTCGGGCCGTTTCTCAAGCGCCGGGTGCTGGAATTGGCAGGCACCGGTCTTTTTGGTCTGGCGCTGGCCGCCGGGTTGAGTATCCTGAGCTGGACGGCCAGTGATCCCAGCTTGAACCAGGCCACATCCGCGCCGGTCAACAACCTTCTGGGCTATCCCGGCGCCATCATGGCCGATTCCCTGCTTCAGATGTTTGGCGTAACCGCCATGATGCTGCTGGTTATTCTGGCGCTCTGGGGCTGGCGCATGGCCTCGCATCATCCCATCGGGCATTTTTTCCGCCGCCTTGGTTTTTTACTGGTCGGCCTGGCCCTGCTCAGCGGCGTTCTGGCCCTGTTGCCCGCGCCCGGCATCTGGCCCCTGACCAGCGGGCTTGGCGGCGCGGTTGGTGAGCTCGTGCTTGACCGCCTGGAGGTGTTTTCCAACAGCCTGATCCCCGAGGCCACCTTCTGGCCGGTTTCGTTACTGGTCATGCTGGCGCTGGCCCTGCCCCTGCTGCTCCATGCCAGCACTCTCAGCTTCATGCAAATTCGCGGCGCCGCGCGCCTGTTTGGCGAAGAAGGGCGCGAGGGGGCCACCCATATCATGGGCGCGGCCACCCACATGTTCTTTGCCTCGCGCTCTGCCTATGGCCGCAGCCGCGCCCGTTTCTCCCGGATTTTAGGCTGGCTGCCTTTCACGCGCCGCCGGAAAGCGGCTGAAGATATGGCTGAAGATTTTGTCGAAGACTGGCAAGACGATGAAGGCGAAGAGGTAGAAAAATTTCCATTTTGGAAGCGAATCCTTGGCCGCGTCAATCCGCTAAACTGGCTTGGCGGATCAACCCCGGACATTTCCACCCGCCCGGCCGGGGCGCGGATAGAACCGGTTTTTGGCCCGGCTCCCGTTGATTTGGATGACCTGGCCTTTGCCGACAAACCGGCCCGAACACCCGAAAACGACCTTGAATCCGCCGCCCTCCGGGTTGAGCGTTCGAAAAAGAAAATCAAACCTGGAAAAAGGGCGCGTATTGAACAAGAACCCGAATTTGCCTTTCACCAGAACAAGGCTTACGAGTTTCCCTCCATTGATTTCCTCTCCCGCCCCCCGGCCAATGCCAGGAAAGTGCGTTTGAGCGATCAGGCGCTGGAGCAAAATGCCCGTCTCCTGGAGGGGGTTCTGGAAGATTTCGGCATTCGTGGCGAGATTTTCAAAGTGCGCCCCGGTCCTGTCGTGACCTTGTATGAACTGCGCCCCGCGCCGGGCATCAAGTCGTCCCGCGTGATTGGCCTGGCCGATGATATCGCCCGTTCCATGAGCGCCATCTCGGCCCGTATCGCGGTGATCCCGGGGCAGAACGCCATCGGTATCGAGCTGCCCAACGCCACCCGCGAAACCGTGTTCATGCACCAGCTCGTGGCCTCGTCTGATTATGAAGGCTCAAAGGCGGCCCTGCCACTGATCCTCGGCAAGACCATTGGCGGCGAACCGCTGATCGCCGATCTGGCCCGCATGCCGCATTTGCTGATTGCCGGGACAACAGGAGCGGGTAAATCCGTGGGGATCAACACCATGATCCTCTCGCTGCTCTACCGCATGTCGCCGGAAAACTGCAAGCTCATCATGATCGACCCGAAAATGCTGGAGCTTTCGGTCTATGACGGAATTCCCCATCTGCTCACCCCCGTGGTGACCGATCCGGGCAAGGCCGTCGTGGCCCTGAAATGGACCGTGCGCGAGATGGAAACCCGTTACCAGAACATGTCCAAGCTGGGGGTGCGCAACATTGACGGCTATAATGCCCGGGTAAAACAGGCCTCAAGCCGCGGCGAGATCCTGACCCGCAAGGTGCAGACCGGGTTTGACCCTGAAACCGGCCAGCCCATCTACGAGGTTGAAGATCTTGACCTTGAACCCATGCCCTATATCGTCGTGATTATCGACGAAATGGCCGACCTGATGATGGTGGCGGGCAAGGATATCGAGGGCGCGGTGCAGCGTCTGGCGCAAATGGCCCGGGCGGCGGGCATTCACATGATTACCGCCACCCAGCGTCCTTCCGTTGATGTCATCACCGGCACCATCAAGGCCAATTTCCCCACGCGGATCAGTTTTCAGGTCACCTCGAAAATTGACAGCCGCACCATTTTGGGCGAGCAGGGGGCCGAACAGCTTCTGGGCCGCGGTGATATGCTCTACATGGCCGGCGGCGGGCGCATCACCCGCGTCCACGGTGCTTTTGTTACCGATGACGAGGTCGAAAAGATCGTCCGGCACCTGAAATCACAAGGCATGCCGGAATATCTTGAAGCCGTAACCGAGGAAACTGATGAACCCATCAGCCCGGCTCTGGGATTGTCCGGCGGCGCCTCCAAGGAAGACCAGCTTTTTGATCGGGCCATTGAAGTGGTGGCCAATGATCGCAAGGTTTCGACAAGTTATATTCAGCGCAAGCTCTCGATAGGCTATAACCGCGCAGCAACCATTATTGAACGGATGGAGGATGAGGGCATTATCGGCCCCGCAAATCATGCCGGAAAACGAGAAATCCTGCTTCCCGAACCCGATGAGGTTTTCTAGAGCGTTTCCGGTTTTGATTGATTCAAAACCGGGCTCTAACTCTTTGTTCTTACCGCACTTCTCATCGGAAAACCGGTTCCCGCTTTTCTGGAAGAGCTCTGGGGCGCACGCGTTGCAAACCGGTCCGGCGGAGCCTGCGCGGCAAGAAATGACCGCGAGCGAGGATGTGACCCGATGAACCTGATCCGCGCCGGGGCCACCGTTGGCGGCATGACCATGATAAGCCGGGTTCTGGGGTTCCTGCGCGATATCCTGATCGCCATGGCGCTGGGCGCCGGGCCCATTGCCGAGGCTTATGTGGTCGCCATTCGCTTTCCAAACCTGTTTCGCCGCCTGTTTGCCGAAGGCGCCTTCAATTCCGCCTTCATTCCCCTGTTCTCCAAGCACCTGGAAGGCGAGGGGCGGGGAGCGGCGCAGCAATTTGCCCTTGAGGTCCTCAGCATATTGACCACGGCCCTGATCGTTTTGAGCATCGTGGCCGAGATATTCATGCCCTGGCTGATGTATCTCATTGCGCCGGGGTTTTCCGAAGAGCCGGAAAAATACGATCTGGCCGTAACCTTGACCCGCATTGCCTTTCCCTATCTGCTGTTCATGTCCCTGACCGCCATGGTCAGCGGGGTTCTCAACTCGCTCGGCAAATTCGCTGCTGCCGCCGCCGCCCCGATCTGGCTGAACGTTGTTCTCATCTGCGCCCTCTTCGCCATCGTCAATCTGGGTTTCAGCAACACGGTTCTGGCCGGGAAAATCCTGGTCTGGGGCATCTCTCTTGCGGGGGGGCTGCAACTGCTGACGGTTTGGCTGGCAAGCTGGCGCGCCGGGATACGCCTGTCATTTTGCTGGCCCACCCTCACGCCCGGTGTGCGGCGCCTGGTAGAACTGGGAATCCCCGGTGTGATCGCCGGCGGGATTACCCAGATCAATATCGTGATCGGCACCATCATCGCCTCGCTTCAGGCCGGGGCCGTGGCCTGGCTTTATTATGCCGACCGGATCTACCAGCTCCCCCTCGGGGTGATCGGCATCGCCATTGGCGTGGTGCTGCTTCCCGAGCTTTCGCGCAAGCTGCGCGCTGGCGACGGGGAGGGGCTGTTCACTTCGCAAAACCGGGCCCTGGAATTTTCGATGCTCTTGACCCTGCCCGCCGCCGCCGCCCTCATCGCCATGCCTGAACCGATCATCCAGACCCTGTTCCAGCGCGGCGCCTTTGAAGCCGCCGATACCGCCGCCACCGCCGGGGCGCTGGCCGCCTTTGCTGCCGGTTTGCCCTCTTTTGTCCTTATCAAGGTGTTTTCGCCGGGATTTTTTGCCCGTGAGGATACCCGCACGCCGATGTATTTTGCCGGGATCAGCGTCGCCGTGAACGTGATCGGCTCGTTCATCCTGTTTTATTTGATCGGCTTTGTCGGCATCGCCATCGCCACCTCGCTGGCGGGCTGGGTCAATGCGGGAGCCTTGGGGATAACCCTTCACCGGCAGGGGCATTTCCCCCTTGATGCCCGGCTCAAACGGCGCATTCCGCGCATACTGCTTGCTTCATCGATCATGGCCGCCGTGTTGTGGATGATGAGCAGTTACCTGGCTCCCAGCTTTGCCGCCGGCATCCCCTCGCCGGTGCGCGCCACCTTGCTGGCTGGCATGGTGTTTGGCGGTCTGGCGACATTCTGGGCGGCGGCTGAATTTACCGGCGCGGCCCATCTTGATGAATTGCTCGCTCATTATCGCCGTAAAAACCGCAAATAACCGCAAATAATCGCCAGCCCCTCCCTTGCCTAAGACGGGCGGGCAGGGCATAACCCTATCCGTTTACAGCCCATTGCCTGAAAAACCGGAACCGGTTTTCATATAAACGGGCGTTAAAACAAAAAGATAAAGGTCCGCAAGTCATGAGCAATTTCACCCCCCGCGTGTTTTCCGGCGTGCAGCCCACCGGCAATTTGCATCTGGGCAATTACCTTGGCGCCATCACCAAGTTTGTCGCCTTGCAGGAAAGCCATGATTGCATTTATTGCATCGTTGATCTGCATGCCATCACCGTCTGGCAGGAACCTGAAGCCCTGACCCGCAATATCCGCGAGGTCACCGCCGCCTTTCTGGCTGCTGGCGTGGACCCGGAAAAACATGTTGTCTTTAACCAGTCACAGGTTTCAGCCCATGCCGAACTGGCCTGGGTGTTCAATTGCGTGGCGCGCATGGGCTGGCTTAACCGCATGACCCAGTTCAAGGAAAAGGCGGGCAAGCACAAGGAAAACGCCTCTGTTGGCCTGTTTTCCTACCCCAACCTCATGGCCGCCGATATCCTGACCTATCGCGCTACCCATGTGCCGGTGGGCGAGGACCAGAAACAGCACCTGGAACTGGCGCGCGATATCGCCCAGAAATTCAATACGGATTTTGCCGACTCGATTGCGGCCAATGGCCATGAAAACGGCTTTTTCCCGCTTCCTGAACCCCTCATTACCGGCCCGGCCACCCGGGTCATGTCCCTGCGCGATGGCTCGAAAAAAATGAGCAAGTCCGATCTTTCCGATTACTCGCGCATCAACCTGACCGACAGCGCCGACATGATCGCCAGGAAAATCCGCAAGGCGCGCACCGATCCTGAACCGCTTCCCGGTGAGGCGGCAGGACTTGAAGGGCGTCCTGAAGCGGCCAACCTGGTGGGGATATTCGGCGCCTTGGCGGGCAAGAGCGTGGATGAGGTGTTAAGGGATTTTGGCGGCGCCAATTTCTCGGTCTTCAAACCCGCCCTTGCCGAACTGGCGGTTGAAAAACTCGGCCCCATCGGTGCGCGCATGAACGAACTCATGGAAGATGCAGGCTATATTGACGGGGTTTTGAACAATGGCGCGGCCCGGGCGCGGCAGATCGCCACGCCTGTCTATGAAGATGTGAAGAAAATCATCGGTTTTATCGGATAACGCCAAGAGCACAACCTTGACGCCGTCTTTCCGGCAACCCATGTTTGGCAACAAATTCCATGACGTTATTGCATTTGTAGTTTAGAGTGATTCAAAACTCTGAAAAGTGAAAGGATCTCCCGTTATGTTCATCCAGACCGAAGCCACTCCCAATCCGGCAACCTTGAAATTCCTGCCCGGTCAGGATGTGCTGGGCAAAGGTTCCGTTGATTTCCGCAGCCCCGGGGAAGCCGCTATCTCGCCCCTGGCTTCCCGCCTGTTTGAAATTGACGGGGTGATCGGCGTATTCCTGGGTGCGGATTTTGTTTCCGTGACCAAGGCTGACGGCGACTGGGAATATCTCAAGCCGGCGATTCTGGGCTCGATCATGGAGCATTTTCTCTCTGGCGCGCCGGTGATGGAAGGGCAAAGCTCCGGCATTGATGAAAACTTCCACGCCGATGACGCCAGCACCGTGAACCAGATCAAGGAACTGCTGGAAACAAGGGTCCGCCCCGCCGTGGCGCAAGATGGCGGCGATATCGTGTTTCAGGGTTACCGTGACGGCATTGTCTACCTGCACATGCAAGGCGCCTGTTCAGGTTGCCCCTCTTCCACCGCCACGCTGAAAAACGGCATTGAAAACCTGCTCAGGCATTTCCTGCCCGAGATCCGGGAAGTCCGCGCGGTCTGATGCCCCTGCTGGCCCTTGATACCTCCACGGGCGCCTGTTCGGTGGCCCTGCTTGATAGTGGCAAGGGCAAGATCATCGGCTCGCATCTTGAGCTTATGCCGCGCGGCCATGCCGAGGCGCTGGCCCCCATGGTGGCCGATGTCATGAACAAGGCAGGCTGCCAGATGAGCGCCCTGACGCGTCTTGGCGTCACCACCGGCCCCGGCGCCTTTACCGGGGTGCGAATCGGCATTGCCTTTGCCCGCGCCCTGGCCGCGGCGCTGGATATCCCGCTCGCTGGCGTCACAACCCTGCGCGCCATAGCCGCCAACGTGGAATCGCAAGCCCTTGTTGCCGCCATCATGGATGCGCGGCGCGGTGAAGTCTATATGCAGCTTTTTGGCCCCGGCGGTGAGGAACGAACCCCGCCGCAGGTTCTTGGCTGCGCTGAGGCCGCTGCGCGCCTGCCGGACAAAAGCCTTCAGCTTGTCGGAAGCGGCGCTGAACTGGTTCATGAGGCGGCGGGCGCAAAAGCCGCCGCCTGGGACCTTGCCGAAGTCTCGCCCTTTCCCGATGCCCGCCGTATTGCCCGTCTGGCTTATCGTGCAACAGTAAAAACGCCCCCGCCCGGCCCGCTATATCTGCGCCGCCCGGATGCCAAACTTCC
>CAZHLV010000036.1:0-27121 GCA_964533415.1 uncultured Hyphomicrobiales bacterium
CCGCGACCGGGAAGCAAACAAGAGGCGAGGAGCGGCTTTAGCCGCGACCGGGAAGCAAACAAGAGGCGAGGAGCGGCTTTAGCCGCGACCGGGAAGCAAACAAGAGGCGAGGAGTGGCCTTGGCCACGACCGGGACAAAAAGAAAGAGGCGAGGAGCGCCGCCAGGCGCGACAGGGAAGTTAAAAAATGTTCGAGACGCTATCAGATCGCCTTGGCGGCATATTCGACAAGCTGACGCGCCGCGGGGCGCTGGGCGAGGCGGATGTGAACACGGCCATGCGCGAGGTGCGCCGGGCGCTCATCGAGGCGGATGTGGCGCTTGACGTTACCCGTGATTTCATCGCCAGGGTCAAGCAACAGGCGATCGGCGCGGATGTTGTCAAATCGGTGACGCCGGGCCAGATGGTCATCAAGATCGTCAATGATGCGCTGGTTGAAATGCTGGGGGATGAGGCCGAGACCATCTCGCTGGCCGCCACCCCGCCGGTAGCAATCCTGATGGTCGGCCTGCAAGGCTCGGGCAAGACCACCAGCACGGCGAAAATTGCCAGGCGTCTGAAGGAAAAAAACAAGGCCAGGGTCTTGATGGCCTCGCTCGATGTGCGCCGTCCAGCCGCGCAGGAGCAGTTGCGGGTGCTTGGCGAACAGATTGACGTGGCCACCTTGCCCATCGTTGAAGGGCAGATGCCGGTTGATATCGCCAATCGCGCCATGCAGGCGGCCCGGCTGGGCGGTTATGACGCCGTGATGCTGGATACGGCGGGCCGGCTGCATATCGATGAAATGCTGATGGGGGAAATGGTCGCGGTGCGCGATGCGGTGGACCCCCATGAAACCCTGCTGGTGGCCGATGCGCTCACCGGTCAGGATGCGGTGAATGTGGCGCGCGAGTTTGACAGCCGCATCGGGATCAGCGGCATCATTCTTACCCGGCTCGATGGCGACGGGCGCGGCGGCGCGGCGCTGTCCATGCGGGCGGTGACCGGCAAGCCGATCAAGCTGGTGGGCACCGGCGAGAAAATGGATGCGCTGGAGGAATTTCACCCGGACCGGATCGCCAACCGCATCTTGGGCATGGGCGATGTGGTTTCGCTGGTGGAAAAGGCGGCCGAGAGCATCGAGGCGGAAAAGGCCGAGGCCATTGCCCGCAAGATGGCCAAGGGCCGGTTTGATCTTGATGATCTGGCGCAGCAGTTGCAGCAGATGAAAAAGCTTGGCGGCATGGGGTCTATCATGGGCATGTTGCCGGGTGTCGGGCGGATGAAAAAACAGATGGCGGCGGCCAATCTCGATGATTCCATTTTCACCCGGCAGGAAGCCATTATCTCGTCCATGACGCGCAAGGAACGGGCCAACCCGAAATTGCTCAATGCCTCGCGCAAGCGCCGGGTGGCGGCAGGTTCGGGCACTTCTGTTCAGGAAATCAACAAGCTGCTCAAGATGCACCGGCAGATGGCGGGCATGATGAAGAAAATGAGCCGTTCGGGCATGCTCAAGGGCATGTTTGGCGGCGCCCAGCCGGATATGTCGCAACTGGCTGAAGGCCTGTCGGGAGATCCCGGCGCGATGCCGCCCGGCGGTTTGCCGGGGATGGGTCAGGGCCTGCCCCCCGGGATGCCCGGCGCTCTGCCGGGTCTGGGCGGCGGATTTCCGGGCAAGCTTCCGCCCGGTCCGGGCAAGAAGAAATAACCGGATACGGTTTTTAAAATTTACAGGTTTTTCAAATTTCAACAGATGGAACGAAAAGGAAGATAATCCATGGCACTAAAAATCAGAATGTCCCGGGCGGGCGCCAAGAAACGCCCCTATTACCGGATCGTGGTGGCCGATGTGCGCAGCCCGCGCGATGGCCGCTTTATCGAGCGGGTCGGCTCGCACAACCCGCTACTGCCCAAGGATCATGAAGACCGGGTCAAGCTCGATGAAGAGCGGATCAGGTACTGGCTCAGCGTTGGCGCCAAGCCTTCGGACCGGGTCAACCGTTTTCTCGATGAAGCCGGGATCCTGAAACGCGAGGCGCGCAACAATCCCAACAAGGGCAAGCCGGGCAAGAAGGCGCAGGAACGTCTTGAAGCCCAGCGTCTGGCCGAGGAAGAAGCCAGGGAGGCCGCGGCGGCTGAAGAAAGCGCCGAATAGGGCGACCCTGCATCATGGCTGCGGCGGAAGACAGGCAGGTCTGTGTTGGCGTGATCGCGGGCGTTCACGGCGTGAGGGGGGCGGTGGTTATCAAGCCCTTCACGCAGACGCCTGAAGATGTTGCCGCTTACGGGCCGGTCTCCACCGCTTCGGGGGCAATTTTTGCTCTTGAGGTTATCGGGCGCAAGAAAAGCGGTTTGATTGTCCGTATTGCCGGGCTTGATGGCCGGGACAGGGCCGAGGCGCTGAAAGGCGAGAAGCTGTTCGTGGCGCGTTCGCAACTGCCCGAGCCGGAAGAGGAGAGCTGGTATATATCTGACCTTGCCGGGCTTGAGGTGGTTGACGTTTCCGGGAAGCGGATTGGTTCAATTGCCGCGGTGCAAAATTACGGCGCAGGTGATTTGCTGGAAATCCGGCTGCCGGAAAAGGGCAAGGCGACGGTGTTTTTGCCCTTCACCAGGGCAGTGGTTCCGGGGGTTGATATTGCGCGGCGGCAGATTGTTGTTGATCCGCCTGAAGGGTGGCTTGACGGGAAAGAGGCTTGAAACATGGGACGAGAGACAGACCCCTGGCGCGCCAGTGTGCTTACGCTTTTTCCCGACATGTTTCCCGGTCCTCTGGGTGTCTCCCTGGCCGGGGCGGCGCTGCGGGCTGGCATCTGGTCGCTGGAGCGGGTGAATATTCGCGATTTTGCGAAGGATAAACATGCCTCGGTTGATGACAGCCCGGCAGGCGGCGGGGCGGGCATGGTGATGCGAGCCGATGTTGCGGCGGCCGCTTTTGACGCGGTTTGCGCGAAAGGTGACGGGCGTCAGGCTTTTTATCTGTCCCCGCGCGGGAGCCGGATCACGCAGGGGCGCGTAAAAGAACTTGCTTCGGGGCCTGGAATTGTGCTTTTTTGCGGGCGATTTGAAGGCGTGGATGAAAGGTTTTTGCAAAGCCGCGAAATTGAAGAGATCTCGCTGGGTGATTTTGTGCTTTCGGGCGGTGAAATTGCGGCGATGGCCTTGCTTGATGCCTGTATCCGGTTGTTGCCGGGCGTGGTGGGAAAAAACCAGTCTCTGGAAGAGGAGAGTTTTGCGGACGGGTTGCTTGAATATCCCCATTATACCCGGCCCAGGTCCTGGGAAGGGCGGGAAATTCCCGATATTCTGCTGAGCGGCGATCATGGCCGGATCGCGGTCTGGCGGCAGGAGCAGTCGGAACGGATTACAAGAGCGCGCCGGCCCGATTTGTGGGGCCTCAAAACAAGGGCGCAGGAGAATGAGAATTAACCCTCGGGACCGGTGCGGTTTCGCGGGAGTTGAACATGATGCGCCATATGGCGTACAAGGACTTGTCAGGAAAGGTGGACAGTTATGAATATTATTGAACAGATCGATCGCGAGCAGCAGGAGGCCCTGGAAGCCAAGCGGGCGGTGCCTGAATTTGCCCCGGGTGATACGGTGCGGGTCAATGTGAAGGTGAAAGAGGGTCAGCGCGAGCGCGTGCAGGCTTATGAAGGCGTGTGCATCAGCCGTTCGGGTGCGGGTATTCATGAGAGCTTTACGGTGCGCAAGATCTCCTATGGCGAGGGTGTTGAGCGCGTATTTCCGCTCTACAGCCCGATGATCGACAGCATCGACGTGGTCCGCCGGGGCGCCGTGCGCCGCGCCAAGCTCTACTATCTGCGTGGCCGCCGCGGCAAGTCCGCCCGTATCGCCGAGAAGGTGGATCACAAGCGCACCAAGAAAGGCGCATAGGGCGCTTTACTGCCGGATTGCCGGTTGTTTGGATTGCGAGTGTTTCCTGCGGTACCAGCCTGAATTTTCAAGGGATATGTTGCCATGCCCAAGACTCTCTATGACAAGATCTGGGATGACCATCTGATTGAAACCCAGCCCGATGGGGCATCCTTGCTCTATATCGACCGGCATCTGGTGCATGAGGTAACAAGCCCGCAGGCCTTTGAAGGGCTTGCCCTGGCCGGGCGCAAGGTGCGCTCGCCGGAAAAGGTGCTGGCGGTGGCCGATCACAATGTGCCGACCACGAACCGAGCGGCGGGGATCACCGAGCCGGAGGCCAGGCTCCAGGTGGAGACGCTGGAGAAGAATTGCGCCGATTTTGGCATTGAATATCTTTCCATGGATGATGAACGCCAGGGCGTTGTGCATATTGTCGGACCCGAACAGGGCTTTACCCTGCCGGGGATGACCATTGTCTGCGGTGATTCGCACACCTCGACCCACGGGGCTTTTGGCGCGCTGGCGCACGGGATCGGCACCTCGGAGGTCGAGCATGTGCTGGCCACCCAGACGCTGATCCAGAAAAAGGCCAGGAACATGTCGGTGCGGGTAGACGGCGAGCCGGCAAAAGGGGTTGGCCCCAAGGATATCGTGCTGGCGATCATTGGCGAGATCGGCACGGCGGGCGGCACCGGCCATGTGATCGAGTATCGCGGCGAGGCGATCACCGCGATGTCCATGGAAGGGCGCATGACGGTGTGCAACATGTCCATTGAAGCGGGCGCACGCGCCGGGCTGATTGCGCCTGACGCCAGGACCTTTGCCTATGTCAAGGATACACCGCGCGGCCCCAAGGGGGAAAACTGGCAGGCGGCCTTGCGCTATTGGGAGCGCCTTTTCAGCGATGATGATGCGCATTTTGATACCGAGATCGTGCTGGATGCGGCCAGTCTGCCGCCCATCGTGACCTGGGGCACCAGCCCGGAAAACGTGGTATCCATTACCGGCCGGGTGCCGGATCCGGCGAAAATCGAAGATGAAACAAGGCGGGTTTCGGTGGAGCGGGCGCTGGCCTATATGGGGCTGAGCGCGGGCATGAAAATGACCGATATCAGGATTGATCGCGCCTTTATCGGCTCGTGCACCAACGGGCGCATCGAGGATCTGCGCGCCGCCGCGGAGATTGCCGATGGCCGGAATGTGAATGAAAATGTCAGCGCCATGGTGGTGCCCGGTTCCGGGCTGGTGAAGGCCCAGGCGGAGGCCGAGGGGCTGGACAGGATTTTCATCAAGGCCGGGTTTGAATGGCGCGAGCCGGGCTGCTCCATGTGCCTGGCGATGAATGCCGACCGGCTGGAGCCGGGCGAGCGCTGTGCCTCAACGTCAAACCGCAATTTTGAAGGCCGCCAGGGCTATCAGGGCCGTACCCATCTGGTCTCGCCCGCCATGGCCGCCGCCGCGGCGATTGCCGGGCATTTTGTCGATATCCGGGAGATGAGCTGACCCGCATGGCGAAAACACCGCGCAACATCAAGGAGCATGACGATGAGGCGCGCCGCCGGGCGCTCAGCGAGCTTGAGAATCTCGAACACCATGTGGAAGGTTTGCCGGGCACGGGCATGAGCCGGGCGCTGAAAGGCGCCCAGGCCAGGATGAAGGCGTCTGGTCTGGCCGGGGATGATGATGACGCCGATGACCCGGCGGTGATCTGGGGCAAGAAAATAGGCCGCGGGGTTGGTTTTGCCCTGCTGGCCTATATCATTTATCATCTGGTTTCGACATATATCGGCAAGTGACCGGCTGCCGGTTTTCAACCCGTGCCGGCTCTATCTTGGCGCCAGTCGCACCGCGCCATCGAGACGGATGGCAGCGCCGTTTATCATCTCGTTTTCACAGATATGCAGCGCCAGCGCGGCATATTCATCAGCGTGGCCCAGACGCTGGGGGAAGGGCACGCTTTTCCCCAGCGATTCGCGCACTTCCTCGGGCAGCACGTCAAACATCGGGGTTTCAAACAGCCCCGGCTGAATGGCGTTGACGCGAATGCCATCGCGCGAAAGATCACGCGCCATGGGCAGGGCGAGCGCCTTGATGGCGCCTTTTGAAGCGGCGTAGGCCGCCTGGCCGATCTGGCCTTCATCGGCGGCAACCGATGAGGTGTGAATGATGACGCCGCGAGTGCCATCATCGGTAACGGGATCGGCCTGCATCATGCCGGCGGCGGATTTGGCGGCCACGGCAAAAGCGCCGGTCAGGTTGACCGCGATAACCTTGGCAAAGGCATCAATTGCATGGGCGCGCACCTCGCCGGTTTCGCGGTGGCGCGAGGCGGTTTTCATGCCAAAGACAATTCCGGCGCAATTAATCAGGATGCGTTCCTGCCCATGGGCGGCGCGCGCCCCTTCAAGGGCGGTATCAATGCTGGTCTCGTCGGTTACATCAACATGGAAGAATCTGCCGCCAATGGCCTTGGCGACCGCTTCACCTTTTTCTTCATTGATATCGAAAAGCGCAACCTTGACGCCCCTGGCGCTCAGCGCCCTTGCGGTGGCTTCTCCAAGTCCCGATGCGCCGCCGGTGACGATGGCGCTGATATTGTTTCCAAGTTTCATGTGTTTGCCTCTGAAATAGATGAAGGATTGCCGGGTTTTCCATACAGGCAATAGCCAAGAATTTGAAGGCTGGCCATAGGTATTTGGTCCATGTGCGGATTTACCGCGAAAGCGGCAAGCTTGAAGCGGCGGGAGTTGCGCCCCATATCAGGGCAATGATGTCAGGCTCTGATATGCATGCACATGAAGCTTCGCCGGGTTTGGATGAGGATGAATCCCGGCTTCCGGCGGTTATGCGGCGCAATGAAAGACTCGTGCGGGACAAGTTCTGGACCAAGCTCAAGCGGTTTTTCAGCTATATTCCCTTTGGCGAGGATGCCGTTGCGGCGTATTTTTGCGCCATGGATGCGCAGACCCCCTTGCGGGTGCGCGCGGTTTTGCTTGGCGCGCTGGCCTATTTCATCATGCCGCTGGACATGATCCCGGATTTCGTGGTGGGGCTGGGCTTTTCCGATGACGCCACGGTTCTGGCCACGGCGCTGGCGCTGGTGGTCAATCACATCAAGCCGCATCACCGGGAACGGGCGGCGCGGGTGATCCAAAAAATGCGCGAAGCCGGTTAACCCTCGTCAAGCAAGCCGCGTCCGGGGTTCAGGGACAGGGGATTATCCATATTGGCCGCGATGGCGGCGCTTTGGGTGGTGTGCGGGTCAACGAACGCGTTGAAAAGATCTGCAATCAGCTTCTTGTTCACATCGCGCATGATAAACACCAGCCTTGTGCGTCTGTCGTCATCAGGCCAGTTTTCCAGGCGGGCAGGGGGATGCAGAACATGCTGCACGGCGTGGATAACCCGGGGGTGGTCCGGGTCTTCACGCAGGGCCACGATGCCTTTCAGGCGCAGCAGCCCCTTGCCATATTCGGCCTGAAGAAGCTCGATGAACATCTGAAAAGCGCTCTCCGATACCGGGTTTTCCCTGGTCAGGCAAAAGGCTTCGATGCGCTCATCATGGCGGTTAATATCGTGATGATGCTGATCGTGGTGGTGGTTTTTGCCTTTATAAGCCTCCTCGTTCAGCCAGCGTTGGACATTGGGAGATTTCGTGGCCGGGTCATAAAGACCGGCGTCGAAGAGCTTTTCCGGCGAGGCCTCGTCTTTGGCGGCAATGAGTTGCGGGGCGGCGGGGTTCAGGGCCTTGAGCCTTGTGCCCAGGGGAGCAAGATCATCCTCATCTTCCAGCAGATCGGTCTTGGTCAGGACGAGACGGTCGGCAACGGCGGCCTGTTTGACGGATTCGCTTTGCTCATCAAGGGTGCTCATGCCATTGATCGCGTCAATCGTGGTGACAATGGCGCTTAAGCGGTAGCGCATGACCAGATAGGGATGGGTCATGATGGTGTGCAGGATGGGAGCCGGGTCAGCAAGACCGGTAGTTTCAATCACCACCCGGGCAAAGGGCTTGATGCGGTGGTTATCGAGACGGCGCAGCAAATCCTCCAGCGTGTTCACGAGATCGCCCCTTATGGTGCAGCACAAACAGCCGCTGGACATTTCAAGGATGCCTTCATCCACCTGTTCCACCAGCAGGTGGTCAATGCCAATCTCGCCAAACTCGTTAACGATCACGGCGGTGTCGCTCATGCCTTCATGCTTGAGCAGGGCATTGAGCAAGGTTGTTTTGCCGCTTCCCAAGAAACCGGTGAGTAAGCTCACCGGGATCGGTGCTGGCGGTGCTGGTTGCATCATTGTCATTCACCATTCTTTGAAAAAGCGGTCTTTGCAAGGCGGGTCCGCTTCGTTAAAATTAAAGATCTGAAGATACCCCGTTGCCTTGATTTCATGTCAGGGAGCATGATAAGGCGTTTGCAGAGAATAACAATGGCGCACAGACGCCGTAAAAACAGGACATAAATCCTTGGCGTACAGATTTTCGGTTTTTGCTTGTCTTTGCCTGTATTTTTTCACCGGATACGGAATGGGTCAGGCGCAAGCGCGGCCCTCGCTGGTTTTCGAGGTAAAAAGCGGGCGGGTGCTGCATGCCGAACAGGCGGGGATCCCCTGGCATCCGGCCTCGCTGACCAAGCTGATGACCGCCTATATCGTGTTTGGTGAAATTGCTTCTGGCCGATTGAAGAAAAACCAGAAAATCAAGGTTTCCAAGGCGGCCATGAGCGCGCCGCCCAGCAAGATCGGGGTTCCGGCGGGCAAAACCGTGACCGTGCAGCAGGCATTGCGGGCCATGGCGATCCGTTCGGCCAATGATATGGCGGTGGTTCTGGCCGAGGCGGTTTCGGGGAGCGAGAAGGCTTTTGCCAGGAAGATGACCCGGATGGCCCGCACCCTTGGCATGACGGGTTCAAATTTTGTCAATGCCCATGGCCTGCCCGACCCCGAGCAGATTACCACGGCGCGGGATATGGGGCTTTTGGCGCGGGCGATTATTCTGAAATACCCGAAACAGTCAAAGGTCTTTGGCGAACGCTACCTGAAATGGGGCAAGAAAAAGCTCAGGAACAGGAACAAGCTGCTCAGAACCTTCAAGGGGGCCGATGGACTCAAGACCGGGTTCATCTGCGCTTCGGGCTTTAACCTGGTGGCCAGCGCAACGCGCCGGGGCAAGCGGCTGGTATCGGTGTTTTTGGGGGCGCCCACGGCATCTTATCGCTTTGCCGCTTCGGCAAGGTTGCTTGAAAAGGGCTTTTCCCAGAAGTTCACGGCGCTGCGTTTCAAGCGCAAGGTGGCGATGCTGGCCAATTCCGGGGGGCGCAAGGCGCCGGCAAATCTGCGCCCGGATGTGTGCGAGAAGCAAAGGGTGGCCACCATCACAAAGGCCGACAAGCTGAAGGGCTGGGGAATATTGTTCGGGGTTTACAAGACCAGCAAATCCGCCAAGCGGGTGCTTCTCAATTCCATGGCCAATCTGCGCGGCGCGGTGCGCGGGGCGCAGGCGGCGGTGCTCAATGGCAAGGCCAAAAACCGGCACGGCGCGGTACTGGCCGGACTTAACCTGAAAGAGGCCAAATTTGCCTGTGACTGGTTGAGCAAGGCGGGCGCAAGATGCGTCAAGATCAGCCCGAAGCAGATGCGCCGGCCCATGGCGCTGTTGCGCTGAGCCATCTTTTTCCGGTTTATCGGGTTTCCTTGCCCTCTGGACCAGAATCGCCATGCGGACGGCCAAAATCAGGGGCGTCTGTATCTTGCCCGGCATCAATGATATTGGTGCGGATTTTGCGGGTGCGGGTGAACAGGTTGAACAGGGTTTCGCCCTCGCCCCAGCGGATTGCCCTTTGAAGAGCGGTGAGGTCTTCTGAAAACCGGGCCAGCATTTCCAGAACCGCTTCCTTGTTGTTGAGGAAAACATCGCGCCACATGGTGGGGTCGGATGCCGCCAGGCGGGTGGAATCACGAAAGCCGCCGGCAGAAAACTTGATGACTTCCGATTCGGTTACCGCCTCAAGATCAGCCGCCGTGCCGACGATGTTATAGGCAATGAGATGCGGCAGATGCGAGGTGATGGCAAGCACCAGGTCATGGTGCTCAGGCGTCATGGTATCGACGGACATGCCGCAGTTTTCCCAGAATTTGCGGATTTTTCCCAAGGCCTCTTCATCGGTGCCGGGGATGGGGGTGAGAATGCACCAGCGGCCATCGAACAGCTCGGTGAACCCGGCTTCGGGGCCCGAACGCTCCGAACCCGCAATGGGGTGGGCGGGAACGAAATATACCCCGGTGGGAATATGCGGCGCGGTATCGCGGATGACAGCGGCCTTGACCGAGCCCACATCGGTAACAATGGAGCCGGGTTTCAGAACCGGGGCGATATCTTGCGCGATTGCGCCATAAACCCCGATGGGGACGCAGAGGATAATCAAGTCAGCACCGCGCACCGCATCGGCCGCATTGTCAAAAACCGCATCCACCAGCCCCATCGTGAGGGCTTTTTCACGCGTTTGGGCAGATCTGGCATGACCGGTGATTTTTCCCGCGATCCCGGCGCGCCGCATGGCAAGGGAAAGCGAGGATCCGATCAGTCCCAGGCCGATAAGCGCAACATGGTCAAATTTGTCATCCATGATATTCCCTTGCTGTTATTTGAGAAACGTATCCAGCGCCGCGATGAGAGCGTGGTTGGCCTCTTTGGTTCCGATGCTCATGCGCAGGGCGTTGGGGAAGCCGTAATTGTCCACCCGGCGCAAGATCAGCCCCCCCCGGGTCAGGAAGGCTTCAGCCTCGGGCGCACCTTGCCCGGCCCTGTCCGGGAAATGAATGAGCAGAAAATTGCCAACGCTGGGAGTAACCTTGAGGCCAAGGGCTTCGAGCTTGCCACATAACCATTGATTCCATTTTTCATTGTGGTCGGCGGCTTTTTCCATGAAGGCCCCGTCAGCGATGGCAGCGGCTCCGGCGGCGATAGCCGGGGCGCTGACATTGAACGGGCCCCTTACGCGATTGAGCACATCGGCAATGTTTTGCGGGCAATAGGCCCAGCCCAGGCGCAGGGCCGCCAGCCCGTGAATCTTGGAAAAAGTGCGGGTCATGACGGTATTTTCACTGTTTGCCACCAGCTCGATCCCGGCCTCATAGTCGTTACGCCGGACATATTCAGCATAGGCCGCGTCGAGAACCAGCAACACATCGGCGGGCAGCCCCTCATGCAGGCGGCGGACTTCATCATGGGAAATATAGGTGCCGGTGGGGTTGTTGGGATTGGCAAGAAAGACGATTCTGGTCTTGTTCGTGACCCGTTCAAGGATGGCATCGACATTGGTGGTGGCGTCTTTTTCCGGCGCGATGACGGGAATGCCGCCATTGGACAAAATGGCAATCTTGTACATCAAGAAGCCGTGCTCGGAATAGATCGCCTCGTCGCCCGGCGAAAGATAGGCCTGGGCCAGCAGGGATAGAATCTCGTCCGAACCAGCGCCGCAAACGATACGGTTGATATTCAGTCCATAGCGCGCCGCAATGGCTTCGCGCAGGGCAAATGCCCCGCCATCGGGATAAAGCTCAAGATGTTGTCCGGCCTGCGTAAAGGCGGCAATGGCCTTCGGGCTGGGGCCGAGCGGGGTTTCATTAGAGGACAGCTTGTAAACCGGCCCTTCTGAATCCGCGCCGCTCTTGCCGCCAACATAGGGGCTGATCTTCAAAACCCCCGGACCGGGGCGGGGCTGTGTGGTGGCGGTGGTCATTTATTCGTCTCCTGTCATAATCGGGTTGGCATAGCCGCCCAGTATGTTCACGTCTTCAATATCCAGGGCCTTGCCCATATCTTCGGTCCAGAATCCGTTGACTGCGGCCAGCCAGGTCATGTTGCCGGGGGTTTTCCGATCCGGGATTACAGCCAGAATCTCAACTTTTGATCCGGCCTTCAGGATCATGTCGTTAAGCTGCTTCTCTGATATCTCACTTGTTGCGCCAAGGGCAAGCAAAGTCGTGTCATCGCCGGAAGGTTCATAAGGCGCATGGGAGATCACCAGGATGGACGGTTGGGGATTATCGGCGCTGTAGAAAAACGGCAGGCTGGCGATCACGCTTATGCCTTTTCGGCGCAGGTCCACCAGCTCGGGCCACCACGGGGTTTTGTCCTTTACGCCGGGGTAAGGCAGAAGGCCCAGCCCCGCAGGGTCACCAGCCACGGCATTCAAGACTGCACTGGCATCATCATGCACATGAATGTGGGCCGAGGCGCCATAATAAAACCGGCCAATATCATGAAAGGCAAGCAGGTTTGAACCACCGCAAATATAAAGCCCGTAAGGGGCCTGCATCTGGGTGAGCGAAGCGATAATCTCACGCCAGATGCGGGCAACGGCGGCAAAGGGCAAATCGCCCTTGTGGCGCTTTTTCAACCGCCGGAGCATGTCCGCCTCGCGGGCCGGACGATAGGCGCTTAAAATCTCCCCTTCACCTTCCATGGCGCTCTTGGCGGCGCGGATGGCGCTGGCCAGTTTTGCCCTTTGCATCAACAGGTCATGGATGGAATCATCAATGGTGTCGATCTGGTTGCGCAGATTTCCAAGATCAATGGTTTTGTTGTTATCCGAGTTGTTCATGTCTGACCCTGCTGTGCTGTAAGATATTGCTCTTATTCATTTAGAGCACTTGCAGGCTTAAGGAAACCATTTGAAGATGCAAGAGCATGAAACCGGGAGGTACAAAGAAAGCATTGACGCGCTCGGCTGAAATGGTTTTAACTGTGGCTCTCGTGGTGATTTGGCCGGTCGGCTTGCAGCCACGTTAAAAAAGTCGCTAAAAGGCCGTGACGTGAACGCCCCGGACCTGTAGCGGCAGGTTTTGAGAGTGAGGCAGCCGGGAGGCTGCCATGTTGGAAGTTCACGATATGAATCATGCACCGGACAAGATTGAGCATTTCGGCGAGGATGAGGCGCTGGTTCTCGACAGCGGCGAGAAGCTGTCGCCTTTTTCCGTGGCTTATGAAACCTATGGCGAGCTGAATGCCGACAAATCCAACGTGGTGCTGGTCTGTCATGCCCTGACCGGGGATCAGTATGCCGCCAGCACTCATCCGATTACCGGCAAGCCGGGCTGGTGGTCGCGGATGATCGGGCCGGGGCGGCCGGTGGACACGGAGCGGTTTTTCGTGATTTGCCCCAATGTGATCGGCTCGTGTCTTGGCTCAACCGGTCCGGCTTCGATCAACCCGGAGACGGGCGAGCCTTATGGGATCTCTTTTCCGGTTATCACCATCAACGACATGGTCAAGGCGCAGGCGCAGCTTCTGGGGCGGTTGGGGATTGAGAACCTGTTTTGCGTCATTGGCGGCTCCATGGGCGGCATGCTGGTGCTGCAATGGGCGGCAAGCTATCCCGGCAAGGTCTTTGCCGCCGCGCCAATTGCCACGGCGGCGCGCCATTCCTCGCAGAATATTGCTTTTCACGAGGTGGGTCGCCAGGCGATCATGGCGGACCCGGAATGGTGCGGCGGGCGCTATGCGCAAGAGGGGCGCAACCCGAAAAAAGGGCTGGCGGTGGCGCGCATGGCGGCGCATATCACCTATCTTTCCGAAAATGCCCTGCACCGCAAGTTTGGCCGGAATTTGCAAGACCGCGAGGCGGTGACTTTTGGATTTGATGCAGATTTCCAGGTCGAATCCTATCTGCGTTACCAGGGGGTCACATTTGTTGACCGGTTTGACGCCAATTCCTACCTCTATGTAACGCGGGCGATGGATTATTTCGATCTGGCCGAAGCCCATGGCGGGCAGTTGGCGGCGGCCTTTAAAGGCACAAAAACACGGTTTTGCGTGGTTTCGTTTACCAGCGACTGGCTGTTTCCCACCGAGGAAAGCCGCACCATCGTCCATGCGCTCAATGCCAATGCGGCGAATGTCAGCTTCGTGGAAATTGAAACCGACAAGGGGCATGATTCGTTCCTGCTCGATGAACCGGAGATGATTGACGCCATGGACGGGTTTTTGCGCTCGGCCGCCCGGGCGCGCGGTCTTGGGGGATAAAACCATGCCTGATAAATCTTCGATCCATAACAAGGCCACAACCGGACTGGTTGCCCTGGATCAGCGCGTTGACTTGCAAGTCATTGCCCGGATGGTCAAGCCCAGTTCCAAGGTGCTTGACGTGGGGTGCGGCGATGGGGAATTGCTGGAATTGCTGGGCAAGATGCACAATGTTGATGGCCGCGGCATGGAGCTTTCGCAAAGCGGGGTGAACAAATGCGTGGCGCGGGGGCTTTCGGTGATCCAGGGGGATGCGGACCGGGACCTGGCGGAATATCCATCCGATGCGTTTGATTTCGTGATCCTGAGCCAGACCTTGCAGGCAACGCGCAATCCGCGCGAAGTTTTGCGCCAGATGCTGCGGGTAGGGCGTCACGCCATTGTCTCGTTCCCGAATTTCGGCAGTTGGCGGGTGCGCTCATCCCTGTTTTTTGGCGGGCGCATGCCGGTGAATGAAAGCCTGCCCCATACATGGTACGATACGCCCAACATCCATTTTTGCACCATTGATGATTTTACGGCCCTTTGTGATGAAATGAACGTGACCGTGGAAAAAGCCGTGGCCCTGAAAGCGAATGGCCAGAAGATGAAATTCGGTCATTCGCGCTTTGTCAACTTGCTGGGCGAACAGGCGGTATTCCTGCTCAAACGCTAAAAGGATAGCTTCTGCGTACAAATGAGGCTAAAACTCGGCACCTGGGAATGGATGCAGGAGCATTGGGCTTGAAACTGGTTGCGGAAAATCTGGAATGCGTGCGCGGCGGGCGGCGGGTTTTTTCCTCGCTCTCCTTCACCTGCGCGGCCGGCGAGGGGCTGCTTCTGACCGGCCCTAACGGTTCAGGCAAGTCGAGTTTGCTCCGCCTGATTGCCGGGCTGGTGCAAAAGCGTTCCGGCAGGCTGGTTCTTGAAGGCGGTGATGATGAGCTCAGCATCGGCCAGCATACCCATTACGCGGGGCATCTCGATGCGCTTAAAACAGCTCTTACGGCTTATGAGAATCTCGAGTTCTGGGCGGCGCTTTATGGCGGCAACCCGGATGCGGCGCTGGAGGGGTTTAACCTTTCCCATTTGAGTGATATTCCAGCCGGGTTTTTATCCGCCGGGCAAAAGCGGCGGCTGGGGCTGGCGCGGCTGTTCCTGGGAACACGTCCCTTGTGGCTTCTGGATGAGCCTTCGGTTTCGCTCGATGCCGCCTCGCGCGATATCCTGGGGGCAATCATGAAGGCGCATATCGAGGCGGGCGGGCTGCTGATCGCGGCCACCCATGTCACGCTCGGGGTGGAGTTTACCCGCGAGCTGAAACTGGGCGGCGGAGCGGCGGCATGAAGGCATTCCGGGCATTATTCATGCGCGATATCCGCCTGGCCATGCGCCAGGGCGGCGGCGGCGGCATGGCGGTTGGGTTCTTCTTGATCGTGGTGTCCATTCTTCCGCTCGGGGTCGGGCCGGATCTCAATTTGCTGGCGCGCATTGCGCCGGGACTTTTATGGGTAGCATTGCTGCTCTCGGTGCTGCTTTCCCTGGACCGGATCTTTCATGCCGATTATGAAGACGGTACGCTGGATTTGCTGGCCACCGGGCCCTTGCCGCTGCCCATGGTCGTCATTGCCAAGATGCTGGCGCACTGGATCACCACCGGCTTGCCGCTGGTGATCGCCGCGCCGGTGCTGGGGATCTTGCTCAATCTTGATCCGCGGGCCTTTTTGCCCTTGATGCTGACCATGCTGGCGGGAACCCCGGCGTTGAATTTCCTTGGCGCCATCGGGGCGGCGCTCACCCTTGGGGTGCGGCGCGGCGGCTTGCTGATTTCGCTGCTGGTTCTGCCGCTTTACGTTCCGGTCCTCATTTTTGGCGTGGGGGCTGTGGATGCAGTTCTGGTAGGGCCCTCGCCTTTTGGATCGCCGTTTCTCATTCTTCTGGCGATCACGCTGGTGAGTGCGGTGATTAGTCCGATTGCGGCAGCAGCCGCCATTCGGTTGAATCTCGATTGAATTTTCTGTGAGTTGCACAAACGGATACAAAAGAGTAGATCAAAACCATGTTTGATTATTATGCCAATCCGGCCCGTTTCATGAAGCTTTCCGGGACACTGTTACCCTGGGTGAGCTGGCTGGCCGTGATCGTTTTTGCGGTAGGGCTTTACTGGGGGCTGGTTGTTGCCCCGGCTGATTACCAGCAGGGCGAGACGGTGCGGATCATGTTCATTCATGTTCCAGCCGCCTGGATGGCCACCTTCACCTATGGCTATATCGCCTTTGCCAGCGCGGTTTCGCTTATTTTCAAGCACCCGCTGGCGGATGTGGCCGCCAAATCGGCAGCACCCATCGGGGCGGCATTTGCCTTTCTGGCGCTGATGACCGGCATGATCTGGGGCAAACCCATGTGGGGGGCCTGGTGGGTCTGGGATGCGCGGCTCACCTCGGTGCTGGTGCTGTTTTTGCTCTATCTGGGCTACATGGCCCTGTGGCAGATGATTGAAGAGCCGGTGCAGGCCGGACGCGCAGCAGCCATTTTAGGGCTGGTAGGCGCAATCAATATTCCGATTATCAAGTTTTCGGTGGACTGGTGGAATACGCTGCATCAGCCCGCCAGCATCGTGAAAGGCGGCGGCCCGGCCATTCATTCCAGCATTCTCATCCCGCTGCTGATTATGATCGGGGCGTATATGGTGTTGTTCTCGGCGCTCATCCTGGCCGCCATGCGGGCGGAAATCTTGCGCCGCAAGGTGCGCAATATGCGCCTGGCTCAGGCGGAGGCCGGTTCTCATGGGTAAATATGCACTGTTTATCTGGTCCGCTTACGGGGTCTCCGCCATCGTGCTGATCGGCCTGACGCTCTATATCTGGAGTGACCTGAAGCGTCAGGCCAGGCTGCTCCAGAGACTGAAAGACAAGGGTGCCCCCAAACGTCCCGGCGCCCGCGCCATGGATAAGGGGCCAGCCACAGATAATGAACCCGAAAGCAAGGTTTCAGCATGACCGATGATATCGCCAACGATCCCGCTCAAGCCCCGAAAAAACGATCCATCTGGATGGCGTTCTTGCCCGTTATCCTGTTCGGCGGGCTGGCGGGGCTGTTTTTTTACCAGCTTTCCAATGGCGATCCTTCAAACCTGCCCTCGGTTCTGATCGACAAGCCGGCGCCTGATTTTGATCTTCCCGCGATTGCCGGGCTGAAGCGTGACGGCAAACCGGTTCCGGGTCTCTCATCAGCGGATTTGAAAAAGGGCGAGGTGCATGTGGTCAATGTCTGGGCAACATGGTGTACCGCTTGCCGGACAGAACACCCGGTACTGGAAAAATTCGCCAGGATGAAAATCGCACCGCTGGTGGGGATTGATTACAAGGACAAGCCGGGCAAGGTGGTGCGCTACCTGCGGCAATATGGCAATCCCTTTTCCGCTATCGGTGATGACGCCAAGGGGCGCACCGGTATTGATTTTGGCGTTTACGGGGTGCCTGAAACCTATGTGATCGATGGCAAGGGAATCATCCGTTACAAGCATATCGGACCGATCATGCCCAAGGACCTGGAAAGCAAGATCATTCCGGCGATCAAGAAGGCGCGTGGAGAAAAATAGGTTTTATCAAATTACCGGACAATCCGATAAATCAACCTGCGTTCGAGTGGAACCGCTTGAATGCAGATAAGTTGATCGACATCAAGGAGATAGAGCAGTGCGGTAAGAACAAGGAGTTAGAGCCCGGTATTAATTCAGTCAAAACCGGAAATGCTCTAGCGAAAGGGGTCTGAAAAGTGAACCATTATGAAAAGACCTGGCTATCCCGGCCTTCTTCTGACAGCGCCTGTACCATAATTGCCGAAATCGCCCAGGCCCATGATGGCTCCTTGGGTATGGCCCATGCCTATATTGATGCGGCAGTAAAAGCTGGCGCCGATGCGGTCAAGTTTCAGACCCATATAGCAGAAGCTGAAAGCACCACTCTGGAGCCATGGCGAACAAAATTCAGCCAACAGGACAAAACCCGGCTTGATTACTGGCGGCGTATGGAATTTGACCCAGGGCAATGGGCCGGGCTGAAAAAACACGCCGATGACGCTGGAATATTGTTTTTAAGCTCGCCCTTTTCACTTGCCGCCGTTGACCTGTTGAAAAAAACAGGGGTCGCTGGATGGAAAATCGCATCGGGTGAAATTACCAATTTCCCCATGTTGGACGCCATTGCCGAAACCGGCCAGCCGGTGATGCTGTCCACTGGATTAAGTGAATACAACGAGATTGACGCCGCCGTTGAACGTTTGAAAAAAAAGGCCGCCACGCTGGCCATATTTCAGTGCACAACCCGCTATCCCTCACCACCCGAAACCATAGGTTTAAACGTTATCGATACTCTGAAACAGCGCTACGCCACCGCTACAGGATTATCAGATCATTCCGGCACCATATTTCCAGCTCTGGCAGCGGCAACCCATGGCGTTCAGTTGATCGAGGTACATCTGGCCATGAGCCGTGACATGTTTGGCCCTGATGTCGTGGCCTCCATCACCCCTTCGGAATTGCGGCAACTGGTGGAGGGAGTACGTTTTATCGAGAAGATGAACGCCAACCCGGTTGACAAAACGAAAGTTTCAGACGATCTAGTGCCCCTGCGCAGCATTTTCTTGAAAAGTGTTGTTCCTGTTGCCGATATGACGGCGGGAACAGTTTTGAGCCCTGGAGATTTAACCACCAAGAAACCGGGAACCGGAATTCCGGCCAGTCATATTGATTCACTTGCGGGCAAAATATTGGCGCGAGATGTCAAGAAAGATGTCCCCCTTGCAGACGATGATATCGTCTGAATAATAATACCAGGAAATATTCATGCCGCGAAAAATCTGCGCTGTCATTACGGCCCGTCCAAGTTATTCCCGCATCCGAACCGCTCTTGAAGCCATCAGGAACCATCCTGACCTGGAGCTTCAGATCGTGGTTACCGCTTCGGCTTTGCTTAACCGGTATGGTAATGCTGTCGATATCATCAAACGCGAGGGCTTTAAGGTTAACCGGCAGGTTTACATGATCGTGGAGGGAGAAAATCTTGTAACCTCCGCCAAGTCAACCGGCTTTGGACTTGCTGAACTGGCAACCGTTTTTGATGACCTGAAGCCCGATGCCGTCATTACCATAGCGGATCGCTTTGAAACCATGGCGACAGCCGTGGCGGCCACCTACATGAATATTCCCCTAGTTCATATTCAGGGCGGTGAGATTACCGGTTCGATCGATGAAAAAGTCCGTCATGCGATAACCAAGCTGGCGGATATTCACCTTGTTTCTTCAAAACAGGCCGCCGCACGCGTTATTCGCATGGGAGAACGGGCAGAAACCGTCTATGTCACCGGGTGCCCTTCCATTGACCTTGCGCTTGAGGCCCGCTCCCGTGAACCACGCGATATCGCCAAGCTTATCTCCAATTATGGCGGTGTAGGAGAAGATGTCGATACCTCCAATGGATATATCGTCGCCATGCAGCATCCGGTCACGACCGAGGTGGATCAGGCCTATAACCATATCCATGAGACTCTCAGTGCAGTGAATGAAAGTGGGCTTCCTACCCTTTGGTTCTGGCCCAATGTTGATGCAGGATCTGATGCAACCTCAAGCGCCATCCGCCAGTTCCGTGAACGTCACCGGTTGAGAAATGTTCATTTTTACAAGAACATGAGGCCGCTTGATTTTCTTTCCCTGCTGATTAACAGCCGCGGAATCATCGGGAACTCCAGCGTGGCCATAAGAGAATGCGCCTATCTGGGCGTTCCGGCTGTAAATATCGGAAACCGCCAGAGCGGACGAGATCGCGGGCGCAACGTGGTCGATGTCGATTATAAACAAGAGGCCATTCTGGCAGCCATGAAGAAAATTTTCCATACCACGGAGCGCCATCAGGACCTGATATACGGGGATGGCTCAGCCGGTATCCAGATTGCCGATGTTTTGGCAAAAACCGAGCTGAGAATTGAAAAGCGGCTGACCTATTAGAACGTTTCCGGTTTTTACTGAATCAAAACCGGGCCTTAGAGCAACGCGCGTTCAAGTGAACGCACTATCGTTGCTCTATCTGCTTGATGTCGATCAACTTATCTGCTTTCAAGTGATTCCACTTGAAAGCAGATAAGTTGATCTAACCTCTTGTTTTTACCGCACTTCTTATCGGAAAAACCGGTTCCCACTTTTCCGGAAGTGCTCTAAAATCACCAGCACAGCACGATGAGGAAAAATACAAATGGCGTCATCTTGTCGAGAATTACTTTCAGAAGCTGAAAGAATTCAAACGGATAGCCATGCGATCAGAAAAGACAGACGAGAGCTTCATTGCCATGATATACTTGGCCGCATCAGCTATCGCTCTCAGATGAACGTCAACAGGCCCTAGGGTAATCTTCTTGATATTGAGCAAAGGATCACGCCGATGGTGAAAGTCACAGATTATCTTGGGTATCATATTGTATTCATTGATCACTTCAGGTGAATTAGTTTCGACTTGATCTGACACCGCCCCTTCCTCCCGAATCAAATTATCTCCAGAAGGATCGAATCGCAATTGCCCGCCCACGGGAATCCCCAGGGGGCCCTTTCACGCACATGAGTCATGTCTTTTGCAGGCTGGTATTATCCGTAATATCGGCAAAAGTCCGGGCAATCAAGGTCCTGTAGCCTGTTTCTTGAAGGGTCATACCCGGAAAGTGAAGCGGGAATGTCCTAGATAGGATAGCCAAACAGTACAAATGATAACCAGTCCTTGTGAAAGCCAGATATTCAGGCCCGCAAAATCCAGTAACCCCCAGAGAAAAAGAGCACCAGCCACCCCCATGATGCCATAGACAGCATAGGTGCGCATGTATTCCTGAAGCCAATTCCCTTTTGTGCGGAAAACAAAGAGTTTGTAAGTCAGAAACGACATGGAAATGGCCAGAATATTGGCGATTATGGCAATAACAATAATATGCAGTATCGGTGAAAGAAGTTTGTAAAGCCCAACGCCAGCGCTATAGCCAAAGAGCGTATTCCAGCCGCCCGCCACCAGATAGCGTAGCGGCATTCTTTTTGCCGCCAGCAACTTGGGTTTGTCTGGCTGCATACTCAGGATAACTCCGTACTATCATTATCATCGAAGTTTATCCGTTCCTTCTCGATCACATAGGGTCGGTTGCGGACATTCGTGTGTATGGCACCGATATACTCGCCAAGTATGCCAATGAAGAACAATTGTACCGAACCAAGGAAATAAACACCAAAGATCAACGGCGCCATCCCCACGGAGAAAGCATTCCAGAACAGAAGCTTGATAATAATATAGAAAAAAGCAATCAGCAGGCTGATAATGGACAGAATGAACCCTGCCATCGTGGCCAGCCGCAAAGGTACCTTGGAACTGGTCGTTATGCCAAGCATGGCGATGTCGTAAAGGGTGTAAAAATTATTCTTGGTGATGCCGCGCTTGCGTACCGGCTGAGAAAATGGAATTTTCTTTGTTTCGTGGCCAAGTTCGGCGATCTGGCCGCGAAAATAGGGGTAAGGCTCCTTGAAACTGCGTAAATGTTCCACTACCTCGCGATCATACAGGCCAAATCCGGTAAAATCCTGGATCAGGTCAATGTCTGAAATACGTTTTACAAAACGGTAGTAAGCTCGACGCAGCAGCCACATGGCGCGAAACTCTTCACTGTTCTTTTTCACACCAATGATGATCTTGTATCCATTTTCCCACTTGCGGATGAAATCTTCCAGTAGTTCCGGGGGATCCTGGAAATCTGCGGCCATAAGAATAACGGCATCCCCCCTGGCCTGAAAAAAAGCATGCATGGGCGAACGGATATGACCAAAATTGCGTGTATTGACGATCAGCTTTACGCTTTTGTCTGTCTTTGCCATTTCCTTGATTTTATCAGCGGTTCCATCAACCGAGGCATTATCGATAAAAATATGCTCCAGCCTGTAGTTACCCAAACGCGTAAAGATATCCACCACCGCCTTGTGCAGTAATTCTACATTCCCCTCTTCATTATAACACGGGGTAACAACACTTATTTTTTTCATTCCAGCTTATCCTGCGGTCCTTTTATACGAAGAGTTGAGGCTGTTTTCGCGATAGCCTGCCGGAGGGAGGTGGAAACTTCAAGTCCCAATTCCCTCTGGATACGTGTTAAATCCGGAACATAAAGATTGCGCGGGCCGTCTGCGCTTTTTTGTCCCAGAATACGAACAGGTTTATCTGGAGAAATGATGTCACGTGTCAACCGCGCCAGGTCAGCAATGGAAATGGCCTCTTCAGATCCAACATTGTAGGCCCGCCCCGGCGCCCCGCGCACGAGCAGGGCCAGCAGCCATTGAGCTAGGTTGTCCTGGTACAGGTAAGAACGCACCGGCATGCCATTGCCTGAAACAATGATTTCATCACCCCACAAGGCATCGCGGATAAAGTTGCCCAAGGCAAGATATGTATTCAATGGCATGTCCGGGCCAACAAAAGCAAAACATCGGGCGCTGACTGTTTCAATGCCATAGGCATCCTGATACAGTGTACACAGATGTTCGGACATGCGTTTTCCCAAACCATAGGCGTTGGCTGGGTCCAGCGGGTTGGGAGCGCCACTGTAATCCTCGGGAATGTGCGTCAAGGCCGGTGGTTGCGGGCCATAGACTGCCCCTGAGCTGGTCAGAAGAAAACGCCGTGCGCCGCAGGATACAGCAAAATCAAGCACATTACGCGTACCATTGGTGATTTCCTCATAATAGTCCAGCGCTCTCGTGGACGTTTCCCTGAAGGTCTGCGTGGCCGCATGTAAGACATGTGTATATTTTTCAGTTGGAGGAAATGTTTCAGGGGCGAGAATATCCCCCTTGTGTAGAGAAAACCATTTTAACCCTGCAAATTCTGGATACCGGATGAAAAAATCTTCCGGGGTTCTGCTGATTGCCGTGATTGTTGGCAGGAGCTCTCCCTCTTGAGCGCGCTGCATCCAGAACCGCAGCAATGCCCGACCAAAAAAGCCCGTGCCGCCTGTCAGGAAAATACGCATCAGGCAACGGACTCCTCTACCCGTCTGGGCATCATACGTCATCAATCAATAGATTGGAGAGATATTCATCCCTGTCCAGAAAAGGCGCCATATCCTCAAGCGGACGCGAGGACATGGTGCCATCTTCATTGACACGCGAGGCCACTGTCGGGATGATTAGCTGCTCGGGAGGGGTTATCACGTCCAGTACATAGGGGCCTGGCATTTCAAGGGCGGTTTGGATGGCGCTATCCAGATCTTTCAGGCTGGAAACGCGCGCTGCCGGAACGCCATAGGCTTCGCAGATTTTTAATGTATCCGGCAACCCGACACCGGAACGCGGGCTTTCACCAATATAGCGGTTGTCAAAGTAGTTGGTCTGGGATGAACGAATGGACAGGTATCCATCATTGTTGAGAATAAACAGCTTGACCGGCAAATTGTAATGCAGAATTGTCTGTAATTCCTGCAAATTTTGTTGAAAGGAGCCATCACCGGTGATGGCCAGCACACGAGCATCTCCAGCAGCCGCGGATACGCCAATGGCAGCAGGCAGTGTATATCCCATTGTCGCCATGGCGCCCGAGGGGAGATATCGTTGATTGTCTTTCGTCAGCCGGATGCCTTGTGATACCGCGTAAAAAGCCGAGCCTGCATCTGAAATAAACATATCACCTGAAACGGAGAGATCCGAAAGACTATCAACCAGCGAATAAATATTGATTGCATCTTCAATATCTTCATATTCAGGCAGGCAGACGGGGTATTTCTTTTTCCATCCCACGCAGCGCCTGAGCCAATCGTTTTTGTCGCTCATAGCGTCCAGAGACGCTGAGGAGGCTAAACGTTCAAGGAAATATTTTGCATCAGATTCTACGAAACGGTCAATGCGGATAGTTTTTTTCCTGTGCGCCGTAGGATCTATATCTACCACGATCTTTTGTGCGGCGCGGGCAAACTGATCGTAGTCATAGCCAATAACCGACACATGCAGGGAACTGCCGATAGCCAGAATTACGTCAGCGTTCTGCATGGCGTAATTTGCAGGCCTGTCGCCTTTCACGCCCGTCTTTCCAATATATATATCCAGATTATGATTGAGGTTGTCTATGCCAAGATACGGAGTGACAATGGGGATATTCCGCTTTTGAGCAAATTCCACGAGTTGTTGTTGCGCTCCGGCCAGCCGCACACCGCGCCCAGCAATGATAACCGGGCGTGAGGCCCTGCTTAGTTGTTGCGCCACGAAACTGATGTCATCCACCGATGCGCATGGTGGAGTATATTCTTCCGTGTAGCCTTTTAACTTTTCAGGATCAATGCGTGCACCCTGCACATCCATGGGAACTTCCAGCCAGACCGGTCCGGGGCGACCGGATTTTGATATGGCGACGGCCTTTTCCAACTCGTAACGGACCATTTCCGGATCACTCAGATGTACGACATATTTACATAACGAGGAGACAACAGGGATGATATCCAGTTCCTGAACGCCAAACTGGCGCAACCCCGGCACCCCGGCGTTATGGCTGGCCTCAGAGCGCTTGACCTGTCCAGAGATAAACAGGCAGGGCACGCTGTCCTGCCAGGCTCCTCCCAGTCCGGTTATTGCATTTGTGGCTGCCGGACCCGTGGAAAAATAGCCTACAGCAAAATGCTCATTGGCACGCGCATATGCCTCAAGCGCCATGGAGGCCGTTTGTTCATGATGCACGCAAATAGGACGTAAGCGCTTGTTGCAGATCACGCCATCTGTAAGGTGCATGATGCCCGCGCCTGTCAGCAAGAAAACATCTTTCAGCCCAAGCTTGTCACTGATAAAGCTGGCGATATAGTCGGCAACGCGGATCATGTCTCGTTTCCTTTCACAGGTCATGGCAGGCGCGCTTGATACGTTCCAAGGCTTCCTTGATGTTTTCCAGAGATGACGCATAACACAAACGCACGAATCCTTCACCCTGCTTGCCAAAATTGGTTCCCGGCAATAGAGCCACCCCGGCTTTTTCCAGAATAAAATTTGCAAACTCGTTCGAGCTCATCCCGAAAGACGTTATATCGGGAAAAGCATAAAAAGCCCCGCCAGGCATATGGCAGGAAATACCAGGAATAGCATTTAACCCATTGACCAGAAGCTCGCGGCGATGGTTGTATTCCACAATCATTTTCCGCACTGTATTCTGGTTTCCCGTAATGGCCTCAAGCCCGCCCTTCTGAACGAAGGCAGGTACGCATGAAGAGGTGGTTTGCAAAAGCATCATCATACGCTCAGCCACGGTTTTTGGGGCGATAATTGCGCCAAGCCGCCAGCCGGTCATGGCAAAGGCCTTGCTGAACCCATTGGAAAGGATGACGCGTTCATGGCAACGATCAAGGCTTGCGATAGAGAAAAAATTTTCTCCCCCATGATAGACCATGCGTGCATAAATTTCGTCTGAATAAATATAAAGATCATGCCTGACTGCAAGATCATATATTTCCTCCAGGGCCTCAGCTTCTGTTACCGCGCCAGTAGGATTTTGCGGGCTATTGATAATTAAAAGCCGTGTTTTGTCTGTTATCAGTGGCTCAATATCGCCCACACGCAAGCGAAAACCATTTTTTGCATACAAGGGATAGGGAATAGGAACCGCGCCACACATTTTGATGGCAGAATAATAGGTGGGAAAGCCTGGATCTGGCACAAGGATTTCCTGCCCCGGATTTGACAGGCAGAAAACGGAATAAAAGATGACAATATTGGCGCCGGGTGTAACCAGCACCTGGTCGGTATCCGGCATGAAGCCGCGCGAACGCAGGGTTGTTTCACGAATGGCTTCAATAAAAGTGGCTTCCCCCCAACTGCTGCCATAATGAACTTCACCTGCATCAATGGCGCGTTTTGCCGCTTCCTTGATATTATCTGGTGTATCAAAATCAGGATCGCCAATTTCAAGATGAATTATGTCCTGGCCCTGAGCTTCCAGACGTTTCACCTTGTCAATTATCCTGAACATCGGTTGGCCATCGATATTCAAGGCATTATTGGAAATTTCACGCATGAAAGGCTCCCTTCCAAAAGCATGTACTGATGAATAACGGCCCAGCTTCAGCTGACAAAAAACTCTGTCATGGCAGCCGCCACATAATCCAGCATCTCTCTTGTCAAGCCTGGATAGCAACCAAGCCAAAGCGTGTTGTTCATAATCCGGTTGGTGTTGGGAAGATCGCCTGAAACCTTGTAGTTCTGTCCGGCAAAATAAGGCTGCTGGATCAGGTTGCCGCCAAAGAGCAAACGAGTTCCAACACGTTTCCCGTCCAGGTGATGCAGAAGAGCCCTGCGGCGGGAAGCATCGCCCAGGGTTACGGGAAAGCCAAACCATGCCGGATCGGATCCTGCCGTAGCCTGAGGCAGTTCCAGATACTCCTGCAACCCGGACAGGGCTTGTGACAGGTGAGCAAAATTGCGCTTTCGGGCTTCAATAAAACTGTCCAGTCTTTGCAATTGCGCCAGGCCAAGAGCAGCCTGCATGTCTGTAATTTTCAGATTATAGCCAACATGCGAATACACATATTTATGATCGTAACCAGCGGGCAAGGCGCCATGCTGTTGAGTAAAACGTTTCTTGCAAGTATTATCGCAGCCAGGATCACACCAGCAGTCACGTCCCCAGTCACGCAGAGATTCGATAATCCGCTTTAACCTCGAATTATCTGTTACGACCGCTCCACCCTCACCCATCGTGATATGATGGGCCGGATAGAAACTGAAGGTTGAGATATCTGCAAAACTTCCGGTTTTTTGGCCGCGGTAGGTACTGCCCAGAGCATCACAGCTATCTTCAATCAGCCATAAATTGTTCTTTTTGCATAGTGACAGCACGGCGTTGAGATCGAAGGGATTGCCCAATGTATGCGCCAGAATAATGGCCCGGGTACGAGGTGTGACGGCCGCCGCAATTTGCTCCGGGATGGCGTTATATGTGGGGATATCCACATCAACGAAAACAGGCACAAGGCCATATTGCAGCAAGGGATTGACGGTAGTTGGAAAGCCGGCCGCCACGGTGATGACTTCATCTCCCGGTTTCAATGCCCTGTCTCCCAGCGAGTCGGAAGTCAATGCGGCAACCGCCAGCAGGTTAGAGGAGGAGCCCGAGTTGCAGGTCAGTACATATTTGCGCCCCAGGAATTTCCCCAGGGCTTTTTCGAATTCCGCGTTGAACCGGCCCGTGGTGTACCAACCATCAAGGGC